>JABDEJ010000152.1:1933-2560 GCA_013287095.1 Bacteroidota bacterium | reverse complement strand
TCTGGATGATGCACATAAGCTCATAGAACAAGCAAAATCAAAATCTTAAGACGCCATCAAGTGGAATGTGACCGTATCAGAAAATTGGCCACGCTTTAAGGGCGAATACACAAATGTTAAAATAACTATTCATCTTTTGAGGGGATCACCTTTACTGTCTCGCTTTCATAGGTTTCCTTTAAGTACCAGTCTTTTAAATGGTCATACAATGAATGTCTGTCAATTAAGTTTGAAAATAAGCTGGCTGCCAAACCGGCAAGCATTAAATAAAAGACCACACTATGCCTGTCTGTCATTTCCAGAACTAAAATTGCAGATGTAAATGGTGATCTGGTCACTCCGGTAAGAAATGCTACCATGCCCGCCAGGATTAAGATGTTGGCGTTAGATGCAGAAAAGTTAAATACTTCGGCTACAAGGGCTCCAATTGTCGCACCTGCTCCTAATGAAGGAGCAAATATCCCTCCGGCGGCTCCTGTTGTAAAGGATACAATAGAACCGAGAATCCGATAAAAAGGCAATCCAAAACCAACGTTTTTATCCTGCGTAAAAAGTACCCGGTCCATTTGTGCCTTACCGGAACCTAAAATACCATCATTAAGAAAATAAGCAACTGCTGCTAACAAC
>JABDEJ010000152.1:0-1911 GCA_013287095.1 Bacteroidota bacterium | reverse complement strand
TTCAAAGTCCGCTTCCAGCGCATGATCTGTAAAATAATCACACTCATGGTACTTCCCGCTATGCCCGCAATAGAAGCAACCAACAACACGAAAAAAATCGTATTTTGTGATAAATTGCCTACATCGGGATATCCAAGATATAAATATGGCCCTAAAATGCCTTGCGCGGTAATACCGGCGATAATAACTCCCGTAAAAAGCGCAGTTTTAAAATTTTTGATATGGGTTTTGGCTAGTTCTTCAACTGCAAAAACTATCCCGCCCAATGGCGTATTAAAAGCTGCTGCAAGTCCTGCGGCAGCCCCAGTCATGATCATGTTTTTTTTAGAAATCTTCGGCCATGATGCAGGCAGTATATTATTTACTTTTCTGAAGATACTTGCTGCTATTTGCACTGTAGGTCCTTCCCGCCCTATGGCACCCCCTCCTATTATCATTAAGAGCGTAGACAATACCTTTACAAGAATTACTTTCAGGCTCAAAAATTTATCTACAAGATGATTGTATTTTGGACTGGCAAGTTCAATAGCAGCCATAACCTGCGGAATACCGCTACCTCCTGCTTTATCTTCAAATTTTCTAACGATCCACCAGGCGCTTACAAAGCAGACAGGGGTTAAAATAAACAATATCCAGGGCTGTGCATGAACGATTGTGTGGGATACTGATTCCCCAAACATGAAAAGCTTTGTGTACAGGACTGCAATGAGGCCTGCCAAAAGAGCTGATATCCAGTAAGGAAAGGCTTGCAGAATGTTAACCCTGACTTTATCATTATAAAGTTTTCCTAAAATAAACCTAAACCATGTCCCTTCCCTTGCCTTGAGCATATTTTACTTATGATCTTTTATAAACCAAATAATCATTTACACCATTTATCCATTTCATCTTTTGCTTCCTTTATTCCAAATTTTCGCGCTTTTTCAAAATCTTCGCAGGCCCCTTTATTATCATCCGCCAAATGTTTTGCATACCCTCTTTGAAGAAATGCCGGGTACATTGTACTGTCCATTTGAATGGCCATGGAAAAGTCCGCGATGGAAGAAGCATAATTTTTTACTTTGCAATTGGCTATGCCCCGATAATAAAAGGCCTCTACATCTGAAGAATCGTCCGCAATTACCATATCAAAATCATGTAAAGCGGAATCATATTTTAATAATTTAATCTCGGTGTAGCCTCTGCCAAAAAATGCTTCGGTATATGTACCCGAATAAGTCAGTGCAGTTGTAAAGTCTTTCAGGGCTTTATCATAATGCTGAATACTGTCATACGCATTGGCCCTGCTATAAAAGCAAATTGAATCAAGGATGGTATGCCTGATGGCTTTAGTATAATCAACGATGGCATTGTTGAAATCATGTAATTCTATTTCTGCATTGCCTTTGTAAAAATAAGCGTCGGAAAGAGACTTATTCAACTTGACGGCCTGGGCATTATCCTTTATTGATTTTTGATAGTCTTTCAATTGAAATTCTGCATCTCCTTTTGCATTGTAGGCGGATGCATATTTGGGGTTTAGGCCGATTGCTTTATTATAATCAGGGATGGCATCGTCATATCTTCCATAAAGCGCGTTCAGTTGGCCTCTCTCATAATACAATTCGGTATTTCTGGCATCAAGTTCTATTGCCTTTGAAATATCGGTATATGCTCCGTCATAATTATCCAGATGCGCTTCTGCCTGTGAACGGTACCGGTATGCATTCACATAATCCGGTTGCAGTTCAATAGCCTTTGTAAACTCAGTTGAGGCAGCACTGTCATGATCCAGCAGTAATTGGGCCCTCCCTTCCAGGTAGTAACTTTTGCTGCTTTGGGCTGAGGTAAGGGGAATTACAAATAAAACAAAACGGCATTGCAAACAGAAATATCTTCATGGCAAAGGGGTTATTATGCCGCAAATCTATC
>JABDEJ010000151.1:1889-2599 GCA_013287095.1 Bacteroidota bacterium | reverse complement strand
ATATGAAGTCTTTCATGTGTCTTCCAGATCTGAAAACGTCGCCACGCAAGTGCCGGCTTATGCCGCCGATCTTGATATTGCAAACAAAACAATGTCAGTCGCTTATACATGGCGAAATAATCTTTACGTTGCAACCAGGGGCGGCAGCCAGGTCAAAATTACAAACGATAATGAAAAAGGGCAGGACATTGTAAATGGGAAAGGCGCACACCGCCAGGAGTTCGGAATTACCAAGGGCACATTCTGGTCACCGGCTGGAGATGCAATTGCTTTTTACAGGATAGACCAGAGCAAGGTGATGGACTATCCGTTGGTGGATATAACGGAAAGGCCTGCCAAAGATACTTTGATGAAATACCCTATGGCGGGCAGTACCAGCCAGAGCGTTACCGTTGGGGTATATAATGTTATCGCGAAGAAACTTATTTTCCTGAAAACAGGAGAACCTTATGAGCAATATCTTACCAATATCACCTGGAGCCCTGATGGAAAACAAATCTATATATCGGTACTCAACCGCGACCAGAACCATCTCTGGCTCAATAAATACGATGCCATTACAGGAGATTTTATCAAGACGCTTTTTGAAGAAAAAGACGATAAATATGTAGAACCGCTGAACCCATTAATGTTTTTGCCGAATGATCCCAACCAATTTCCCTTTTTGTCTTCTATTTTTCTTGCATTCAGGTTATTAAGGTATTGTATGT
>JABDEJ010000151.1:770-1879 GCA_013287095.1 Bacteroidota bacterium | reverse complement strand
AACCAGACAACCAAAGGAAACTGGGCTGTGACTGATTTCCTTGGGATTGACGAGAAAGGAAAATATGTCTATTATGTTTCCACCGAAGGGAGCCCGGTTGAGCGGCGCATTTACAGGGCCGAACTGAAAAGCGGCAAGATGGAAAGATTATCAAAAGGAGATGGGATGCATTATGCCTATGCAAATGATGCATGCAGCTATATTATAGATGGTTACAGCAATCCTTCCACCCCGAGAGAATTGAATATTATGGATGCGGATGGTAAAAATATTAATCATCTTCTAACCGCGGCCAATCCTTTACAAGATTATAAAATAGGCCGGACAAAGCTATTTACCATGAAAGCCGGAGATGGTAAAACAGACCTTTATTGCAGAATGGTTTTGCCGCCCGATTTTGATTCAACAAAAAAATATCCTGCTGTAGTTTATCTATACGGAGGTCCTCATGTACAACTGGTTACCAATTCCTGGCTCGGCGGCAGCAATCTCTGGATGCAGTTGATGGCTGAGAAGGGATATATCGTATTTACGATGGACAGTCGTGGCTCAGGCAATCGCGGACTTGCTTTTGAACAAACCACTTTCCGCAATCTTGGAACAGTAGAGATGCAAGATCAAGTTGCTGGAGCCAAATTCCTCAAAAACCTGCCATACATTGATTCTTCCCGGGTGGGTGTACACGGCTGGAGCTTTGGGGGATTTATGACCACTTCTTTGATGACAAGATATCCCGATGTCTTTAAAGTAGCTGTAGCGGGAGGACCTGTGATCGACTGGAGCTATTATGAAATAATGTACACAGAACGTTATATGGATACACCGCAACAAAACCCGGAAGGCTACGATAAAGCTGATGTATTGAATTATGTGAAAAACCTGAAAGGAAGGTTATTGGTGATCCACGGAACGGTTGATCCTGTAGTAGTATGGCAACACAGTCTCAGGTTTATAAGAAAATGTATTGACGAAGGAAAACAGGTCGATTATTTTGTGTATCCCGGCGATGAACATAATATGTTTGGCAAAGACCGGGTGCATCTTTACACCAAAGTGACGCAGTATTTTGATGATTTTTTGAAGTAGCATTCCGGCCTGTGGGCCACAGG
>JABDEJ010000151.1:0-705 GCA_013287095.1 Bacteroidota bacterium | reverse complement strand
GGTAAAAATTATACTTTTACCCCCACGATGCACTTCATTGTTGCGTAAAAGATAATATACAAGCCTAAATTTGTTTTATTAACCAGTTAATCAATTAAAATAAACCTCATTATGAAGGACAAAATTTTACCATTTTTATCATTGGCAGGCGTGTGCTGTGTTTTGTTTTGTGCCTATTCCACCGGGCCTGCAGCAAATGGCTATAACAGGTGTGGAGTCCTTGGATCTCCCCGAACATGTGGAGAAGCTGGCGGATGCCACAGTACTGCAAAAGGCACCGTTGTGTCTATTACAGTTGATTCGGGTACTACCAATACTGTAGTAACCCACTATGTGGCAGGTCAGGCTTATACGATTAAAATACACGGTACCAGCACTTCTAAGAATAATTTCTTTGGTTTCCAATTTGTATCTGTAAGTGGCACCGGTGCATCGCAGGTTCAGGCAGGGCAGGAAAGCGGATTCCCCAAACATGTTACGATTCATAACTTACTGGGCGGCTCAAGCAATATTTCATTTGTTGAACATGATTCACAGTTAGTTGCCACATCAGCCGGCGTATATGATGCTTCATTTACATGGACCGCTCCTAAAACAGCACCAGGGGATATCACGTTATATTGTTCCCTTAATGCCGTAAACGGAGATAACCTGCAGGATAGCGCTGATATATCAGGTAATACATCGGTAGTATTAACACAGGAG
>JABDEJ010000150.1 GCA_013287095.1 Bacteroidota bacterium | reverse complement strand
TCTTCGGATTTGTCGTGTTTAAATTCAAGTTTGCCAAACTTGTAAGTAAAACTGATCCCAAATGATTGGTAAGGCACTTTACGTACGCTGGTTTCTGAAAAATTGGTTCCCGAAAGTGTCGTGGTCAAATTCACATACGGCGTAAAAGGATCAGTTGCTGTAATTCCGATGCTGCCTTGCTTATGCCAGATAAACTTGCGAATGGCAAGGGTATAAGAACTCCATGATCCCATAGTGCCCTGGATAGTGGTACGTGGTGAATTGAAATTCCCAAAACCTTCTGCTACAAAATTACTGTCAATCTGGTAGCTTGCATTTATGTTTATGCGATAGTCAATACCATTGTTTGTCAGTCCATTGTAAGCAATATACCTGTCATATACACTTATATTTCCACGAACCATCAACTTTGGTGTAAACGGCACTGACCCGGAAATATTCAGTCCGGTTCTTGTATCCAAACCAACGTTGGCATTTTTAGAAAGGTTTACGTTGTTGTATGTAGAATCTCCGACCGTATATTTAGGATAGTATGTTACAAAAGACTGGATGTCATGACTGGTGTACTGGTAAAACAGGGAAATATTAAGATTGCTCCCCTTGTCAAACGACTTATTATACCCGGCTTCTATTTTATTGGAAATCTCTGGTTGAAGATCAGGATTTCCTGTTGACATATTCCTTGGGTCAGAAGCATTGATAAAAGGGTTCAGTTCATTATAATTTGGCCTTTGAATACGGTGGTTGTAAGCAAGTTTTATGGTCTGGTCATGGCCGATATCCTTAGAGATAACGAACGATGGTGCTACCGTGTTATAATCAGGAATATTAACCTGCTCTCCAGTTCCGAAATTGGCATTAGTAACCGTTCTCTCATAACGTAGCCCTGCTTTAACATTTACGTCCTTCCACAATACAAAACTGCCTGATGCGTATGCCGCATAGATATTCCTGTTATAGGTAAGCGAATTACTCTGGCTGTTATTGAAAACATAATTATTGTCCTGGTCCAGCAAATAAACATTTGAGGTACTGGTTATGGCGCTAAGGATTGCTTTCGCACCCGCTTCGATTGTAATATCCTTGTCCACGGGCTGGGTGTAGTCCAATGAAAAATTGTTTTCCCTGTCAGATCCGGGGTTCAGTCCCTTTGTTCCTGAAAGCACGGTATCATTGTTTGCCGTGTTCTGTGTTTGATTATAATATGAATTGTTTGAACTGGTACTGGATGAGTAAAGAAAGGTAAGCTGTTGTTTATCCTGGTCGAACTGGTGTTTATAAAACAAACTGTAATCATATCCTTGTGATCCAAAGTTATTGGTATTGTTCAAGATGGTTGACATGGATTGGATAATATTGCCCATAGCGCCCTCTGTAAGCGCCAACTGGTTGATACTTCCTGAACCATTATGATTGAATGCATTATAGCCACCCGTAATACTGACTGTGTTTTTAGGGTCTATGTCCCAGTCGAAACCAATGCCCCCCTGGTACCCATTCCTTAAGAAGGCGCTATGCCCGTCTTGGGTTAAAACATTGGTGGTATCACCCGCTGCATTCCTGGTTTTACTGTTGAGTGAACTTAATGTTGTAGAAGTAAGGGCCGTATTGGCACTGAACCAGGCATGAGCTCCAAAATTTCCTTTGCGGGCATTCAGGTTAAAGGAGCCATTCTCAAGCCTGGTGCCTGCAGAACCTGACACATTGCCATTGATGCCCTGTATTTTACTCTTTTTCAGGACAATATTAATGATGCCCCCCGTTCCCTCTGCATCATATTTCGCGCCGGGACTGGTAATGACTTCTATCTTTTCAATCTCACTGGCAGGAATTGATTGCAGCACATCTGCCAGGTTATTGCCAAAGATCGTTGAAGGCTTGCCATTGATCAAAAACTGAATATTCGTATTTCCTTGCACTTCTACATTGCCATCTATATCTACCGATACCTGGGGTATTTTTTTCAATACATCAGTTGCCACACCACCTTGTGATGTTACATCTTTATCGACGTTATAAACAATCCTATCGGCCTTATTTTCAATAACATTCTTTTGACGGGTAACATTTACGATCCCGATTTGATTATTTGTTTCAGGAAGCAATATATCGCCAAGCGCAACTTTTCTTATTTTGTCAGAAATGACAATATCCTTTTTTACCAGTTTCTTATAGCCGATAAAATTAAAAGTAGCGATGTAGTTGCCATTTGTTACTGAATCTACTGTAAACAAGCCATTATCAGCGGATGAAGCACCATTGACGATTTTGTTGTCTTCCGATCGTCGGAGGGTAACGGTTGCAAAACCAATTGGTTGCCTTGAAGCAGAATCAATGATACGGCCTGTTATTTTGCCTTTGACTATATTAGATAAAGGTTGGGATTTTGAATATTGTTGCGCATTAACATTAACGTACGATGCGAGAAGAATTATGAAAAGAGTAAGCGTTTTTGTCCTCATTTAGGGAAATTTCGGGATTCGCTTGCAAAATTAGAGCCAATGTTATTCAATTACGAATTATGAATTAGGAATTACGGATTTTTAACCAATGCAATTATATAAAACTCTCTTTCTGTTGTTTTGGCCTGATAAATCTCGAAAAATGGCGTTTT
>JABDEJ010000149.1 GCA_013287095.1 Bacteroidota bacterium | reverse complement strand
TCGCTTTTGATTTATTAACTTTGAACGCTGATAGGACAGTTGCAAAGCCGAATTTATTAACCAATGGCCGCGAAATAATTGCAATAGATCATGAAAAGGCATTGTTTCCACCACTTTTTGGAGATCCGACCCGAAACATCGCGCAACACCATATATTCTACCCCCAACTAAAAGGTAAGATGGATCATATTGATGGATTTTTGGATAAAGTATCACGTTTAAGCACTGAATTTTGGGACCTAACAGCAAACTTAATACCGCCTGACTGGTTAGATAATAATCAGAGAGCAGCATGGTTTGAACTTATCAGATTAAGAATAACAGTCATAGTAGATAATATGGTACAATATAAGACTGAGATAAAAGGGATTATAATATGAAAGGATATGATTATCAACTGGTAAGATATATCCATGATATGGTTACCGAAGAGTTTGTAAACGTTGGCATTATATTTTATGTGCCTGAAGAAAACTTCTTAAAGTCCAGATCAACGCATAAATACAAAAGGATATCGGATTTCTTTGGTCCATTTAATGGCGATTTTCTCATAGCAACTCTCAAGCAAATTGATCGAAGCATTGATAAAGCCAGTTTGAAAAATTACAAGGACTTAATTGAAATTACATATTCTATATTGCCTAAAAATGACAGCGCTTTGCAATTGTCTGAGGTGCATAAAGGTATTTCATTAGATTTTGAAAAGACATTTGAATCCCTTTATGAAAGGCACATAGGTGTATTTGAAACTACTTCAAAACGTAAATCAAGAACAGATCATGATGCCTGGAGAAGTACATACAAAAAGTATTTCGATCAATATGGTATTACTAAAAAGCTAAAAGAACATACCATAAAGACCAATTTGGATGAGATCAAATTTGAATATAGTTATAAAAACCATATCTGGCATTGTTTTGAGCCAGTTTCTTTTGATCTATTAGATACAGATAGCATAAAGGATAAGGGGTATCGCTGGGCAGGCCGGATCACCAGTCTTTCAGCAAGTAAAGAGAAATTTAAATTATATTTTTTAACGTTACCTCCCTCAACCACTGAGGCTCATGAACTTAATTCGTTTATTGAAACTTTGCTAAAACAATCTGCCCATGGAAAAGAGCAGGTTGAAATTGTAAAAGAGGCCGATGCAGAAGAATTTGCTGTCAGAATTAAAGAGTTAACAGAGACTAACTAAATCACCTAGTTAACTCAAACTCTAATCCCGCTCCAATTAGACTACACCATCACCGTCACGGTATTGTCTAATACCTCGACAAATCCGCCAGCGATTTCGAAGTTTTGGTCTTCGCCTGATTTGGGCCTGACGCGTACATTGCCCGGTTCAAGGGTTGAAATAAGAGGTGCATGATGGTCAAGCACTTCAAAAACACCAGCGGTGCCGGGTAGTTTTACCGATACCACTTCCCCTGAAAACAGGGTTTTTTCCGGGGTCAATATATCTAATTGCATCTGTGTTGTCTATTTAAATTTCTCGCAAAGGCGCTAAGACGCAAAGTTAAAACTCCTTAAAAGTCCAAATTGTTTACAGTTTTAAACAATCTCGCGCAAGCCCATTCCCAAATTCCCAAATCCTCAAATTCCCAAATCCTCAAATTATTTCGATTCCGCCAGCAGCTTCTCGCCTTTCTCGATCGCTTCTTCAATGGTTCCTACCAGGTTGAAAGCTCCTTCAGGATATTGGTCCACTTCGCCGTCCATGATCATGTTGAAGCCCTTGATGGTATCTTCAATCGGAACCAATACGCCTTTAAGACCTGTGAACTGTTCAGCCACGAAGAATGGTTGTGAAAGGAACCTTTGTACACGGCGTGCACGCGATACCACCAACTTATCTTCGTCACTCAACTCATCCATACCAAGGATGGCGATGATGTCCTGGAGTTCTTTATAACGTTGTAGAATTGCTTTCACACGTTGTGCGGTGTCATAGTGCTCCTGCCCTACTACTTCAGGCGTAAGGATCCTTGACGTGGAATCGAGCGGGTCAACGGCTGGGTATATACCAAGCTCCGAAATTTTACGGTTCAATACCGTTGTAGCATCCAAGTGCGCAAAGGTAGTGGCCGGTGCCGGGTCGGTCAAGTCATCCGCAGGTACATATACGGCCTGTACTGACGTGATAGAACCACGTTTGGTAGAGGTGATGCGCTCTTGCATCAAACCCATTTCCGTGGCCAGGGTAGGCTGATAACCCACCGCTGATGGCATACGACCCAAAAGGGCTGATACTTCAGAACCTGCCTGGGTGAAACGGAAGATATTGTCAATAAAGAAAAGAATGTCGCGGCCTTGTCCGCCTTCGGTGTCTTCACCATCGCGGAAATATTCAGCAATAGACAAACCTGAAAGGGCCACACGCGCACGTGCTCCCGGTGGTTCGTTCATCTGGCCGAATACAAGTGTAGCCTGTGATTTTGCCAGTTCGGTTTTGTCAACTTTGGAAAGGTCCCATCCTCCCTCTTCCATGCTATGTTTAAAAGCGTCTCCGTATTTGATAACGCCTGATTCGATCATTTCCCGCAGAAGGTCATTCCCTTCACGGGTTCTTTCACCCACGCCCGCAAACACCGAAATACCTTCATAAGCTTTCGCGATGTTGTTGATAAGCTCCATGATGAGTACGGTTTT
>JABDEJ010000148.1 GCA_013287095.1 Bacteroidota bacterium | reverse complement strand
GGATGATACTTTTGCATCAAGCGAAATGCTATCACCCTGGGATGAGGTGAACAAAGATCCTTTTGGTATTGAAATATTGTTGTATCCGGCTCCGGAAACAATTGAAATACCTCCGCCATATAATAAGGTGTTGCCCCCTTTCTGAGTTTTATATTTAAACAACCCAAACTGCAGAGATTGATAAGCATAATGGATAAAGTTGAATCCACTGATATCTGCTGTTTGCCCGGCGAACATTTCATTCCCAAAGAGTGCCAGTTTATAGGCATCAGCATTAAAGTTAGCCGTGTATTGAATCCTGGATGAAAGGCTTATATCAAAATATACATCTTTATCGTTGGGCTTCCAACTGTAAAAGAGGCTGTTGTCTAAATACAGACCAAGATCATTTTTTTTGACCTTTAAATAAGGCAGAGGAGCATTTTTAGCATTGTCCCCAATGAAACCTGTATTGAGGAGAGCATTGTAAAATTTACCGTTTAATGCATTTGAGCCCAGATTGTAGTTGCTCCCCAATACAAACATTTTGGCGGGAGCATCTTCGGGGTCCAGGGTCAGATTTAGTAATGGATTGTTATAAATCTGACCATTAGCAGAGACAGATATCATCAATAAAAAGAATGGGAGATATTTATACATCTGTTCCGATACGTTAATTTACAGAGTTCCGATATCTAAACTCTCCTGTGATTTTAGCAGTGAAATGAGTGTTACTGTAAATTTTCGTGACTTGCTTATTAGCCGTATTTAAAATAACTTTCATAA
Organism: Bacteroidota bacterium; assembly: GCA_013287095.1. The sequence continues at coordinate 1,968 of JABDEJ010000148.1, read as the reverse complement.
TGAGTCTTTTTTTGGCCGCAATTTCCTGCCATTGACTTTGAGATAAACTGATGTTTAAGGTTCCGACACCAGGTATAATATCTCCGGAAATTGAAGAACCGGCGGGAACAGTATTCGCTGAAGAACTAAAAAGTGAATCCGTTACTCTATTTGTATTGTCCAGGATATACAATTGCAATTTAGCAGATAGCGGATAACCGTTTGAAACTGCAATATGCATTGTTCCATCCTGTATCTTGCTCAGGTCAATACTGTTTGTAATATTTGGCATTAAGGTATCCTCAAGTGTTAACCCGTCTATTCCGAGTTCTAATGGCAATGTAATATTTAGACTTGCAGAAACGGCGCTGCCATAATATATGAAGTCCTTATAATTAGAAGTGTTACCATTCGGGTCTATGGTAACTTTAAACAAATAAAGAAGTTTGTCAGGCAAAATTCCTATGAGGTCACTAATATTCGAATTTGTATTATCCAGAGGGAAATCAATAATAGCGGGTGTCAGCGTATCCTTTGCAGCCGGGATGGTAAGTGGCGTATTGATGTATTTACTTGATTTTAGTGGAACTGACTGATTGGTCCTTGAGTTGAAAGCAGTAATAGATGTCAAGGTTGCTATAGCAGGAGCCCCAATACCATTAGAAAGGTGAAGATTGATACTTAGCTTTGGGGTACTCAATTTGTTTACCGACATATTTTTGAAAAAATCCAATGGAACATATTGAGGCCCCTCTATATATGAACTAGTCCCAAGGTATCCAACAGCATATTCGGGGACTACATGGAAAAGTCCATAATATATGTAAATGCTATCGGCAAGCGATAAGTATTCGACCTTGCCTGTAGAGTCAATATGTACTTGCAAAATGTTGTAAAAAGTATTTACGGTATTGTGGTATTGACCTGTGAGGTCAACAGTGTAGCCGTTCAAAGGGAAAGAATCATAAACAGTGGCATTTGGTGGGGCGTTCAGATGTTCATCAACGTATTGGTTATTTTTAGATGCACCTGGAATAAGATAGGTCAAATGCATGGTGTCATGGATTGAACTGGTTGTTTTAAAGTCTATTGACCCCGAACGAACTATAAATGATTTAAAAAGAGGCCCACGCAGGTTATAATTAACGTCTACGCTATCATCAACCAGGTTCTGGGCGGGAAAAACCGCTGTAGCTGAAGATACCTGCATATTGGTGCCCGTCAATACAATTGAAATGGCATTAGTCGTATCAATTAATACAGAATCAGTACTGCCAGGTGAGCTCATTTGCGGAATATTTAAGTAGAGAATGCCGCTTACTGTTTTGTGGGCCAGTGAGTAAGATTTATTAAACGACCCGTTGGGGGGTATACTGCTTATAGAATCGACGACTATAATGGAGTCATTTGTCTGGTTTGCCAATTGAAAATGAATATGTGTTAAACTGATCGGGAATCCATTTTGCAAATTCAGATTAAGAGTTCCATTAATAAATGTTGCATTTGTAAAAAGGCTTTGAGCATTAATGGATGTTTTGCCCAGGGATACGTTATTAATTGCAGGAACAATTTCTTTATGTCCGTTTTCAGCAATCAATATTTGTCCTGATATCCCTAACCCGGGGCTTTTGGCTACCTGACCAAGGGTTATATTATCCAGGAGAGTTCTATTCCCTAAAGTAAGGGTTTTTAATGAAACAGTACTTTGAAAGCTTGTATCGGGTATTTTTAAAAGGTTTTCAATGTTGAGTGATGACAGCGGTTGTACATTAACAAGATAAAGGGAACTGTCAGCATATTTCTTAAGTGATGTATCATGGACAAGGTTGCCGATAGTAAGATCTGCATGAGCTATTGGAATCATCATGTTAATATCCCATTGCTTGTCACTAAGCTTGCATCCTCCCACTGATAAAGCAGCGATAACCAAAATCCAAATCCCTCTGTTCTTCATTGAAACTTTAAATAGGTGACAATTTAAGGTATTTA
>JABDEJ010000147.1:2125-2843 GCA_013287095.1 Bacteroidota bacterium | reverse complement strand
TGCTGGATACAATGCCCGAGATGCAGACAGCGAAAGCAAAAATAGATTCCCTTGGCAAAGCTTATGACAAAGAATTGAAGCAGTTGCAGGCTCGTTTTGAAATAGCTTACAATGAAAATGATATTGATGAGGAAAAACGATTGCACGATCGGATTTATGCATTTAAAGATAATGCTGATTCTGAAATAGAAGTCCGATCAGAAGAACTTTTCAAGCCGATACGTGCCAGGCTGAAAAAAGCCATAGAAGATGTTGCCAAAGAAGGGAATTATATTCTGGTGCTTGATAGCAAATACGATGCTATAGTTCTTTATATAAGACCAGGTGCAGACATCACTGCAGATGTAAAAAAGAAACTTGGGCTGTAAATTAGCTGTAGCTAAACAGAACCTCAACAAAACGATACACTTCCTCAAAAGTATTATAAAGCGGAACAGGGGCTACCCTTATCACATTTGGTTCGCGCCAATCTGCAATGATATGATTTGTCGTCAGTTTGTTAAAAAGTCCTTTCCCGTTTTTCAAAGCCAATAGAGAGATCTGTGCACCTCTTTGTTTCGGGTCAGATGGCGTGATGATGGTGAATTCATCTTCCTTTTGCTCTTTCATCAGATCTAAAAGCAGGAATTCAAGGTACGCAGTAAGTTCGTCGCTTTTCTTTCGAAGTATGTCCATTCCTACTTCATCAAATATTTCAAGTGAGGCCTTGTGTGCCGCC
>JABDEJ010000147.1:0-2115 GCA_013287095.1 Bacteroidota bacterium | reverse complement strand
GGTAAGATCTGAGCGTTGCTGAGTTGCCATCCAGCAGCGCCATATTCTGGGATAAAACCCCTTTCCATTTTAAAGCGGGTACTTTCCTTATAGCCCCACCATCCGGCAAGCCGGGGCAATTCCGGGCTGTTTGCCCATTTTTCATGTACAAAAACACCGGATGTCCCTCCCGGACCTGAATTCAGGTATTTATACCCGCACCAGGTGGCAAAATCAACCCCCCAATCATGGAGGTTCATTTTCAGGTTACCCGCGGCGTGTGCGAGATCAAAACCGACGGTGCATCCTTGTTCATGTCCGGCTTTGGTAATGGCTTCCATGTCAAATACCTGTCCGGTGTAATAGTTTACACCACCTATCAAAATCATGGCAATGCCTTTACCTTCTTTTTTAATCACTTCAAGAAGGTCTTCTGTACGGATGATATGTTCTCCATCTCTGGGAACTACTTCAATCAAAGCACTTTCAGGGTTATAGCCATGATTTTTTATTTGGCTTTCAACAGCATAATAATCTGAAGGAAAGGCGCTGGCTTCCATCAGTATTTTATGCTTTTCCTGGGTTGGGTTGTAAAAACTGGTCATCAACAAATGGAGATTGACCGTTAATGCATTCATCACAACCACTTCATGAGGCAAGGCGCCCACCAGCCGGCTTACGGGGCCTTCAAACTGTTTATGGTATCCAAACCAGGGATTACGGCCTTCAAAATGGCCCTCTACCCCAAGTTTTGCCCAGTCTTCGAGTTCTATATCAATATGGCTTTTTACAGTTTTTGGCTGGAGGCCGAGAGAATTGCCACAAAAGTATATCAGATCTTTCCCATCTTTTTGTGGAATAAAAAATCTGGAGCGGTAATCTCTAAGAGGGTCTGCCTTATCAAGTGAAAGGGCAAAATCTAAATCGGTTTTATACATGGATTTTTAGAAATGATCCCTGCTTGCGCAGGCAAGAATTATCAATAATGTTTAATACTGGTTTTATCCGGCTTGTTTTATATTTGTTTTTGATGTCCACAAATGATCGATTCCCAATTGCCGGTACCGTCCTTCTGGTAGGTTTAGCCAGTCTAACGCGCTTTTATGAAGAAGCCAATCTTTGGTTTCAGTATTAAATCCCATTGATTCGATCAATTCTCCTGGAATCAGTTCACCCAATGGAAATGGATAATCGGACCCCAACATGATTTTTTTAGCTCCGAACAACTCAACCACAAATTTCATTACGGCTGGGTCGTGAACCAGGCTGTCAATAAAAAAGCGGCCAATATAGTCTCTTGGATTTACATTGTTATCAATGGCACACAGGTCAGGTCTTACCTCAAAACCATGAGAAATGCGTCCAACGGTTGAAGGGAATGATCCGCCTCCATGTGCAAAGCACACTTTCAGGTTGGGCAGCCGTTCAAATATCCCTCCGAATATCATTGAGCAAATGGCCCTGCTTGTTTCAGCAGGCATCCCAACCAGCCACGGAAGCCAGTATTTGGGCATTTTTTCCTGTCCCATCATGTTCCACGGATGCACGAAAATGGCAGCTCCAAGGTCTTGGGCTGCTTCAAAAATGGGGAAAAGGGCAGGTTCGTCGAGGTTCCAGTCGTTTACATGACTTCCTATCTGCACTCCAGCCAATCCTAGTTCATTCACGCATCTTTCGAGTTCTTTTGTCGCAAGTTTTGAATCCTGCATTGGGATAGTACCCATTCCGATAAACCTTTTCGGAAATTCATTCACGACTTTTGCAATGTGATCGTTGAGTATTCTTGAAAGATCATAACAATCATCAGGTTTGGCCCAATAGCTGAACATGACCGGTACGGTTGATAACACTTGTACATCCACCCTGAACCGATCGCATTCATGTATTCTGACCTCAGGGTCCCATGAATTTGATTCTACTTCACGGAAGAACTTATCGTCGATCAACATCCTGGCGCAGCATGGTTTATGGTGTTCCAGGCGCACAAATCCGCCATAGCCATAACGTTCTCTCAAGTCAGGCCATCGTTCTGGAAGGATGTGTGTATGTATGTCTATTTTCAATATATCAGGCATTAGGCGTTAGGCGTTAGGAATTGCTGGTGCCAGCCTATTCCCAAGATTCCCAAATTCTCAA
>JABDEJ010000146.1 GCA_013287095.1 Bacteroidota bacterium | reverse complement strand
TTTTCATCATGTCCTGGAGAGATTTCTTGTCCTGCCAGTCAAGGCTCTTTTTATCTACCAGCTTCATTTTCATGTCATTCATGTCTTTCTGAAGCTGTTTCGCCTGGTCAATGGCAAAGTCCATTTTGTTCTCCATGTCTTTGTTTTCAGCCTCTGCATTCTGTTCAAGTTCCTTGACAGAGGGTGCATTGAAGAAATTTTTCTGAGAGCGGGTAAATTTGCTCCCATTCACACCATCATTGTCCCATACCTGGAAATAGTATTCAATCTCTTCTCCGGGTTTGATATTAAGGGGGGTCAGGTCCCAGGCATAATAGAAAGGTTGGAGCAGTTTGCCTTGCGATATCGGGACAATAGCGGATTTTTCCGGCTGTCTTAACCTGGCGCTGTCGTCCGATTTTGTAAAATGGTATCTGAATTCCAGTTTGTTCAGGCCGTAATCATCAGATATTTCCCCTGAGAAATAATAATTTTTAAGGCTGGCAGAATCCTGCTGCTGTTCTACTTTGATTTCGGGAAATGCATCGGGTATAACATTTACCTGGTAATGAATAGAATCTGTATTGTGCAGGTATTTGTTGGAGGTTTTCAGGATATAGGAGTCATCTTTTAGGAATCTGTTCCCGAAACCAAACTCGTTCTCACCTATATGATTCGCTTCGCCTGCCTTATTGCTGAATGCAAATTCTACTTTATCCGTGTTTTCGGTATAAAATTTCCAGTTTACGGTTGTCCCTTCAGGTATGGTAATGTCCCCGGTGTTCTGAAGCACATCATTTTTCTTATTGATATAGGCCGGGTAGTTGAGCGAAACTTCAAATTTTTGCAATGTCGGTTTCGGCAGTGCCTTCAAACTGTATGGCTCAGACAAAAATCCATTTGCACTAAACTGGAATGTCATATCCTTCTGCACATTCCGGATTGTATAATCAAAGTCAGTCTTTGATTTCAGATTCATTTTATAAGGGTTGCCATCTACCACCAGGTAAACTTCAGCGGGTAGTTCACTTCCTTTTACCTGTACACTCACAGGAAAATCCTGCAAGCGAATGACCGAAAGTGAATCGTTTTTAAGGATAAAATTAAATGGTGCCTCAATGGCGAAATATTTATTGTGCTGCACCAGTCTTTGCGTGCCTTGTACAAGCATACTCGGAGACCTCCATAAAATAAAGAATATCAACGCAAGAGGAATCAGAGCATATTTCAGGTATTTCCTGTTTTTGCTGTAGTCCACAGCTTTCACAAATGGTATAGGTCGAAGTTCTGTAATTTTTTGATTGACACTCGCTTCAATCAGTTCCCTTTTCGAGGGGTCCATCTGTGCAAAACCTGCCTGTTCTTTGAGTTGCAGCGTATTGAGCAACTTGTCTTTTACTTCAATGAAATGCCTTCCGATAATATCGGCCGCTTTTGAGTAACTAAGGCTTTTGCGTAATCCAAAAAGACTAAGTGCCGGCCATACCATAAACCTGCCAAGGATGAAAGCATTTGCTGCTATGAAAGAATAAAACAAAATTGTCCTGACAGTGGTGTCAAACCTGCCAAAGAATTCCAGTGCCGTAACTGTCAAAAAAGACACAAGAAGTACTGCGACAAAATAAATGCCGCCTTTAATGATCTGATTGCGATAATACTTACGCTTAAAATCGCGCAGTTTTGTAATCAGTAATGTATAATTATCCTCGAAAGCCATAGAAGTTGAACTTCAAAGTTAACGTTGAAACATGCAAAAAAGCGCCAAAACCTAAAATATATGATTGCTTTTAGAAGAGTCTGCAAAATCCGTACCTTGATTTGAATTCCATATCTATATCAGTGTATTTTAAACATTAATGACTTTGCAATGTTTTCATACAATAGTCAACCTTTAACCGGAAATACTGAATTCCATTAAGATAACCAATAAACAACCAAAATTCACACAAATATGAAAAATCTCCTTTACTTTACTTTAGCCGCTTTGAGCTTTGTATTTACCTCCTGTAGCATGAACAAAAACAGTGTCAATGCAGGTTATTTGAAATCGGACAAACTTCTGTCAGGTCAGCAACTCACCATTCAACCAACAAATCATGAGAAAATGGCTCCAATTGATATTCCAATTTGCAGGGAAATGGCTCAGGCAAATTCTTTTGATATTCGGGGGAATACTGATAAATTCCATAATCAAGGGGTGAAAAGGCACTTAAAGCCAATGACAAGTATGAACGTAATACAGAAAGCTGGTAAAACCCTTGCAGCAATAACAAGTCTTCCAAAAGCAATTGGATCTGTAAAACAGGTCGTGAAAATGCCAACACATCTTTCTTCTATCAACCATGGTCAATTATCTAATACGGCTTATCTCTTACTTTGGATCATATTATTGGTGCTTGCTGCTGTTTTCTTCTTCCTGATCAATGTATTTGGTGAGCTTACATTTTTGGGTGTTTTGTTTAATGTTCTTGCAATACTTGCCCTGGTGGGTTTCATCGTGTTTTTTATACTTTGGATTACGCAATTGTATAAAGATAAGCACCATATCAATTAAATAATCTACTAAAAAGGCCGTATCAATCTGAAACGGCTTTTTTTTTGATTTTCCGTTGTAAAAAAATCGTTGATGTAATATTTTATTTAGTTTAGCAGCAGCAATTGCCAAGCAAGCTATTGCGTGTACAACACCACTAAAATATTATAAAACATTAACAAACAAATTTTACGAAATGAAAATCACAAAAATCCTTTATTTGACGGTAATCTCAGCAGGTTTGCTGCTTTCTTCATGCAGCATGAACAGGGAAGCGAACAACACATCATACCTGCAATCAGGTAAATTGCAGGCAGAACAGCAACTGAGCATCAAAAGTGC
>JABDEJ010000145.1:2191-2867 GCA_013287095.1 Bacteroidota bacterium | reverse complement strand
CTATTCTAAACAAAACAGAAATTATTTCTTCGTTTCAATCCGTTTTTTATCGGCCTTGGTAGCCTGGCTACGGGCATGGGCTGCATGAGCTCTAGCGAGTTGGGCGTGGTTGGCCGCTTTTTCAAGATTTCCCGCCTGTTGTGCTTTATGCGCTTCAGTATGCTGGCGGGCAGCTTCAACATGGTGTTTGGCTGCTTCTTCATGATGATTATGTGGTACAAATATTTCCATGATCGCTTCGAAAAAAGATACAGAACCTTTTGATCCCGTCCTTGATGAAGCGCGGGGCTTGCTTGCGGGTTTCGAAGCTTTTACGGTTTTTGTAGCTTTTATTGCTTTCTTAGCAGCTACAGGTTGCGTTTTTACACTCGATTGCGAGTTTGTTTTGCCTGTACTTTTTGCTTTTATTGCTCCCGATTTGGACTTAGCTTTTTTGTTGGTAGCCATAGTATTATATTTTTTATTTATAGTAAAAACCGCGGTACGGTAAAAATGTTTAAGCTTTTGAAAAAAAATATATGCCCCTCTTCCTAAAACCATTGCATATATCAATTCCTTTTTCTAAAATTGCATTTGGTTGGGGCTAAATTGTTTGTGTATGCGGCGAGTTTTTTTCTGCTTATGTGTTTTGGGTTTGTGCATTTCGTGTACCAAAACCGATGTGCCTGCCAATTTA
>JABDEJ010000145.1:0-2139 GCA_013287095.1 Bacteroidota bacterium | reverse complement strand
TCCATGATTAAAACGTCTGATGGCGGATTTCTTTTTTGCGGACAGGCAGTTCATGACAATTCCCAAAAGTTCGCTGCCTTCCTTCTCAAAACAAAAGCAAACGGGGACTTGGAATGGCAAAAATTTTATGGAGGTATCAGCCAGGACGCCTTCCAGGCTGTTCGCCAGACATTTGATGGTGGATATATCGCCGTAGGATTTACAACTTCCTATGGCTTTGGTTCTGCAACACAAAGGGCGGATTATTGGACAGATGCCTGGATGGTAAAAACGGATGCGAATGGCAACCAGATGTGGATGAAGACTTTTGGAAATATTTATGGTGACGAGTTTCTTGATATAGTTGAAATGCCAGATCATGGATTTTTGGCCGTTGGAGTTAGCACTGACACCATCTCTAAAGCCAACCTTAATTATTCAGCTTTTTGTTATGTAGTGAGAACCGACCAAGGCGGTACCCCCCTTTGGAAACATGAATATTTTAAAAGCAGGGATCAGGGATGGTTTTATTCTATTTCAGTTGCCTCAAACGGGGATATGGCAATGGCCGGAGTTGTCGACACATCTGGTAATTCGCTTGCATACAACATATTTGTCCCTTGCCTCTTGAACCTATCTTCAGATGGCAAAACCGTACTTGACAGCACAGTTTATCCTCAATATGGAAACACTACATCAGAAAAAATACTGGCAGAACCGGATGGTTTTGCTTTATGTTTTAATGTTAGTAAAGACAATTCCAATACAATGTGCTTTTTAAAAACCTCTTTTGATGGAACTATCAGCTGGCAAAAACCATTCGTAGGGCTTTCATTTGCTACCATTGCTGATGCTCCAAACGGTGGGTATTTTGTTACAGCCACCAATGGCACCAAAGGTTCGCAACTACTTCAAATAGATGCTTCTGGCGGTTTGGTTTCAACTATCAATTGTGATAATGGCAGTTCAGTCTCCGGCGCAATAAATCCAGCAAAAACGAATACAATCGGGGCAATATCTCAAAATGATGGGTGGGCCTTTGGCGTTTCAATTACACCCGCTTTTATAAACGGCAACGGCAACTTCGCATTGATTTTTACAGACTTAAATGGAAAAATTAAAGATGAAGGAAAATAAATATATTGGCATATTTATCTTTTCATTAATGCTAGCTGTCACAATACTGTCATGCAAGAAAACACCTGATACTACAGCTCCTTCTAATACCTTTTTAAAAGAATTTGGTAATTGGCCTACTCCTTTCAACATTAATTATATAACAGAAACCAACGATAAGGGATATCTGTTTGTCGGCAGTGCAAACGGTTTAAACCCGATAATGACACGCGTGAACAAATACGGGAACCTGATCTGGTCAAAATCAATGTCTGGCGATACTTTTGCTGAGAATTATGTTTTGCCACGAAGCGATGGCAGTTTTATAATAAACCATCATTGGCGATACCAGCTATCCCAAATCGATACAAACGGGAACCTCTTGCTCTCGGAAGATTTTTGGCCAGACCCGGATAATTATTTTAATATGTCTCCTATAATCAAAGGAACTAATGGTTATATATGCTCACAGTCAGATGGATGGTCGGAAGGGAACATACCTTCAATTAACCGCATATTACTTTTTAACAATAGCCTTCAGTTTGTTGATTCTATTCGCTTTCAGGACTATGCAACCCTTCCAGGCAAAACACTCACATTTAATGTATATCACGAAGGCTCTTCCAATTCTTATTATATCTGGGGCCAAAAATTTAGTAGCAGACCCTTTCAATGGAGCGATAACGTGTACCTGTATGCGGCAAAGGTAGTGTCGCACAAAGGATGGAACATTACGATCATTAACGGCACTGACGAAACTGCCACCTATAATGCAATCAACAACCTTGTTACAAGTGATACCGGTTTGATATTGCTGGCTCAACGTATCGATTATGCTAAAAATACTTCATCCGTTTTTGTCGCAAGCCTGGATAAAAACTTAAAAATAAACTGGCAAAATAATTTCCTGGAAAGTGGCGCCACTATAAACCCTTCACGTATTTCCCCATGCAGCGATGGTGGCTATATCATTTCCGGTGGAGATTCAACAGGGACAAACGGTTCAAAACCATTTGCCTTGAAAATTGATCAAAACGGAAATCA
>JABDEJ010000144.1 GCA_013287095.1 Bacteroidota bacterium | reverse complement strand
GTACCACAGGGTTTGCGCCGAATGTGGCAGCTATAGGGGAAAAACAGTCTATATCAAAGAAAACGCAGCTTAAGTAATATTTGTCCAGGATGCGCATAGGCCTCGACATTATGGGTGGTGATTATGCCCCGAAAGCGCCGATTGAAGGCGTTAAACTGGCGTATGATGAACTGCCCTCTGATGTTAGTTTTACCCTCTTAGGTGATGAAACAATCATTAATGAAGGGTTGGGTGCACGTTATTTGGTTGATGACCGGATCAGGGTCATTCATACTACAGAGGTCATCGAAATGGGGGAATCGCCTACAAGAGCGATAGCCCAGAAACAGGATTCAAGTATAGCGGTTGGTCTTAAAATGCTTCGTGCAGGAGAGATTGACGTATTTATGAGCGCCGGGAATACCGGTGCTGTTTATGTAGGTGCCCTTTATACCGTAAAAGCCATCGAAGGCATCATGCGCCCTTCAATTACTTCCATTATTCCCAAAGAAAACGGCGGTTTTGGGATTATCCTGGATATAGGCGCAGTTGCTGATTGCAAACAGGACGTTTTGCTCCAGTTTGGTATTTTAGGTTCTTTATACGCCAAATATGTATTTGGAATAGATGACCCGAAAGTAGGGTTATTGAATATCGGTTCGGAACCTGAAAAAGGGAACCTGCTTACCCAGGCCGCGTATCCGCTATTTGAAAACAGTCAGAAAATAGATTTCATCGGCAATGTTGAAGGATACGATTTCTTCAATGATAAAGCAGATGTCATTGTCTGCGATGGTTTTACAGGTAATATTGTTCTAAAAACTGCTGAAACCATTTACCAGATCATGAAAAGGCGTGGCCTTACGGATGAATACTTTAAAAGGTATGACTACGAAGACTATGGCGGCACACCAATACTCGGTATCAACAAACCTGTGATGATAGGGCATGGCGTATCTTCGCCACATGCTTTTATGAACATGATAAAAATGGGCATACAGGTTACCGAATCTAAACTTATAGAAAAAATCAAGCAGGCTTTCGAGCTTGAACACCAGCATGGATAATAAAATCAGGGCTGCCATTACGGGGGTCGGCGCTTATGTTCCCGATTATGTATTAACGAATCAGGAACTCGAGAAAATGGTGGATACCAATGATGAGTGGATCACTTCCCGTACGGGTATCAAAGAGCGCCGGATTTTAAAAGGGGAAGGGCAGGGGATGTCGGTCATGGCTGAAAAAGCTGTAAATGAATTGCTCGCAAAAACCAATACCGATCCTATTGATATAGAATTGGTTATATGTGCTACGGTGACTCCGGATATGATCTTTCCTGCATCAGCCAATATTATTTCTGATAAAACAGGTATGAAAAATGCCTGGGGTTTTGATGTAGAAGCGGCTTGTTCCGGATTTTTGTATTCAATAAATATTGCCGCGCAATTTATCGCTTCAGGCACCTATAAAAAAGTAGTCGTAATAGGCGGGGACAAGATGTCTTCAATTATAGATTATACCAACCGCGAAACCTGCATTATCTTCGGCGATGGGGCAGGGGCGGTACTAATGGAACCAAATACAGAAGGTAACGGAATCCAGGATGCCATTCTGCATTCTGATGGTTCAGGAAGACAATTTCTGTACCAAAAAGCAGGTGGATCCGCCTATCCGCCCACCGAAGAAACGGTTGCAAAGCATGAACATTATGTGATTCAGGAAGGTAAAACGGTGTTTAAGTTCGCTGTAACCAATATGGCTGAGGTTTCGTACCAGATCATGGAACGCAACAATCTGAAGTCTGATGATATTGCCTATCTCGTTGCCCACCAGGCTAATAAACGCATCATTGATGCAACTGCCCAACGCATGGGCCTTCCACCTGAAAAGGTCATGATGAATATCCACAAGTACGGAAATACAACGAACGGAACCATTCCGCTTCTGCTTCATGAGTGGGAATCCAAACTTCATAAGGGAGATAACCTGATTCTTTCTGCTTTTGGAGGGGGATTTACCTGGGGAGCTGTTTATCTGAAGTGGGCGTATTAACAGTCAACAGTCATCAGTTAGCAGTCAACAGTATTGAGTGTTTGACATAATGATTTTCTTCGCGATTTGAGATCTCTGAATTATTGTTAATGATTGATATTCAATAGTAAACTGACTTTACTGGTGACTGATGACCGTTGACTGACAACTATCTTTACTGTTGACTGTTGACTGTTGACTGATCACTGACCAGCGTTCCAACTTGTTCACCTTGTATTACCTTGAGGAAAGCGTCTGGTTCGTTGATGTTAAATACAATGATCGGGAGATTGTTTTCACGGCACATGGTTATGGCGGTTAAGTCCATCACATTCAGGTTTTGCTCGTAAACTTCGTTGAAGGTAATGTTATTGTATTTGGTAGCTGTGGCATCTTTTTCCGGGTCTGCGGTATAGATTCCGTCAACGCGGGTGCCTTTAAGGATAACATCAGCATTGATCTCTACAGCACGCAGAACTGCTGCCGTATCAGTAGTAAAATAGGGATTCCCGGTACCTGCTGCAAATATGACGATCCTCCCTTTTTCAAAATGCCTGATGGCTCGCCTGCGAATGAAAGGTTCGGAGATCTGTTCCATCCTTATAGCCGATTGTAGCCTTGTACTTAAGCCATGACTTTCCAGGGCTGATTGGAGCGCCATACCATTAATGACTGTAGCCAACATACCCATATAGTCGGCTTGTGACCGGTCATCCATGCCACCTTTCATGGCATCTAATCCCCTGAATATGTTTCCGCCACCAATTACAATCCCGATTTCCGTACCCAGTTCGGCGACCTTCTTTACTTCCAGGGCATAATGGTTCAATGCTTCCGCATCAATACCAAATTGCTTATTTC
>JABDEJ010000143.1 GCA_013287095.1 Bacteroidota bacterium | reverse complement strand
GCGATTTGATCTCTATATAATTGTTTGCAGCTTTTGCGGGTGCCTGGGCTTCAGCAGGTCTTTGTTCCTGCGAAGTAGGCTGTTGGCCCTGTGTCGGCTGAACCGGCATATTGATGACCTGCGGTGCAGGGGCAGATTGATACACAATGCCACCAGTGGTCTTTATAATTATCTTAAAATCATCCTGTTCAAGCTGAACTTCGCTCACACCTGCTTTAGACACAAAGCGAATAAGTTCCTGAATTTGTTTTAGGTCCATGGTCAATTATTTTTTAACACGTTCGTAATAAGCCCTCGTTCGGGTGTCAATTTTAATCAAATCCCCGATATTAACAAAAAGTGGGACATTTATTTGTGCGCCGGTTTCCACGGTTGCCGGTTTCAGAGTGTTTCCGCTGGCCGTGTCGCCCTTCATTCCTGTTTCGGTATAAGTCACTTCCAGGTTTATGAAAGAAGGAAGGTTGCAGGCAAGAGGGCTTTCGGTTTCGCCATGAAACATGATCTCCACCTCCTGGCCTTCTTTCAAAAATTCATAACCTTCAACCAGTTCTTCCGGAATGGTGACCTGCTCAAAGGTTTCGGTATTCATGAACACATAACCGAACTCCTCTTTATAAAGGTATTGGTGTGGCCTCGTTTCAATCCGGGCCGTGTTCACTTTTACACCTGAAGTAAATGTATTGTCAATAACCTTGCCTGTTGTTAGGCTTTTAAGTTTTGTCCGCACAAAGGCGGGGCCTTTTCCGGGCTTTACGTGCTGAAATTCAACAATGGTAAAAAGGTCATTATTGAACTCAAGGCATAAACCGTTTTTAAAATCTGCTGTACTCGCCATCTGATCTAATGTTTAATCCCGAATAAGTCGGGACAAGTTATGTTAATATGATAATGTGCCAATGTTTGTTCTACCCCTAACGCCTAACTCCTGACGCCTAAAGCCTGAAAAGAGCGCGCAATTTAGGAAAAGTTTGGGAGATGGGAGCAAAATGTGGGCTTGCCGGAAAGTTGGCAACTTCTAAAAAGTTGTCAACTTAGCAAATGACATCAATAAGTTGACAACTCTCCACGAGTTGCCAACTTTATAATCATCAATAATAAATCGAATCAATCTGGATGATTTTCTTAACGATCACTTTATCATCCAACTGGAAAACAATAATATACATACCAGGCCGGGTTTTCCAGGCAGCGCCGCTAAATTCTGTGTTATATTCTCCCTGCGAAAGTTGTTTATCCAGTAAAGTCCCGATGTTTCTGCCAATTTCATCCATCATGGTGATTTTTACGTGTGCGGGGCTCATAATCATATATTGAATACCTGTTTGCAGGCCAAAAGGGTTTGGGAAAATGTCCAAAGAAAAGGTACGGTTTAAATCAATTGTATCTATTGTAATGGCATTGCAAGGTAATTCTATAGCATTAACAATAAGTTTATAATTAGCGTCTCCAGGGTAAGTATGATATATGATACTATCAAGGTAATTTGCCGGAAATAAATATGTAGAATCTCCGAATTCCCATTGATAAGATGCTGCCTTATCAGGGTTGTTTAATATAAACCTATATTTAAAACCTCCTATATTCTCAATGTTTATTATGGGTTTAGGTGGCATTGGGCTGACTGGAACTAGCACATTGCCTGAATCCGAACATCCCGTTGCCGCTATGGTTGCTTTTAGAAAATATTCTCTTGTTACTTTGAGAGTATCCGTTGGGTCACTAAGATTAGAAAAAAATCCTGATGGTTTTGAAGTCCATGAGTAAGTGTAACCTGGTGTTGGCGGACCGCCCAGATGAATAACAAGGCCGGCACATTGTGATGTTGGATATCCGGTTCTGATTATCGGTTTTGGGTTTACAGTAATAGTAACGGAATCAAAATTGGTGCAGCCCTGGGCACTGGTTACGGTAAGGGAATAGGATGTAGTCTGGATTGGACTCACAACAGGATTGGCAATGGCAGAAGTAAAACCATTAGGGTTTGATGCCCATGAATACGTATCGCCATTCACTGAGGTTGACCCAATTTGGACTGATTTGCCAATGCAGATGCTTTGATTGCTGCCGGGATTGACGACAGGAGCCTGTAGAATGCTCACCGAAACATTTGCGGAATTTTTATTGGTACAGCCTGTAAGCGTATCTGTTACGGTGAGATAATAATCGGTATTTGAGGCGGGGTTTACAACAGGATCGGGTAAAGTGGAGCTAAAGCCCACAGGAACAGAAGACCATGCATAAACATAATCAGGTTGTGCATTTCCACCGATCTTAATATGGGTACCCGTACAAATGGCATAGCTTCCCTGGCCGACATTGGCAATAGGAAGTGGTGCATTTACATTGATGACGGTTGTAAAAGTGTCGTTGCAAGGTATTGAATCCAAAACACCATTAGGACTTGAAGTCCATGATTTTAGGATATAAGAACCGTTTGCAAAATCATAATTCCCAATTGTTAATTGGATATTGCTATCTGGGGCAAGATTCCCTTTCCAATGAATTACCGGCTGAAGATGACCGTTTACAGACCAGTTTATGATTGTAGAATCCAAAGGATATAAACCATAATTCTGCAACAGAACTCTTATTGGCTTTACTCCTTTACAGACAGCCGGAACAGGGCCAGGCAAATAAGCGATGCCTGCATCTTTGTTGGCAATGACCCGGAATTTGGCGATAAAGGCATCAGAATTTCCAGCATAGGAAGTCTGATAAGCACCGGATGTTGCCATACCTGAATCGCTTACAGTAGATCCGCTAAGGTAGACATTTCTAAATGCATCTGCCGTACAATAATATCCTCCATAACCACCACTGTCTTCACCAAAATAGGTACCCCATAAACGTGAACCATAACTATTAAACTTAGCCAGATAGGCGTTAATAAAATCATTATATTTTGATACGTGAT
>JABDEJ010000142.1:765-2959 GCA_013287095.1 Bacteroidota bacterium | reverse complement strand
AGTCCCATATCTGAAAATACCTGGATGATTTTCAAGCCGCTGGCCAACATAGGGCTGTTGTTATTTAAAATCTCTTCACTAAAGCCCATAATGGATATGCCAGTGACCGCAGATGCCACCCAAAGCCCAATAAAAGACATTATAGCATAGCTCATAAACCACAATGAAATGGCTAAAAGTATCCTTAAATAGAGCGGCATAAAGGCTTGAATTCCCTGTTGGAAAGGGTTTGTCATGGATAAAACTTAATTTTGTGCTTTTAAGGGATTAGTTGACAAAGATAAGAAATATTGAATTAGGCGATTTTCCGCTGTTGCTGGCACCTATGGAGGATGTCAGTGATCCGCCATTCAGGGCGGTATGCAAGGCAAATGGAGCCGACCTGATGTATACGGAGTTCATTTCTTCGGAAGGATTGATACGGGCAGCCGCCAAAAGCGTGAAGAAGCTCGACATATTTGAATATGAACGTCCTATTGGCATCCAGATCTTTGGAAGTGATATTGACAGCATGCGCGAAGCTGCCATTATCGCCACTGCCGCAGGTCCTGAGTTAATAGATATCAATTATGGCTGTCCTGTGAAAGCAGTGGCATGCAAGGGTGCAGGTGCTGGGATATTACAGGATATCCCCAAAATGGTGAAAATGACTTCTGAAATTGTCAAAGCCACTCATTTGCCCGTAACAGTCAAAACCCGCCTGGGCTGGGATGATAAAACAAAGAACGTGACTGACGCTGCAGAAAGGCTTCAGGATATTGGTATCGAGGCGCTTACCATACATGGCCGTACCAGGGTGCAGATGTACAAAGGTGAAGCAGACTGGTCATTGATCGGTGAGATAAAATCAAATCCAAGAATACATATTCCTGTTTTCGGGAACGGCGATGTTGATACCCCTGAAAAAGCCCTGCAAAATAAGTTATTGTATGGAGTAGATGGTATCATGATCGGTCGGGCTTCCATAGGTTATCCATGGATTTTCAGGGAAATGAAGCATTATTTTGCCACGGGTGAAGTTCTTGATCCACCGACTTTGCAGGAACGTGTTGATACATGCCGCACCCATTTTGAAGCAAGCCTGAAATGGAAGGGCGATGTTCTGGGTGTGCTGGAAATGCGCAGGCATTATCATCCTTATTTCAAGGGATTGCCCAATTTCAAGCCCTATCGTGAAAGATTGGTGTATACTATGAACCCTGAAGAAATATTCTCTATTCTGGAGGAGGTAAGCCATCATTACATTGGGGTGGCTGTTGAGGAAGAGACGACTGCTTATCAGGAAGTGGCTTTATAGTCGTTGACTTTTGAAAAGCCAACGACTACTAAAGAAAATATTTTGTCTCACTTGTCCTGCTTTCATTTCTCCATTCGTCTTAATGGAGAAACAAACGGAAGCGTTATTAAAATGTTAAGTATTGAATAGCCTGAATTGGGTTCTTCAATTTTAACTAACTTTACCTCCCGAATGAAGCCGATAATTTATAACGTAACTTTATAAACTTTTAAATAATCACAATCATGCAAGCAAACGAAAATGCACTCAACTGGTTCGAAATACCAGCAAACGATGTAAACCGCGCTCAAAAATTCTACGAAACCATCCTGGACACCAAAATGGCTCCGCTGCAAGAAATGATGGGTATGAAAATGGTATCATTCCCACAAGACATGGGTAATGGTAAAGCAAGTGGCGCCCTTGTAGAAAGCCCACAACACAAACCATCTATGGATGGCGCTGTTATTTATCTGAACGCGAATCCTGACATGCAACCGGTGCTTGACCGTATCGAAGGAGCTGGTGGCAAAGTATTGATGCCTAAAACAGCAATCAGTCCTGAGATTGGTGCGATGGCTTTTTTCGTGGATTCTGAAGGCAACAAAGTAGCTTTACATTCACAGAACTAAGATCAGGAAGTTCCAATTTATAAAAGCCGGGATGATTGATTCATTCCGGCTTTTATGTTTATTGTAAAGGTTTTGTCTAACGCCTTATGCCGAATCCCTAACGCCTAATTTTCTTACCTTAAATCAGCATTGATCTCAGCCAACACTGCAGAACCCGGGCAAAGTTCTTTTTCAGTAAGACTATTTAAAGGTTCTTCGTTGGTTTGCAACAATTCGTGGAGATAGGGCTTGAAATTGGGCAATCCCTTGAAATAAGGATGATAATGCCTGCGCATTTCCAGCACAC
>JABDEJ010000142.1:0-755 GCA_013287095.1 Bacteroidota bacterium | reverse complement strand
TAATATAGATCAGTCCGGTAAGTATCTCGTCTTTAACTTTCGCATTTTGAATGGCATTCATCGCAGAAATCCGGTTAAAAGGATCCCAATCCTGCTCTAATTTGTGCAATTGAAGTTCGGAGCCATCATGCATTTTTACTTTTTTCAGGCTGCCCTCATCATAATTAGTGACGATCTCTTCTGCAAGAGGCACAAAATCAACCGTTGAGGTGGCTTCAACATGCTCGCGCACATAATCATACGATTTGGTAGAGCCGACATTATTATTGAAAGTAACACAAGGCGAAATAACATTAATAAATGCAAAACCCGGATGCCTGATGGCGGCTTTGATAAGTGGAACCAACTGGCCTTTATCCCCTGAAAAACTTTGCGCTACAAAGGTTGAACCTAATTCAAGAGCAAGGCTTGCCAGGTCTATTTCATTGAACACGTTTACATGACCCGACTTGTTTTTGGACCCTGTATCTGCGGTAGCAGAATCCTGTCCTTTGGTTAGGCCATAGCAGCCATTATTCATCACGATATAAACCATATTGAGGTTTCTGCGTACCACGTGGGTAAACTGTCCCATACCAATTGATGCAGTATCACCGTCACCCGAAACACCGATGTAAAGCAGGTCCTTATTGGCAAGGTTAGCGCCAGTTGCAACAGATGGCATTCTGCCATGGACCGAATTAAAACCGTGCGAATTTCCTAAAAAATAAGCAGGCGTTTTTGAGGAACATCCTATTCCTGAGAGTTTTGCCACA
>JABDEJ010000141.1 GCA_013287095.1 Bacteroidota bacterium | reverse complement strand
TTAAAAAATTGAAAGATTCAAAGATTGAATATTCCTGCGCTATAGGGAAAATGGAAGAAGATAAACCAGTAAGTTTTCAGGGGGGAAATATTGTTGAAAGTGATTTTTTAAAACACTCAAATGTCATTGGATTTAAAGTAGATAGATATGACAAAACCAAACCTTTAGTTATTGACCCCACATTGATTTGGGGGACGTATTTTGGAGGGACGGAGTTTGACTATTCATACGCGATTAGTCAAGATGGGTCAGGCAATGTCTATATTGGCGGTGTTACGCAAAGTGGAAATGCAATAGCAACTTCAGGGGCATATGTATCATCATTAAGCACAACTGGTCCTTGGGGTGCATTTGTTGCGAAATTCGATAAAAATGGTGCTAGATTATGGGGAACTTATTATGGTGGGAATGGTGATAATTCGATATGGGCCATTAGTACAGATGGCACT
Organism: Bacteroidota bacterium; assembly: GCA_013287095.1. Next base: position 2,615 of record JABDEJ010000141.1, on the reverse strand, counting down.
GGCAATCTTTATGTAACAGGATTTACGCAAAGTCCCAATAAAATTGCAACCTCTGGGACGTATCAAACTTCAAGAGATGGAAATACCGATGCTTTTCTTGCTAAATTCAGCGGTGCCGGGAAACTTATTTGGGGTACTTATTATGGTGGCAACGGTGATGAAAATGGGCTTGGAATATGTATTGACGCTTTAGACAATATATATATCACGGGAACAACAAGAAGCACCAAGGGTTTGGCATCGGCAGGCGCATATCAAACATCATTTTCAGGTTCTTCGAATAGCGAAGATGTTTTTTTGGCTAAATTTAACAGCTCCGGCAATTTTTTATGGGGAACATATTTTGGAGGGGATGACGGTGCATCTGGAGTTAGTGCAGATATATTTGGGAACGTCTATATAACGGGTTCTTCCGGCAGTACCAGTAGCATAGCTACTTCAGGTGCATTTCAAACTTCGGGAGGCGGGGCTTTCTTGGCAAAGTTCGATGGTACTGGTAATCTTATTTGGGCTACCTATTGTGGGGGGAATTCCGGATCTGGTAATGGATTATGTACAGATGCTTCCGGCAGTGTTTATTTAACTGGATATACGGGAAGCAGTACTGGTATAGCGACTACAGGTACATATCAAACTTCATTTGCGGGATATTTTGATGCCTTTTTAATGAAGTTTAGTAGTTCAGGTACTATAACATGGGGAACATATTTTGGAGGGGGTAATGATGATAGAGGAAATGCTATAAGCACAGATGCTTCCGGTAATGTCTATATAACCGGATATACAGCAAGTATATATAATATAGCCACTTCCGGTTCATATCAAACATCCTTTGGAGGTAATGAAGATGCCTTCCTGGCACAATTCAGTAATTCGGGTCACCTAAATTGGGCCACTTATTATGGTGGACTCGCTTATGAATCAGGATTTGGGGTATGCTCTGATATTTTGGGAAATGTTTATATTACAGGGGCGACGGGCAGCCCAAGTGGTATAGCTACCAACGGAGCTTACCAAACATCTTATTCAGGTTATACTGATGCATTTATCGCAAAATTTGTTACTGCCGCTCATAATGATGCAGGAATCTTTTCAATTTTATCTCCTAATGATAGTTTTTGTCCAGGGTTGCAAAACCTAAATGTCCAACTCAAAAACTTTGGAATATCAGAACTGAATTCTGTGAAAATAGAATGGTCTGTCAATGGCAAAACTCAATCAACTTACAAATGGTCCGGGAAATTATTATCTGATAGCCTAGAAACTATAAGTTTAGGCAATTACAATTTCCCATCGGGAATGGATACAATAAAGGCTTGGACTTCAGTGCCTAATGGAGTCATTGATTCATTAACAAACAATGATAGTTCAATGATTATTGTTAAAGTTTATTCTCTTCCCCTTGCTAATGCCGGCCCGGATACTATTCTATGTTATGATGAAACCTATACCATGCAAGGTTCAGGAGGCATCACTTATGTCTGGCATCCTGCTACTTATTTATCATCATCTACAAATCCAAATGCTATTGCCATATTACCCAATACAGAACAGTATATGCTGGTGGTAACCAATGCGCATGGGTGCCAAGATAGCAGTCCTGTATTGCTGAAAGTGAGGCCAAAACTTAATGTTAAGGCCATAGCGCTTAACAATCCTGTTTGCTACGGACAAAATGTTACCCTGTATGCTATTGGCAGCGGTGGAGATAGTTTGCATTATAAATATCAATGGGTTGATGATGGAATAACAAGTGATACCGTCAATGAAAAAGGCTTTAAAAGCGGATGGCATAAAGTAATATTAAGCGATAACTGTAGTCCTGCATCAGCAGTGGATAGCGTATATGTTACGGTTATCCCTCCCGCTAAAGCTGATTTTACGTGGGGACAGGCACAAAAAATAAAAGTAAATCAAAAAATCAGTTTTCTGAACCAATCTGCCGATGCATCATCCTATTTATGGACATTCGGCACTAGTGATAGCAGCAAAATTGTTTCACCTGTTTATATCCATACAGATTCTGGCAATTACCATGTCATGTTAATTGCTTATGGGCTAAACGGTTGTCCAAATGATACCGATTATGGGGTTATCCAGATCATTGGCAACCAGTTTACTATCTATATTCCTGATGCATTTACCCCAAACGGCGATGGCATCAATGATGTTTTTGATATTTCCGGGGCGGGTATCAAAAGCTATTCATACAATATCTACAACCGTTGGGGGGAACATATTTTCCATGGAAGTCCGGGGCATACAGGGTGGGATGGAACATTCAAGGGGCAGCAAGTGATAGAAAGCGTCTATATTTATCAAATGGATGTTATTGATATTGAAGGGCAACATCATTATCTTAATGGGAATGTAACGCTGATGCGGTGAGTAAATGAAATCATTATTTTTGAATAAGATGAACTATACCAAAACCATATTGCTTCTTACAATTGTTTTGGCCTGCAATAAAATGTCCACGGGCAGTCCTATTGTTACTAAACAGTTCATCAACCATTCTGACTGGAATTTCATAGAAAATAAAGGGCAACTTGCTACTTCTGAAATCAAATATTATGGTCATCAGGGAGGAGTAAATGTCTATTGTCGGCCAGGTA
>JABDEJ010000140.1:1818-3073 GCA_013287095.1 Bacteroidota bacterium | reverse complement strand
TCGCCATTGGTACCCAACACTTTGAAGGACTTATCCCAGTGTCTGGCACATTTGGGCAGGGATATTATGCAAATCTGAGATACAACATTCTGTAGCTGATCAAATACTATTCAACATGGTTAGCAAACTCCAGAATGTCATCCACAAATTCCCTTGAGTTGGAAAGGCGAGGCACTTTATTTTGTCCGCCGAGTTTACCTCTCTTTTTCATCCATTCATAAAATGTGCCTCTTATAAGTTTCCTCACGATCGGCCCCTGTAATGCCATGTCCTTAAATCTTTTGGCTTCATAGTCTGAATTCAATTGTTTGAGAGTCTCATCCAGATGCCTTACAAATTCCTGGAAATCCTGAGGATCTTTTTCAAACTCTATGAGCCATTCGTGTGCGCCGTTTCCATCTCTTGAAAAGAATACCGGTGCCGCCGTAAAATCAGCAATAATACTGTTTGTATGTTCACATGCAATAGCCAATGCTTTTTCAGCATTTTCGATCATTAATTCTTCGCCAAAAGCATTGATATAGTGCTTGGTACGCCCACTTATTTTAATGCGGTAAGGATCTTTTGAAGTAAACCGTACCGTATCTCCTATCTTATATCTCCACAAACCACTATTGGTAGAAATAACCAGCGCATAATTTTTGTTTAGTCCCACATCTTCGAGCGGTACTGTAGTGTTTTCATTTTGACTGGAGCCATCTACAGGGATGAATTCATAAAAGATTCCATAATCAAGCATCAGCAGCATATCATTTGAAAATGGACTATCCTGGATAGCAAAAAAGCCTTCCGATGCATTATATGTTTCCATATAGTGCATATTGTCACTTGGCAATAATTCTTTAAAGAGATTGCGATAAGGATCAAAGCTCACGCCCCCATGCACATAGAGTTCCAGCATCGGCCATATTTCTGATATGTTGTCCTTCCCCGTCATTTCAAGAATCCGCCTGAAAAGGATTGTGGTCCAGGTTGGTATCCCAAGCACATTGGTAACTTTATGTTTAAGAATTGCTTTAGCCATCTTTTCTATTTTTTCTTCCCAGTTGTCCATCAGCGCAATGGAAAGGACGGGTGCCCTTTTGGCTTCAGCCCATATCGGAAGGTTCTGCATCAATACCGCTGACAAGTCGCCATAAAAACTGTTTTCATTAAGTTTATTAACCTGGTGACTGCCACCTAATACCAGGCTTTTGCCATCCACAAGGTTCGCATTGGGATATTGATTATAATACATGGCATACATATCCTTACC
>JABDEJ010000140.1:0-1808 GCA_013287095.1 Bacteroidota bacterium | reverse complement strand
CCTTATAATGGCAGTCCATCATAGATTCCTTACTTACGGGGATAAACTTGCTTTTATCATCAGTAGTGCCGGATGATTTTGCAAACCAGTTGACATCGGTTGGCCAGATAAGATTCTGCTCACCGGCCATCATGCGCTCTATGTATGGTTTCAGACTATTATAATCCTGAAGGGGTACTCTTTCAGCAAAGTCTTTATAATTCCTGATCTGTTTGTACCCATAATACTTACCCCATTCCGTATTTAATCCATTCTGTACGAGGTAATTCAGCAACCTATCCTGCTTTGATTGTGGGTTTCGACTGAACTCATCAATCTCCTTGATCCTTTCCAGGATAATCCATTTGAAGATATTGTTTAGTACACCCATGCGTCTCTTCCCACCCTTCTCCTGAGAAAGAAGGCAAAAGGTTTTGTTCTTACAAAAATCGCCAAAAAAATGCAGTAATTTTGGCTAATGAATTATTTTTTTCACCCTGGATCCCTTTCGGAAGGCGAAGGCCTGAACCTGATTGATGAAGAGGCAAGGCACGCAATAAAAGTCTTACGACTTACCAAAGGAAGTTCCATACAGCTCATAAATGGTCTGGGGCAACTGGGCGAAGGGGAATTAACGAATGTATCAGGCAATAGAATAAGCGTCACAATTCATAAAGTAATATCTGAGAGCAAACCAGATTATGAAATATCAATTGGACTGGCGATGCTTAAAAAAAGGGATCGACTGGAATGGTTCATCGAAAAAGCAGTTGAACTTGCAGCAGATAAAATATTCATTTTCAGTTCCCAACACACCGAAAAAAGTAATGCCGATATGAAAAGGCTGAACAAAATCGCTGTCAGCGCCCTGAAACAATCCGGAAATTTATGGATGCCGGAAATCATTACCGGCGTTGGTTTTCAGGATATGGTTTCTGGTTCATATAAAGGATCAAAATTTATAGCACATTGCAGGGATGAAGAGAAAAAACTGTTAAGAGACACATATCATGCCTCTGAAAGTGCTCTTGTATTAATAGGACCTGAAGGTGATTTTTCAGAACCAGAAATAAAGCTTGCTCATGATCATGGGTTTGTCCCTGTCAGTCTTGGCGAACTCAGATTAAGGGCTGAAACTGCCGCATTATCTACATTGATTACTATGCAGATCGCGAATCAGGTTGCGCATTGACATTCTTTAGTCCCATAAGGACGACATATTGGTACAATATCAGTTTCTTCCTTGTTTTAGTGCCTTAGGTACGACACCTTTCTTATCAAAAGAAGGAAAAATATTAAACCAATACCCTATTTAAAATTCACATTGATAAGCTTTTCCAGCTCTATTACCTTATTCTTGAACCGGCTATCAGTCTGCATCAGATCCTGTACGGTCTGGCAGGCATGGATAACTGTTGAGTGATCCCTTCCACCAAAATGCTTTCCAATATTAGATAAGGAAGACCTCGTAAAATTTTTCGCGAAGTACATACTAATCTGCCTGGCCTGAACAATATGACGTTTCCGGGTCTTCGACTTCAACAAGTCAACAGGCATTTCAAAATGATCACTGATCAGTTTCTGGATATGTTCAATTGTAAGTTCCTTCGTGCTTTGCTTCACAAAATTCTTCAGGATATCTTTTGCAAGTTGCAAATCAATTTCTTTTCTCGTGAGTGATGAATGTGCCAGCAATGAAATTAGTGCGCCTTCAAGTTCACGAACATTGCCGGTCATGGTATAAGCGACATACTCGATCACGTCTTTACTTAACTCAATGCCATCTGCATACATCTTATGTTCCATGATAGCATAACGAGTCTCATAAT
>JABDEJ010000139.1 GCA_013287095.1 Bacteroidota bacterium | reverse complement strand
TATCCATGGCAAAGTACTTTCTTACGACCGGCACGAACCTTTAGCGTTTGTAAAAATAACCCTTTCAAGAACCAGGACTAATGTCATTTCAGATATTGATGGCAATTGGACAATTTCACTGGTTTCTCCAAATGACACCCTCGTTTTCAGCTACATGGGATATGCAACAAAAAGGTTTCCTATATCTGGTTTCGACCTGAATATCAAAGAACAAAGGATTTACCTTGAAGAAAAAGCATCTCTTTTTGGCGAAGTAACTATAAAGCCTGAAGAAAACCCGGCAAACAGAATCATTAAGGAAGTTATTGCTCACAAAGAAGAAAATAACTATGCCAATCTAAAGTGCTATGCCTATTATGCTTATACGAATATGCATGCTACTTCCTCAACAATGGACTCGGCTAATCAATTGTTAAAAGACCTTCCGGTTTTGTCAAATAAACCAGTGTCGTCAGATTCTGCCAAACACGGAAGATTTGATAAAACAATTGATAGTTTTTCCAATAAGCAATATGCACTTTTGCTTGAAACAGTAGAATCTGTAGCATATCGATCTCCCGGAAGAATAAAAAAAGATTTACTCGCCTATCGGGTTTCCGGACTTGATGATGCACGCATAGCTGCCTTTGCAAACGCTTTCGAAGGTTTTAATATCTATCAGAACTATATAGAATTAGGCGAAAAATATTACTTTTCACCTATCTCATCAACTGCCCTTAATAATTATCTGTTCATCATTCAAGACACTATATGGTCAACTGAAAAAGACACCATATTTGTGATGTCATACCAGCCCAAATCTTATAGGGTATTCAATGGATTTAAGGGAACGATCTATGTCAGCTCAAAAAATTATGCCGTTCAGGATATTATTGCAAATCCTCTAAAAAGCGGTGATGGGCCAGCACTGCAGCTTAGGCAACAATTTGAATTCGTTAATAATAAACATTGGTTCCCGGTTCGACAGGAAGTCGGGATTGATTTTGGTAAACTTGCTGAAGGAGACAACCATGTTGCCGTATTTGAAGGGAATAGCTCATACCAGCAAATCAATTTTGACACGTTGATTCCATCAAATAAATTTTCAGATATTGAAACCACTGTTGCTGACGACGCGGGACGAAAAGACAGTATCTTTTGGAATAAATACAGGGGAAGATCTTTATCACAAAAAGAATCAACAACTTACCGGGTAATTGATAGCATTGTCAAAAAATACAAATTCGACAAGATATTAACCTTTTTTGACGCCATTGCAACCCAGAGAATTCCAATCTGGAAATTAGATCTTGATATGGGCAAGGTTTTGGCCTACAATAGCTACGAGAAATACCGGCTTGGGCTGGGTGTGTATACCAGCGATCGGATTTCACCTCACTATTCCGTTGGAGGATATTATGATTATGGTTTCGGGGATAATCATTCCAAATATGGCGGATCATTGGATATCAAACCTATACGTGGTTCCTTTTTCAAATTTGGAATATCTTACAGCAACGATGTTTACGAGTTTGGTGGAACAAGGTTCGGGCTTGAGAGCCTGATCCCCTATTCTGACCAGATCAGGTATCTGGCCGTCAATGATATGTACACTTCGGTGAATAAATCCGCATATATTCAATTCCGGCTGCCTATACATATCCAGATACAAGGATCGCTGAACCAAAGCATAGTGCATACAAATGATAATTATAGTTACCTCTCACCGGATCATATTCCCGGCAGTAATTACAATTTCACTGAAGCCCAGATTGGATTAAGATATGCATACAAAGAAACCATTATGAAGATGCCAGGCAGCCAAATGAGTATGCCTTATTCCAAAGGCCCGGTCATTTATTTTCAATATACGCGCGGCCTTAATTACCTTGGAGGCAACTATAACTATGATAAATATGATTTTAAAATCAATAAGAAATTCATTTTTTCAACTATTGGCTCTGCTAATGTCCAGGTTTCGACAGGCGTTGTAAATAGCGCTGTTCCCCTTTTTAAAGAATATAATGCACCGGGTAATTTTTGGGGTACTTATTCAATTGCTACCGAAAGTAGTTTCGAAACCGCCAGGATAAATGAATTTTTCGATAGCAGGTTTGTATATGTTTTCTACAAGCAAACCCTCCCTTTTCACCCATACAAAACCAAATTCTCGGCACCAATCTTCAGTTTACGGGAAGACATTGGTTTTGGTCAGTTAGATAATGTTGCCCTTAATTCAGGACTCAATTATAAATCCATGAATAAAGGCTTTTATGAGTCTGGTTTGTTGATAGACAATTTAGATATTGCATATAATGTTGGTGTCGGCGTGGGTTTCTTTTATCGTTATGGCCCGTATGCTTTTGAAGGGTTCAAAAACAATCTCGCATTCAAATTAACTGTGAGTTCGCCATTTTTGCAATGAGCAATGTAAAGAGTAAGAAGTGAGAGGTGAGAAGGAAGTAACAGTAATTCTGTTCCCTTGTCAGTGGTCGGTCCTCACCGACCACCCAAACAAAACGACATTCATGCTAAATTTCTTAATTTTGAACCAAATGAGTCAAAACCCAACCCCAAACTATCTTATTGATACCCATTGTCACCTCTTTGCAGAACAATTTGACAATGACCGAGACGAAATGATTTCAAACGCAATGGAAGCAGGCGTGGGTTTGTTTTTGCTTCCGAATATTGATATCGAGAGTATTCCTTCCTTATATGAATTATCTGATAAATATCCAGACCAATGCCTGCCCATGATGGGTTTGCATCCGTGCTCCGTTTTTGCTGATTATGAGAAGTCGTTAGATTTGATTTATAGAGAACTGAACAGCAGGAAATTTATTGCAATTGGGGAAATAGGCCTCGATTATTATTGGGATGTCACGTTTAAAGAACAACAGATTGATGCTTTCAAAACCCAGTTGAATTGGGCCCTTGAAATGAAACTGCCGGTGGCCATTCATACCCGAAACAGTTTTGAAGATGCCATTTCTATTGTTGAGCAGATGCAATCCAAGGGATTAACTGGTGTATTTCACTGTTTTTCAGGAACTATCGAAGACGCCAAAAGAATTGTGGCAACAGGTTTTTATTTGGGCATTGGAGGCGTTCTTACTTTCAAAAATGGTGGTATTGATAAAGTATTGCCTGACGTACCGATGAAAAACCTGATCTTAGAAACTGACGCCCCTTA
>JABDEJ010000138.1 GCA_013287095.1 Bacteroidota bacterium | reverse complement strand
GGTAATATTTTCTTTGCGAAGCGCCTGGCTCATAAATGTTGGCAAAGCCCTCCCATCATCAAGTCGCATACGAGGACCATAGGTATTGAATATCCTTATGATCCTGGTTTGCACACCATGAAAGCGATGATAAGCCATGGTAATTGCCTCCTGGAAACGTTTTGCTTCGTCATACACACCACGTGGGCCAATAGGGTTTACATTACCCCAGTACTCTTCAGTTTGCGGATGCACATTAGGATCCCCATATACTTCTGATGTGGATGCTACCAGGATGCGCGCACCTTTCGCTTTTGCGAGGCCAAGCAGGTTGTGGGTACCCAAAGAACCCACTTTCATCGTCTGTATTGGCATCTTCAGGTAATCAATCGGGCTGGCTGGCGATGCAAAATTGAGGATATAATCAAGCTGCCCCGGCACGAATACAAACTTGGAAACATCATGGTGGTAAAACTCGAAATTTTCGAGCTTAAACAGATGCGAAATGTTCCTGATGTTTCCCGTAAGCAGGTTATCCATGCCGATAACATGGTAGTCTTCTTTGATAAACCTGTCGCAAAGGTGCGAGCCTAAAAAACCTGCCGCACCGGTAATTAATATTCGTTTTCTCATTTCGTATGTTTCTGGTACTGGATTTATGAATTATTATTTCCCCGCAAATATCTCTGAATGTATGATCACAGGTAGTCTACCTACAGATTCGTAATGAAACCCGAGTTCTTTCATATCATGGGGTTCAAATAGATTTCGGCCATCAAATATCGCTTTATTTTTCATCGATTTAGTAAGAATTTCAAAATCCGGGGTCCTGAAAACGGGCCACTCTGTCATGATCATGACTGCATCTGCGCCATCAGCAGCCTCATATTGGTCTTTGGCATATTTTATTTTATCCCCAATAAGATTTTGGACGTTTTCAATGGCTTCCGGATCATAAGCGATAATGTCAGCACCCATCTCAAGCAATGCATTGATATTATTCAAGGCAGCGGCTTCCCTTATATCATCAGTATTGGGCTTAAATGCGAGGCCCCAAAGTGCGATTCTTTTACCCTCAAGCTTTCCTTCAAAATATGCATTCACTTTTGGAAGTAATGATGTCTTTTGCTTATCGTTCACATCCATTACAGCATTAAGGATCTTGAAGTCGTACCCGTTTTCTTCGGATGTTTTTCCAAGAGCTTGTACATCCTTCGGGAAACAGCTTCCGCCATATCCAATTCCTGCAAAAAGAAATCTTTTTCCAATCCTGCTATCTGAACCAATCCCTCTCCGCACATCGTCAACGTCCGCACCCACTTTTTCGCATAGGTTGGCGATCTCATTCATGAAAGTAATTTTGGTAGCGAGAAATGCATTGGCGGCATATTTGGTTAGTTCAGATGAACGCTCATCCATAAATATCACCGGATTGCCCTGGCGCACATAAGGAGCATAGAGCTTTTCCATAAGTTCCTTAGCGCGTTCACTACTTGTACCTATAACAACTCTATCAGGCTTCATAAAATCTTCTACGGCAACTCCTTCCCTTAGAAATTCAGGATTTGAGACGACATCAAAAGGCACTGTTGCTCCTTTGGCAATTTCCGCCCTTACTTTTTCTGATGTCCCTACAGGCACCGTACTTTTATCAACGATAACGGTATAATCTTTCAATAATGGTCCCAGATGCTTTGCCACTTCAAGAACATATTTAAGATCGGCCGACCCATCCGCTCCGGGAGGTGTCGGAAGTGCCAAAAAAATAATTTTAGCGTCTTCAATCCCCTCCGCCAGATCAGATGTAAACTTCAATCTTCCCTGGTTGATATTCCTTTCGAAAAGGGTATCCAGGCCTGGTTCATAAATAGTGATTTTGCCTTTTTGGAGTTTATTTACTTTTTCAATATTATTATCCACGCAAACGACATTATTACCGGTTTCGGCAAAGCATGTGCCTGTCACCAATCCAACATATCCGGTTCCTACTACTGATATTTTCATTTTATTTTGTGTCTTTTCTTCTTAATAGTTCTATTTCAAAAAAGAAGCAATCATTGCGTCTCTACTCGTGTGCACGAGCCAATTTTTTAATCTTTCAATTTTTTAAATGTGCTTCTCTCAAACAAATTATATTTCAATATACAATAAATTGCCCTGAAACCATCCTTCCAACTTATTTTTTTCCCTTCTTCAAAAGTACGGCCATAATAAGATATCCCTATTTCGTAAATACGGATGTTGGGAACCCTTGCCACTTTAGCAGTTACTTCAGGCTCAAAACCAAACCTTGATTCCTTAAGATTCAGACTTTGAATGATTTCAGTTTTGAACAGCTTATAGCATGTTTCCATGTCAGTCAGGTTCAGGTTGGTAAACATATTTGAGGCGGCTGTAAGCATTTTATTACCAATGCTATGCCAGAAAAAAAGAATACGATGCGCATTGCCACCCATAAACCGTGAGCCATAAACAACATCGGCAAAGCCATCTAAAACCGGTTTTAAAAGCAGATTGTATTCTTCCGGATCATATTCCAGATCGGCATCCTGAATCACAGTATAATCACCGGTTGCGTGTTCTATACCCGTATGCAAAGCAGCACCCTTACCTCTATTTACTTCATGAGATATCAATCTTACGGCTGTTAGGCTGTTTCCACGGATAAAATCATTGACCGCCTCCACTGTATTATCTTTAGAACAGTCATTAACGATAATAATTTCCTTTTCGAGACCACCAATCAAATCAACAGCCAATACCTTATCCAATATTTTGTGGATGGTTGCACCTTCGTTATAGGCTGGAATAATGATACTTAGAGTCGTCATCCATTAAAATTGGGGAAATCGTTTGCAAACTTAGGTAAAATCCCAAAGTAATATGGTCATATTACCGGTTTAAAGACTCAAAAACCATAAACAATGGGCATATTTGCCATGAGGTACTTACAATTTCAATATGACTTATAAATTGAAACATCAGGGTCTTTAGGCATAGTTGTATCTTTGACCAAAAAATCAGGTAAATCACTTCCAGACGAACTTCTGAAATAACAGTATCTGTAGTTATTCTTTTTAAGAAATTGCACCTGTTCGCTTTTATTCATTTTCTGAAAGGCAATTGCCTCCACATCAGTGGATGTGTATTTTAATTTTTCATAAGGAACAAAAAAAATGCCACTTGTAGTTATAAGGAAAAGTTTGTCCGTAC
>JABDEJ010000137.1 GCA_013287095.1 Bacteroidota bacterium | reverse complement strand
GACTTATGATGGGGTTGGCAATGTTGCTACCCTGATGGATGCAGCCGGGATCAAACTTAGTTTTGGTTATGAACACACAAATCAGGTTCAGAAAGTTACTGATGCATTAAACAACGCTTACACTACTAACCACGATCAGGTAGAAAATATTAGCAAGGTTACAAATGCGTTAACCTACAGTCATCAGTACCAATACAATGGAATAAATCTTCTGGATAGTGTCAAAGATCCGAACGGCAATAAGTCCCATTATTCTTATGATAAGAACGGCGCAATTACCTCTCTGACAGATAACAATAACCTGACCCAGAATTATCATTACACACACACGCGGCTTGATAAATATACAGATGGCAGCGGAAATATTTGGCAGTACTATTATGACCTAGCCGGGAACGATACGCTTGCCAAAACCCCAACAGGAACAATCAGTATAAAATACGATGCGATAAACCGGCCGGAAAAGGTTGTCATTTCTTCCGGCGAAACTTATATTTATGGATATGACCCAGATAACAATATCACTAGCGTAAGCTGCAGCCTTGGCACTTCGCATTTTGCTTATGACAGCCTGAACCGGCTTATAAAATATACTGACCCATTCGGCAGCATAGTTCAGTACACGTATGACCTTGTTGGAAACCGGACATCTGTAAAATGCAATAGCTCATACTCCGCATCTCAACGCTATGATGCCGATAACAGACTTAAAGCAGTTACTGACCTGAAAGGCAAGACTTTTACTTACACAAGGGATTCTGCTGGAAAAGTAAAACGTTTTGACTATCCCAATGGAGACTATTATTTAATTTCTTATGATGCCGCTGGGAGAGAATACAAAAAACAGGATTTCTATAAGAATGGGACTACAATTCTAAAGGATTCATTTTCTCTTGATGCTGCTGGGCAGCGCCACCGTCCTATGCCCTCAGCCACATTCCTGAAAAGTGATACCGTTAAGTATGCGTATGCGAACAATAACGCACTAATCACTGCCGGAAAATATACCCTCAAAAGCGACAATAGCGGCAATATTATTTCTGCAAAATCAACTAAAGACAGTGCCAGCTATACCTTTACGGTTGATGGCAGGTTGAAAGCTTACACGCGAAAAGGAAATCAGGTCGCCAATGGTTTTGATGCTTTTGGTGTCAGGGTCTCCAGATCAGTAAATGGCTACCAGACAAACCTTATCAATGATATTGGAAATCCCCTGGTTGAAATCCTGCAAATGACCGATAGGACAGGGAAGGTGAAATGGAACTTTACGTATGGGCCAGGTTTAATTGGCATGGTCGACTCAACCGGAAAATCCTATTATGTACATTCTGATTGCTCGCATAACGTTGTTGTCATTACAGACGATAATGATTCACTGATAGCGTCTTATTCATATCCTGACCCATTTGGGGATTTGGTAGTACGCAAGGCGAAAATAAGCCAGCCATTTACTTTTGGCGGGGAGTATGGTATTTTTGAAGAAGACTCGTCATTTTACAATATCCGGGCAAGATGTTATGATGCATCTAAAGAGTGCTTTATCCAGCCTGATCCATTACCTGGAAGCGTATTTAATCCACAATCCCTTTATAATTACGCCTATGGGTTGAATAATCCTTCTTCAATTTATGATTTTAGTGGGCTAAGTTCAAAAGATGACCAAAGTTCAGGCTCTTCCATACTTAGTGGACTTTCTAAAGATCCCCTTCTTGGAAAGCCCATTAGTGAGTCCGTCCAAAATTTTAAAGAGGGCAATTATATTAAAGGCTCTTTATATGGATTAGAAGCGCTTGGTACGGCTGCAGGTCTCGTAGCATTTGTAGTTGGTACTGACGGAGCTGGCGCAACTGTAATTGAAGATGTTGAAGTTGCGAGTACTGTTCAGAGCGGCGCGGAGGTTGCTGGCGTATTACCATCTGAAAATGAAATTGTAACAGGAATAACTAATGTCGGAATAGAAAGTTTATCCGATGCTGAGGGTTCAAATGTTATTGAGGGGTTCACAGAACATGGGTTGAATCAAATTATTACGAGAGGTTTTAGAATTCCAGATATTCTTAAAATTGTTGATGAAGGGACTTCTGTTGAACAAGTTGGAAAGTATGGTATAAATACAAATTACACTTTAGAAAATAACACGGTAGTCGTAAATGCTGACGGTGATATTGTAACTGTCTTTAGTACTGCACCTGGCACTGCTGAAGGTTTAGGGGAAGGTCTTTTTATCCCCTTTGAATAATGAATAGCATGAACTATAGAATAGAAAAAATTAATGAAATATTAGCCGATTGGAACCCGATTGGGGTTAATTCAAATTTGGCAAAAAATGAATATAGAGGATACGTCCCCATTATAATTAAAAACATTAATAATAAGGACAAACTCCTTGATTGTCTAATAGATATTTTGATTAATAAAATAGGAGTTGGTCATCGCCCTTTAACGGAAGAACAAGAGAATGAATTGCGAAAAATTAGCGAAAAGTTAGCTGAAGCAAATCATTAAATTGATTTAAAGCATTTATACCGCGAATGAAAAGTGTTGTTTGTTTTGTATTTTTTTCAATTGCATGCTTAGCATCAAAGGGTCAATCCTACGATCCGGTTAGGGCCATTGACACCATTAAATTTCAAGACAGTATCAGGATAATTATTGTCCATGATCCTGGTGGAAGGCCGCTTTATAAGTACACCATAAACCCTTGTGATACACGTGCTCTCCCAACTATCACTTCTTCAAAAGGTACAGGCATTTGCCATGGAGATTCCGCCATTTTAACCGCCCCAACCAGTCTTCAGTATCGCTGGTCAACCGGGGATACTACAAAAAGCATCAAAGTCAAACAGTCTGGCATCTATGTCCTAACTATAACCGGGACGCTGCATTGTGTGCAAACATCTCTTCCATTTAACTTTCAAGTCAATCCCTTACCTGCCGCATCGGTTATAACAAACTCAACTATCTGCTCAGGTACATCCATTTCCATTGGCGCTGCTGTGGTCAATGGCAGTACATACTCTTGGTCAAGTTCTCCGCCGGGTTTTAGCTCGTCCTCAGCTAATCCTTCTGTCGAACCAGATACAACCACAACTTACACCCTGACCGAAACAGATTCAAACGGGTGTTCAAAATCAAATTCGGTTATGATTACTGTAAATGGCATAAAGGCCGCAACAGTTGGCAGCCAAACTGTA
>JABDEJ010000136.1 GCA_013287095.1 Bacteroidota bacterium | reverse complement strand
CGATGGAAGTATAGATGGCACGCAACATCTTTCATTCCCCTTTGGCGAAATTCAAATGAGTCAATGGATATTGGATGGCATTCGGATCACCTATTCGGAATATGAATTCAAAGACTATGTCAAACTCGATTGGAAAGGTGATTTCGAACTGGTAACCATGTATTTTAACCTGAAAGGGAAATTTTCTTTGGTCGGGAATGGGATGGATGCCCCGATTGAACTTGGCGGCAATCAGCACAATATATTCTATGGGCAAAGCGCTGAAGGCCACATGCAAGTGGAAGAACTCAATATGAAATCTTTTATGGTGCAACTAACAAAAGACAAGTTCTATGATATTGCGAATAAAGGAAACCATCCCATAAAACGTTTTATCGAAAATATGTCTTCAGGTAGTACTGTTGCCTTTTCCGATAAGAACCTGGACATTGATTTCCCGATCCAGAACTGTATTAATTCCATTTTAAAATGCTCTTATTCTCAACCTCTGAAGAAGATGTTTTTGTTTTCAAAAGTCATTGAGCTACTTGTTTTGCAGGTTGAATCTTATAACAGGTTGTTTGATCCTAAGGTCAGGTATATCAAAACTGATTATGATAAGGAACGCATCCTTTTTGCAAAAGACTACCTGATCAAAAACCTGGAAACGCCGCCATCTTTAACAGAGTTATCCAGGATAGCGGGTATCAATGAGTTTAAATTGAAGCGCGGTTTCAAAGAAGTTTTTGGACAAACGGTTTTTGGTTACTTGAATGATTTAAGAATGGAACTTGCCAAAAACGACCTGCTCGACAAACAAAAATCCATTACCGAAATAGCTTTTGAACTAGGCTTTTCATCTGTGCAGCATTTCAGCAATGCCTTTAAAAAGAAATATGGTGTGGCGCCGAGAGGGGTGAAGTAAAACAGTTATTGAGTTTGAGAGTTGTTGAGTTGGCTGACGCGTGATTGTTCCTTTCATTGAACAAATCCGTCCATCACTCGTTCATTTTAATACACATCTTAAAATGAATTAAATTTCAATGAGCGAAAACGTAAGCGATTTTATTGTAAAACGCCTTTCCCAATGGGGTGTCAAAAGAATGTTTGGTTATCCCGGAGATGGGATCAATGGTGTTTTCGGTGCGTTGAACCGGGCTAATGGATTGATTGATTTTGTCCAGGTACGGCACGAGGAAATGGCTGCATTTATGGCCTGTGCACATGCAAAATTTACGGGTGAGGTTGGCGTGTGCATTGCCACTTCAGGGCCAGGCGCCATTCACCTACTTAATGGATTGTATGATGCAAAAATGGATCATCAACCTGTAGTTGCGATTGTCGGTCAGCAGGCTCGAACTTCTCTGGGAGGTGCTTATCAGCAGGAAGTTGATCTTACCAACCTGTTTAAAGATGTAGCCCATGAATTTGTTTTTATGGCTTCTGTTCCTGAACAGGTGCGACATCTGATTGACAGGGCGTTCCGCATTGCTATTGTCATGCGTACCGTCACTTGTGTCATTCTTCCGAACGATCTGCAGGAAATGCCGGCTGTTGAAGAACCACCTCATAAACATAGTACCATCCATTCAGGTATCGGGGCCCCGGTTCCGAAAATCATTCCTACTTATGCAGATCTTGAAAAAGCTGCTGATGTTCTCAATGCCGGAAGGAAAGTCGCCATACTTATTGGTTCAGGGGCTAGAAATGCAGCAGATGAGATCATTGAAGTGGCAGAACTCCTGGGAGCTGGCGTTGCAAAGGCACTTCTTGGCAAGGATGTACTACCCGACGATCTTCCATTTTGTACCGGACCAATTGGTCTATTAGGTTCGGCGCCAAGCTATGAAATGATGATGGGTTGTGATACTTTCTTCATGATAGGCAGCGGTTTCCCATATCCTGAATTTCTTCCCGAGCAAGGACAGGCCAGAGGTGTACAGATTGATATTGACGGCACGATGCTTAGCATTCGCTATCCTATGGAAGTGAACCTGATAGGTGATAGCAAAGAAACACTTCGGGCCTTGATCCCACTCCTGAAGAAAAAAGAAAACAGGACCTGGCAGGGAAAAATCAAGAGCAATATTGTGAAATGGTGGGAACTGCTTGAAGTGCAATCTTTAATGGAAGCAAATCCTGTAAACCCGCAACGGTTTTATACAGAACTTTCAAAAGAATTACCGGATAACAGTATCCTTATCTGTGATTGCGGGACTACTGCCAATTGGTTTGCACGCGATCTTAAAATCCGAAAAGGAATGCGGGCATCCGTATCTGGCAATCTTGCAACAATGGGTTGTGCTATGCCTTACGCCATTGCGGCCAAATTTGCTTATCCGGATAAAGTTGTGTTTGCAATGGCTGGAGATGGTGCCATGCAAATGAATGGCAATGAAGAGCTTATTACCGTAATGAAATACTGGAAACGCTGGAGTGATCCGAGATTGATTGTGGTCGTATTAAACAACCGGGACCTCAATATGGTAACCTGGGAACAAAGGGTCACGGTTGGCGACCCTAAATTCAATGCATCTCAAGAGCTGCCAGATTTTCATTATGCTCAATACGCAGAATCTCTTGGTCTTGTAGGTATCAAAGTGAATGCACCAGGCGATATAAATGAAGCCATAAATAAGGCGCTAACTGCGGATAGGCCGGCACTTATTGAAATCATGTCAGACCCGGAAGTGATGCCTATGCCGCCTCATATTACATTTGACCAGGCCGGAAACTTTATGAAAGCCATCCTGAAAAGAGACCCGGATGCCAAAAGCATGATCAAAAATGCTTTCAAAGAGATAGAACAAATGGTTTTGCATTGAAAAAAGGTGCCAGGGATCAGGAATCAGGAGTTGCAAGGGCATTACTTCGCTCTACGCTCTTCACACTACGCTCTACCCTCTCCTCTATGTCCTGCTCACATTTCCTTGCTCTCTGGGTACCGGCGCCTGGTTCAATCGAACCCATATTTCTTGCCAATGAGGCCATTCATCCCGTCGAAGCCGAATGGTGTGATCGATATAATTCAGATAAATCGTATCACGCTCTATAGTTGCATTAGCATAGGCAAGCGGATAAAATTTCAGATTTTGCTTATACGCGATATCATAGGCACTCCTTAAATAAAAATGGTTTTCATCAAACCCGATCTCAAGATAACTGGCACGGGCATTTACATTGCCAAAAAAATTGCTCAGCAAGGCAAGTACGATTCCTCCGATAATACCATACCACAACAACTGTAAATGC
>JABDEJ010000135.1 GCA_013287095.1 Bacteroidota bacterium | reverse complement strand
TTGGCTGAAACAAAAGGTAAACAGACCTGCCAGGTCATTTCTAAGCGCAACATTGTTCATCGGTACATTGTATTGGGTTGGGAACAGGTTGCCCGCATACATACCGGCAGTGGTTGACATACCACCGGTGGGTTTGCTTACGGTTAAACTTAAATTGGATGAAATAACTGCGGTGCCCGAAGTGCCTGTTACCGAGGTCCACGAGGCCCAGTCTAACTGCGAAGAATCGCACAGGGGGTTCAGGCGGCCAACGATATTTACAAAATTAGTGGGGCATTGGGCGCCGGCGCTGCACGCTATTAAAAACTGAATACAAAAAACAATAAGTTTTAAGGACCGCTTCACGGTCCCATAAAGCTGTTGCATTGCAGGGGATTGATTTGAGCCAGGTCCAACTGGTTATAGACTGCAAAATAATGATTTTAAAGGATTTATTACGCGGCAGAGATGACAACTTTTACGAGTGCCTGAGAGTGTCCGGCAGAGACAACATGTCTAAATCCACTATCGGTAAGTGAGGCGCAGAGATGTTATCTCTTTGGATTCATTGCAAGGGTTTCAAGAGATGTCATCCCGCATCCTGCATTTTAAATTCAATCAGGGTGTACCACCACAATTCTTTTCCGGTAAACCACATCGCCTGCTTCAACATCAAGCACATAACAGGAGGGCGACAACATATTGGTGGATACCGTTGCGTTCATACCTTCTGATACAGTTGAAAAACGATTTGAATAAACCAACTGCCCGGTAATTGCAAATAATTTTACAGTAACCTCCCTATCCGTACAAAAGCGCCTGCTTATGATAAACTGCTCATCGGCCGGGTTGGGGCCCATCACGAATGAAAAGCTGTCATCGCAGGGCGGCACAGGCGGCGGCGGTTGGTAAGTGATATGCACAGTAGTATATACCGTATCAGGATTACAACACACGTAAATAAGTATTATAACATCGTATAATCCGGTATCGGCGTACTGATGCGATTGGTACCAGGTGGCATTATTGGTTGTTGAATATCCATCCCCAAAATAATATTCATATGAAACGCCTGAACTATCCAATATAAAGGTGGCTATATCCTGATCGACCTGTACGAACACCGGGGTATCGACGCTGCAGCTATAATTGCATTTCTGCAGGCCGGCATGCACGATCACGCAACCCAGGCTGTCAAAAAAGGTCCCGCCGTTAAACGACGCCCCTTCCTCGCCAATGTCGATATCTGCCTCAGTAATGTTAACGCTATAGCATCCCGGGCCATCCTGCTCCCAATAATACAAGCCGAGGAACCCGTAGTTTATCAGCTCCGAATTATCATACATGTACAGGCTGTCATTGCCGCATAAGGTTCCTGAAGTATCTATGATCAATACATCATTCGTATTTAAAATAATATTGGAATGAAGAGATACATGATGCAATATCCGGACGGTATCATTAACACTATTGGGAGGCATTTGTTGATACCAGGTAGAAGGCGATTCCCAGTCACCATCCTGCACGGTATATATCTGCCGGCAATAGCCTGGCAACACAATACAACAAAATACAATGGCGAATATTGCTTTCATGCCTTTATTTGGAGTCGGGATAGTCGAAAAGAAAACGATAAGACAGGATAAAACGTTGCTATCGTAAAAAAATTTCATGAGATGTGGAGATGACATCTCTTACCGCACATTCAACCAGGAGGGCAGAGATAACATCTCTAAAGCCACCATCGGTAAATGAGGCGCAGAGATGTTATCTCTTTGGTGCTCATCAAATGTGCCCAGAGATGCCATCTCATGTCCTATTCACGCGCTATTCCGGAGCCCTGTTACCAAAATTCGCCGAGTAAAAGTTTACCACGACTTTGCGAAAGCCCCAAGCCATAACTAAAAAGGCCCATGCCGTAAATAAGAGCAGGATGTCGCATACTATAAGCAGGCTTGTTTGCCACCAATCATGCCCGGAGGCAAAGACATATTCTCTCGTCCGCCATATTACAAAAAACATCGATCCCATGCAAAGGCCGATGACCCAGACCTGCACTATTAATAACACCATCAGCACCAATACTTTTTTTACGCTTTTCACGATGACAATTTCAGTCAATCATACTCGCCCCGGATCAACCCGCAACCTTCAACCTCCACGTAGCTCTTATCTGCGCAGCATTTTTTATAATATCTACCTGGGCAGCACTGGCGCCGCTTAAATAGCTCTGCAAACCGCCAAGGTTAGAGTAATCGCCACCGGCAACATTATCTATAACAAGGCCATTGTCTTTGAAAAACCTTTCCGCTGCCTCAAAACTCTCAAACTTATTTTCTTCTATGTTGTGCGCCTCATAAAAACCCCGCAGACTATCATTTACCATTACATGTTGCTGGTCAATATCCTTTCGTACATAAATATCCGCTACTATCCAGTAGCCACCCCTTTCCTTTAACACCCGGTGGATGATAGCACACAGCTTCTTCTTTTCTTCTATGCCCAAATACATCAATAAACCTTCGGTCAGTATAGCCAGCTCACCGGGTGGAAAAAGTTGGACTGTTTCATAAAATTGTTGTTCATCCAGCGCATTTAAAGCGATAGTCGCCAACTTACCTTGAGGGACTGTCCCCGCAGGGTCTCCGCCTCGGGACCCTGCGGAGATATTCGGTGTTAGAGCCTCAATAAACTTCATCTTAATATCGATAATCTCCGGTAGGTCGGTATCTATGTAATGAACCTCCTTACGGCCAACCAAATCCAATCCCCGAAAAGAAAAGCCTGAAGAGAGTTCAAGAATATTCTTAGCCTGAATCCCTTCAAGTAATTGATCAATACTACGGTACCTCGATTCAAAGTGCATCAACCTTGCCTTGAAAGGAAAATCCATTTTATCAAGCTCTGCAACGTATTTTTTCGGCTGTAACATCAGCTCCGCGGCTTGCCGGGCAAAGGGTATATCGGTATATCCCTTTAAAAGCAACAATTGCCGGGCTGAAGGGCCTATAGAACTGTAATCTCTTTTTCCCGAATCATCGGTTGGCGTGGTATTCATTTCGGGAAAATAATAAATTGAATCATCTTTGACCTAAAAGACTGAGTTGACGATAATCACTATGGAATACCTTTTCTCATACGGCACCCTCCAAAAAGAAAATGTTCAGATAGATCTGTTTGGACGGCTCGTGTCCGGTGCTAAAGATATTTTTATTAGACCCCTGGTGGAACAATGCCGTTGAGCAACAAGCCATTGACCGG
>JABDEJ010000134.1:3160-3279 GCA_013287095.1 Bacteroidota bacterium | reverse complement strand
GAATCAATCCTGACCGTGAAATGAACTGGAAACAGCACATGGTGGCCATGTTAAGCATTAACCTTGTATGGTTTGTTTATGCTTTTGCCATGTTTATGCTCCAGGGTCATTTGCCGCTA
>JABDEJ010000134.1:0-3150 GCA_013287095.1 Bacteroidota bacterium | reverse complement strand
CCCCCGATCTGGCATTTAATACGGATATAAGCTTCATCGTCAATTGCAACCTGCAGGATTACTCAGGCGAAACAGGCGTTACTTATCTCACACAGGTATTTGTACTCATGTTTCTGCATTTTGTATCAGCAGCTACGGGCATTGCTGCTCTTGCCATATTATTCAAAGCATTAAAAGACAAAACAACAGATAAGCTGGCAGGTTTTTTTCTTGGTTTTTATCTATTTATAACCAAATTATTTTTCATTGATTATCAACCAGGATACACATCCTCTATTTCCATTATTACCTTTGTGGGCGGAATACAGATATTGGTGACAGGAGTGGCCGCATTATATTTGGGGAGGGTGCTAAAAGAGGTACAAAACAGGCCTCTATACGTAATTAGTGATATATATTATTCAAAATAAATTTTTTAATTATGTTTGATAGGGATAAGTATTTAGAAGAAATAGATGCCAATGGGTATGCCATAATTGAAGACGTTTTTAGCCCAGAATTTATACAAAAGGCCAAGAGAGAGCTTGAGTCTGCCATTGAAAAAGAGGTTTTATACCATAAAGGTAAACGGGATTATGTTGACTATGGGATGGTTTTGATGTGTAGTATGTATGGAGGGGCTTTTATTGAACTCTTTGATAACCCCAAATTAATTGATCCGGTCAATGCTGTTTTAGGTGAAAGCTGTATTGTATATGCTTATACCTCGTCATCTATGCCTCCAAATAAGTCTAATTATAGCAAAAGGATACATGTGGACAGTCCCCGACTTATTCCGGGGTATATTACGACATTTGGGGTTTTTATAGCATTGGACGACATGACCGAAGAAAATGGAACTATGTGGTTTCTGCCGGGCTCTCATTTAACTATCGATACTCCAAGTGAAGAATATTTTACTTCACATGCAAAAAGGCTGATATGCAAAGCGGGTAGTGTGATGTTTCTTAACCCTAGAATGTGGCACCGAGGAGGTGATAACAATACGGACAAATGGCGGCATGCTACCACCATTAGTTTTGTTCGCCCATATATGAAGCAAAGGATAGATATTCCACGGGCCATGTCTGAGATAGACATTTCCTCATACAGTGAAACAGCGAAGCAAAAACTTGGATTCTATGCACAGGTACCGGCTAATTATGATGAATATTACTTACCAAAAGAATTGAGAAAATTTAAACAAAGTGCCGAATAAAATGAATCGTACTATTACAAAAGAAGATGTATTGAATGCAAATATCAAGTTGCATTCCAAGGTTGCACACAACTACAATAAAACGGAACCTCAGTTCCGGCCAGAAAACATAAGGATTGTTGAAAATAATATAGTTTTCATAAAGGACAAAACCAATGCCTCGACATTATTAGACTTGGGCTGCGGTAGTGGGTTTATCATTGACATTGCAAAGAAGTACGTTAAAGAAATAACAGGGGTTGACCTTAGCAAAGATATGCTTGCGCAGGTAGATCTTTCAGGAAATTGCAAGATAGAATTGTTCAATCATGACACTTCTGAACTAGAACTAGGTAAAACCTTTGATCTGGCAACATCTTACTCCTTCCTTCATCATTTATATGATTATAAAAATACCCTCGAAGTAGCTTATAAACATTTAAAGCCTGGCGGCATCTATTATGCCGATTTGGAACCAAATTGGTTCTTCTGGAATGCCATCAATTCGCTGGATTTGTCGAAGACTTATAATGATATTGTAAATAGAGAACTCTCGAAAGTAAGATTCAAAGATGAAGACATCGAAATGGAATATGGCATATCAAAAGACGACTATGAGAATGCTGAGTATGGAAAGCAGATAACTGGTGGAATGAACCCGGAGAGCGTAGAAAGGGAACTGTTAGAAGCTGGTTTCAAAAAGGTAGATATAATTTATTACTGGTTTTTGGGCCAGGCGGGCTTAAATAATTCAGATAATCCTAATAAGGATTTAATTTTGGCCGAAGTAGAAAAGGTGATGAAGGAAACTTTGCCGGTTTCCAAGGCTATGTACAAATATTTCGGATTTATAGCGTATAAATAAATTATAAGGTTGTTACTAAGAGTAGTATAGATACTGCATTTACTAAACCTGATAAAACCGGGCTAATGGACATACAGAGTTGAGAGTTGCTATTATCCAGTCAAATTATTTTCCATGGAAAGGGTATTTCGATATAATTCATGATGCCGATGTTTTTTGCTTTCGTGATGAAGTAAAATATACTAAACTTGACTGGCGAAACCGTAATAAAATTTATGCCAGGGAAGGTCTGCGCTGGCTTACAATTCCAATTAATAAAGATGCCGTAAATCAAAAAATAAACGAAGTAAGGTTTACCGATAATAGTTGGATGAAGGAACATTATAATATCCTGAGCTCAACTTACAGAAAAGCACCTTATTTTAGGCAATTGGATTCTATGCTAAATGATTTTTATTTCATCAAAAACTGGGATACTCTTTCTGAATTCAATCAATATTCTATTAAAGAGATTTCGAAATCTTTGGGTATCACTGCTCAATTTGTTGATTCCAAAAATTTTGATTTGCAAGGGGACAAAGTTGAACGGCTTATTAATTTGTTGGTCGCACTTGAGGCCACTGAATATATTTCAGGCCCTGCTGCAAAAGATTATTTAAGTGGAAAAGAACATCTATTTGAAGAAAAGGGCATTATTCTTACTTACAAGGATTATACGGGCTATCCAGAATATCAACAGCTATTTACACCTTTTGAGCATGGGGTTTCCATTCTTGATATGATAGCCAATATTGATTTAAGAGAAATACCTTACTACATTTGGGGATGGAGAAAGCTATGAAGTCAAAAAAAATAATTATTGCAGGAAATACTGATTATGCAAGGCTAGCGAAATTTTATTTTCAAAAGGATTCTGTTTATGATGTAGTTGCCTTTACGGTAGATGCTGCTTTTATGGTTACCGATCATTTTGAAAACCTACCAGTAGTATCACTTGATGAAATAAGCAATAAATATCCCCCATCCGAATTTCACGCCTTTGTGGCGATAGGTTATAAAGAAATGAACAAGGTACGCGAACGATTATATCATTCCATGAAAAGTAAAGGTTACACGTTGGCAAATTACATAAGCACTAAGTGTAATTATTTAACTGAAGAGCCAATTG
>JABDEJ010000133.1 GCA_013287095.1 Bacteroidota bacterium | reverse complement strand
TCTAAGTAAAAGCTTTTCTATTAACCTTGGAAAGGAAAAAGCGGAAAGCCTTGTGGGCACTATTGTCCAAAAAACCTTCAAATTATTTCAAAAAGATGCAGAAATTTTTGAAAAAAAAGCCTTACAAGATATTAGTTTCAAGGTTATGAAGGGGGAGGTCCTTGGAATCATCGGCCCGAATGGTGCAGGCAAAAGCACCTTATTGAAAGTAATTTCAAGGATTACAGCTCCTACAAAAGGCAAAATACAATTATTTGGCAGCGTAGCTTCTTTGATTGAAGTGGGGGTTGGATTTCATTTTGACCTCACAGGTAGGGAAAACATTTACATAAACGGGGCAATGCTTGGCATGAAGCGAAGCGAAATAAGCAGCAAACTTGAGGAGATCATTACATTTTCAGGGGTCGGAAAATATATAGATAGTCCTATAAAGAAATATTCGTCAGGGATGCAGATGCGGCTTGGTTTTGCTGTTGCGGCCCATCTTGATGCTGAAATACTGCTCATGGATGAGGTTTTAGCCGTAGGGGACACTGAATTTCAGAAAAAATGCCTGAAAAAGATAAATGAAATATCTGGAGATGGTAGAACTGTCCTTTTCGTGAGCCATAACATGGGCGCTATAAAAGGCATTTGCAAAAGGACTATCTATTTAAAAAACGGAGAGATAATAGACGATGGCATTCCCGAAAAAGTTATTCAAAACTACCTGAGTAAAAATACCACAGAAGGGGCAGATGCTACCCTGGATAAAATTTCGGGAATGATAGAATACATAGTGAAATCTAAAGATAATCATGTTAAAATCAATCGTGTACGCATTTTGGATTCACAAGGCTCATTGAGAAACAAATTCAATGCTGATGAAGAAATTACTATAAGTGTATCGGTTGAAATAATTGCAGCCGTAAAGGATCTACGTATCGTTGTTTCAATTGCAGATGATGAAGGACAGCCGCTTATGACTTCTCAGACCGGTGACGACACGGAATTTATAAGTGGTTTCCCTGAACTAAATCCAGGAATTTATACTGCATTATGCACCATACCTTCAAATCTGCTCGGCAATAAACAATTCTTCATAAATGTTGAAGTGCTCCACCCTTACCATGAACGTTTGGCTATAAGGAAAGTTTTAGGGTTTGAGGTCAGCTTTGAAGGGTATAACAACCTTCAGCGGGCTCCCTTTGCGAACGTCTATTTCCGCCCTCAGTTAAAGTGGACGCTGAAACACGGCGAGTAATTTAGGTAAAAACACCATGACTTATTTCATATACACCAGCTTCAATGCCTTCTCATACATGCCTGCTTGGAATTTCAGAAAATAGATCCCAGGACTGAGTCCAAATTCATTAGAATCAATAATATATGAATAAATCCCCTTGGGCAAAATACTATTTATGATTTGTTTCACTTCTACCCCACAGTTGTTAAATAGTACAAGTTCTACCCTCTTTTCTTCTTTTAGTTGAAACTGAACTAAAGCAAAATCCGAAAAGGGATCAGGATAGACCGACAAAGTATTACTCAAAGGATTTTCATTGATAACCCCAGCATCAATGATATCCAGCAGTTCCTGGGCACTGTCGACGCATCCATTGGATCGTTTTACGTCCAGGGTAACTATGTAAATATTGTCCTGTTTATATGTATGTGACGGATTTTGGGAAGTTGAAGTCGTTCCGTCACCAAAATTCCATTTATAGTAGGTGAAGGTTGTACTATCCGGTATAAACTGAACCGTATTCTTATTGGCGTTAAAAGAAAAACTCGAATATGACAATGGTAACAATTTAACGTTCAGCGATGTGGAATCTGTGCAGCCTATTGAATCAATTATTTTTAATGTCGCTATATAGGTTGTATCCAATATATAAGCGTGCGAAGCGGTCTTTACATGTGAGGTATCTCCATCACCGAAATACCAGAGATATGATAAACCTGTTGAATCCCCCTTCGTATTGTTTTCAAATAAAACAGGTTCATCGGCACAGGCATTTGAAATGGTGAAGGATGGTTTTGGAGCAGAGATAACATGCATATTATATAAAACAGTATCGTTAGTGTGATTTTGGTCACTATCCAGATTGACATATACCAAAATCTTATACTGTCCTGTATCCTTAATATTCAGAGGCAAAATCACCTGAAACGTATCTAGTCCATTATACTGCACTAATGAATCGGTATATACCAATACTGAATTGGACGTCCCTGATACTTTACAATATAATGATATATTCTTTTCATCAAAAGCTCCTAAGTTATTAAGGGACAAGGTAGCCTTAACACTTGCTATGTTTATACAAACCGGTGAAAATGGAGCTTGGACATTGCTCAGTGCCAGATCATGCCGAATATCAGTTTCGGTAGAGCCAATATCAGGATGCACTTTGCTCCTTGGCTTTCCGTCAATATCATCGGTAACAACAGAAATGGGAGTCCCTTTACCATGCAACGAATTGGAAGTGGTATGAAGGTCTCTTTCACTTATAAATGAAGGCAATACTGAAATGCTGTGGTGGTCGAAACTGAGGCCAAAAGCAGACTCAAAAGAATACAAAGATTGAAAATTGCTTATTGGCACATCACTTCCTCCTCCAATCGGAGGTGTTATGTTCATAAGCCCGGAAACTGCATAATAATTATTATAATCAACTGTGTCAGTTGAGTCAGGAATGTTATATAAATGCAGTGCATAATATCCATTTCTATTTACAAAATCGTTATCAACCACAGTGCAGTAATTGCCAGTGCTAAAACTAAGGACGGCGCAATACGAAGACTTTGAAGAAGTAGAATCAATCAAGACTGTGTTATACAGCATGTCGGAAAAAAAATCGCCACCAAAATAAATGCCAATGCCATTAGAACCAGAACTCTTACAGTTCAGTGAAATCATGTTATCCGCGACCAATATTCTGGAGCTGTCGTAGCTAAAGTTTGGATAAACATTGAATGACTGCGCATAAATACCCGTCAATTTAGCAGATCCCTTTAAAATGATAATATTGTCTTTAACTATAGCAGGCCCATAAGCTTCCTGCAAATTGATCCCACAAGATGCAGTATCCGCATTGCATGTAATCTTATTCCCCAATATTTGAATGTGAATGGATTTATTGGAATAAATAGCCTCAGGAACACCTTCAAAAATATTATCCTGAATAAGATAATCGCTATCCAGTTCTGCGTTTGAGTTCCCTAAATATATCCCTCCACCGCCATTTTTAAAATAATTGTTTACAAAACTATTTACTTTCCCGTATTCATCATCATCAGTAACATCCAAAGAATAATTGTCATTTTCCGAAATAATATTGTTCTCGAATAGTACATGACTGGCATGGT
>JABDEJ010000132.1 GCA_013287095.1 Bacteroidota bacterium | reverse complement strand
CACGATGCATTTCTGATTAATTCATGAAAAGATTATTCATATTATTCATCCTTCTTTTTGCGGCATATAGCGCAAGAAGTCAGGCTATTGTCTGGGACAATAAAACTTCATCGATAGATATTGACCAGAAAGTTTCTGTTTTAGAAGACAAGCAAGGTAACCTCACAATTGATCAGGTCAGCAGCGAGGCTAACGAAAGCAAATTTCACCTTTCGGATCAAAAAATCCTCAATTTCGGATTTTCAACCTCAGCTTTCTGGCTCCGGTTTTCCCTTGATAACCCATCACAGGAAAAACTCTGGCTTGTACTCTCACAGGCTATGATCCCCACTGCTGATATGTATTTTAAAAACGACAAAGGCGAATGGCAAACCTATAAGTCTGGTTACAGAGTGCCACTGGATGATAAAGTGATCAAGCATCATTTCCAGATATTCCCTTTGCCTAAAAAAGGAGGAACAGTTTTCGTGCGTTTTTTGTCATACAATAGTGCCGTTCCAGTAAATATATGGCGGGCAAATGATTATGAAGTAAAGGCTGGCAAACAAAAAATCATATATGGCGTGTACACAGGTCTGCTTCTTTTTGTGATCTGTTACAATCTTTTTCTTTTTGTTTCATTGAGGAATACCGCTTACCTGTATTATTCTATCGTTGTCGCCTGTTATCTGGTTATAGCTGCGGCGGTCATGGATGGTTATATTTTGTACTTATTCCCTAATGTCAACCTTTATTGGACATATCGACACCTGCCGCAAATAAATGCGCCGTTTACCCTTTTGTATTGCATGGTATTCCTTGACATCCGGAAATACTCTCAAAAGCTATGGATTTATGCTGTGGTGATGCTGATTTATCTATCAACCTATAATTTATGGCAGGGTTTTTTGCCCATTCTTGCATCGCAGATGGTAAATACCCTAAATGCGCTTGTTTTATTTTCATCCACAACCATCCTGGCTATTAATGTTGGGAAAAGTGGAAACAGGTTAGGATATTATTATGCCATGGCAACAGGTATCTGGTTTGCCCTCATTATAATGGAAGCCATTTATGGCTATACGGGCTGGCCTCCCTATTTTATTCGCGAACTAAGCCATGTACATATTGCGATACTGGTGGAAGTATTTTTACTTTCTTATCTCCTATCCAAACGCTTTGAATGGGAAAAGGAAGAAATGCAGCAAGCAAAATCAGAAGCCCAGGCACAACTTTTGGTAAAAACCCAGGAAAACGAAAAGATGGTACGGGAACAGAACACAATCCTGGAGCAACAGGTTGAAGAAAGGACGCACCAGCTAAGAGAACTCAACCAGGGGCTTAATACAGCCCTTAAAACGGCAGAAACCGAACGGGGTAAGGCTGAAACTTTATTGCTGAATATTCTGCCAGAACCGATAGCCCAGGAATTAAAGGATTTTGGATTTACCAAACCGCAAACGCACCAGTTGGTCACGGTTTTATTCGCAGATATCGAAGATTTCACCAGGCTTTCTTCAAACATGCCCCCAGACCTCCTTGTAAGCGAATTGAATGACTGCTTCGAAAAGTTTGACATGATCGTTCAGGAATTTGACATCGAAAAAATAAAGACCATTGGTGATGCATATATGGCTGCAGGGGGCCTTCTTTTAGGCGGTTCAAAGTCCGCAACGGATGTGGTGCGAGCATCACTTAAAATGCAGGAATTCATGATTGAAAGGAAAATGCGCTTGCTAAAAGAAGGAAAATTCAGTTGGGATATCCGTATTGGCATCGATTCAGGTACCGTAGTTGCTGGTGTGGTTGGTAAATTCAAGTTTGCCTACGACATTTGGGGTGATACCGTAAATACAGCCTCCCGGATGCAAATGAGCGGTGAAGCAGGCAAGGTCAATATCTCTGCTGCAACTTATGATCTTATCAAAGACTATTTCGTCTGCAAATCCCGTGGGAATATAGATGTCAAAGGCAAAGGCGATCTCCAGATGTATTGGGTAGAGGCTGAAAGGCAAAATTAAATATCAGCTTAGCCTGATGCTATATATGGTTCTAATTTTAGCCATAAGCTAATTGGTTTGTATTATAACTTACCAGATTGGAATCAGCACCTGGGTTAATATGACCTCAGGCTCAAATATTCCATAAAGCTAAGATTGCACCTGATTAAGGATTAATCCCTTCACAGCTCATTTAGTTGGGCTGAAATGGCTTCAATCAATATGGATCATCTATCGAAGCTATCAAATAAGATTGGATAATGCATTTTGATTAGACAAATCAAAACCAAACATTAATAGATTCAGGCATAAAAAAAGCCGGAGACAATATCGTCTCCGGCTTTTATCAATTATTAAATAGAATTACTATTTATTAAGTATTTTCATTTCAACACGCCTGTTTTTGGCCATGCCTTCTGGTGTTTTGTTATCAGCAATCGGGAAAGCTTTACCATAACCTTTTGATACAACCTGGCTGCTCTTGGCACCATGAGTTACAAGATAATGTTTTACAGCTTCAGCCCTGTGCCTTGACAAAACAAGATTGTCTTCTTCGCTACCGATATAATCGCAGTACCCTGCAATCTCAATCTTCATATTAGGATTCTTTACAAGAATCTCAGACAGCTCATTAAGCTGAGTGTTAGAAGAAGAAGTAAGTTTTGCATTACCTTCACCAAAATCGATATTGTTAAGTACGTAGGATGGAACATCGCTGCCATTGTTTCCAGAATTGTTTGGGGTAACTCCCGAAGGAACATTTGAAGGACTCTCAGAACGCCTGTTTGAAGAATAGGAATGGAATTTACCTAATGAATCAAGCATATCCCTCTTGAAGTCATCAAAATTATGCTGTACCCTGTTAATAGAGCTATCGTTCTTATCTGTTCTCTTGTTTAAGTCTTGAATACTGTTACGCAGGCTATCTTCAGTTGCCCTATGTTGCCTGTTGCTATATTCAAGCTTTTCGTTCATCTTCCTAAGTCTTTCAATGGTCTCATCCTCATTGCCCTGACCACCACCACCGAAGATGTAACGTACCATAAGTTCCTGAGTTGTACCCGCAAAAGTTTTGATAGAAGTGGTCATCATGTCGTAATCGTAACCAACCATGATCTTTTTATTAATCTCTATACCTGCAGAATATGATACAGCCCAATCCTTATCCCACATTGCTCCTACCCATATAAAATCCTTCCACTTCAAATTAGCACCTAAACTCAATAAAACCGGCGCATTAGGTGTATATTGTGTAAAAGCAAGAGGCTGCAATTTCCAGTCATCACCAAGGTGAAAAGTATAATTTATGGAGCCTATAAAGTTGCGAACCATACTATAATAAACCTGTGCGTTGCTGTTTGCCATATAATCGAGCTTTGGTGCAAGAAGATCAGGTATGGCTACACCAATCTGGAGATCTTTGTAGATATAAGCTGCGCCAAAGGTTCCATCAAAGGTAGCACGGGATTGGCTTTGTGTCAAAAGTGCCCTATCACCCTGGTC
>JABDEJ010000131.1 GCA_013287095.1 Bacteroidota bacterium | reverse complement strand
ACCTAAATAATAAGGTTTACCTTAGCCGCCGATTGGGGGAAATGTTTCTTATTTATTTGATCTAATTCCACTTTTAGGATGATAGGTTTATACCTGTGAGTACCTGAAATTGGTTATCTGGTAATTATCAAATGGGTCCAAGCCCTTGGACAGCGTTTTTTAATGTTCATAAAATAATTTCACGATGAAAAAAACCAAACGATTCCTGAACAGGCACGGGCGTAGTATGCTTACAATGTTCTTATCTATCTCAATTATTGGCAATGCGCATAGTGCGAACAAGGACTGGCGCTTTGTGGAAAACAAAGGTCAATTGATGGACAAAAAACATCATGCGCAAACAGATATAAAATATTATATCCATACGGGTGGGTTACAGGTTTTTTGCAAACCCGGAAAGCTGAGTTTCGTATTTATAAGTGAAAACAAAACCTCTAAAATATCAGAAGCAAGTGGCATGCAAGACATCCAATTTAATTTGCAAAGCGATAAGATGCCTGAACCACAGTCTCTCAATACATCAAGAATGGATTTTGTAATAAAAGGCGCAAATCTTTCAGCTCAAATTACAGCTTCTGACCAGCAGGCCTATTATGAAAACTATTATACCACAGGTGATGCGAACCACGGTATCTCAAACGTACATACCTATAAAAAAGTGGTTTATAAAAACATATATCCCAATATAGATATGGAGCTTACCATTGGAACCGGTACAGGCCTTGAATACTCTTTTTTAGTACATCCGGGCGGCAATGTGAATGATATAAAAATGACCTGGAACGGAGCAAAAGAGAAACAAATGAAAGACCAATTGCTTCCATCTGGCCTGCAAGGAGCTTTTCAGCATTGCAGCGCACTTGGTACTATCGAAGAAAGCACACCTAAAAGTTTTTCAGAAGCGAACGAGATACAAACAGATTTTGTGCAGGCAGGTGCTTTCCGTGGCTTTAAAGTCAGTAGTTATGACAAAAGCAAAGACCTGCTCATCGATCCTACATTTTGGGCTACATACTACGGGGGTGGCACTGGTGATGGTGCCACGGGGGTATGCACTGATGGAACAGGTAATGTATTTATGACAGGATCCACTTCCAGCACCACAGACATTGCTACCACAGGCGCATATCAATCGAGACTTATAGGATCTGTGGATGAATTTGTTGCTGAATACAGCAAAAACGGTGACAAACTCTGGTCCACCTATTATGGCTCTGGAACTGACTATGCACATGGTATAACTATTGATGGCAATAACAATTTGTTTGTCGTTGGAGTAACACAAAGTAGTGGAGGCTTAGCGACATCAGGTGCCTTTAAGTCTGCATATTCGGGGAAATACAATGGAACCCTTGCCCAGTTTAGCCCAAGTGGAAAACTGGTTTGGGGAACTTATATCGGTGCCTCATCAAGTACTAATACTACAACAGCTTATGCCGTGTGTGTGGATGGATCTAGTAACGTATATGTCACCGGTCGCACAGATGAAGTTGGCATTGCGACATCAGGCACACATCAAACTTCTATCGCAGGAAATACGGATGTTTATATTGCGAAATTCAATAATGCAGGTAGCAGCCTCATCTGGGCAACCTATTATGGAGGGGAAAGTGCTGAATCAGGAATCTCATTGTATTTAAGCGGAAACAACATTTATGTTTCGGGCAACACACAGAGTACAGGTGGTATTGCTACCTCAGGCGCTTACCAGACTAATAATGCGGGCCAGTATGATTTATTTCTGGCTCAATTCAATGCATCAACCGGGGCTTTGAATTCTGGCACCTATTATGGAGGGAGTGGTAATGACTATGGGGCTTATGTTACAGGAGATGCTGCAGGTAATATATATTTAGGAGGTAATGTCGCAAGTAGTGGCTTAGGCACTTCCGGGACATACCAATCTGCTTTGGCGGGATCTACAGATGCGATCATTATTAAATTTAACGGAACTACCGGGGCCAGGGATTGGGCAACGTATTTTGGCCAGGGTAATGAAGGACCCGGATACATTGCTACTGATCAATACGGCCATGTCCTTATGACAGGATATACCGGAAGCAGTAGCGGCATTGCTACTAAAGGCGCTTTTCAGACTTCTTATGGTGGTTCTACAGATGCTTTTCTATCTCAATTTAATAGCAACGATGGAACCTTGAATTGGGCTTCTTATCTTGGTGGAACCGCCCAAGATATGGGTGCATGGATTTATGCCGATAATTTAGGCAATGTGTTAGTGGCCGGTAGTACCCAAAGCAGTTCGGGAATAGCTACAGCTGGATCTCTACAGCCTGAACTGGTAGGTAGCCAGGATGCGTTTCTTGTAAAGTTTAATATTTTTGGTTCAAAGTCAGAGATCAACCAGCAAGACCAGGATAAAACTGCCTCTATTTCAGTTTATCCAAACCCGGCAAGCAATCTGGTAAATATTGACCTTAACAAGGCGACCAATGAGATTGCTACTTTAAAAATTGTAAACACTCTTGGATCTATTATTTATACTGAGAAAGTATCAGGGATTGGGGAAATTCATAAATCATTTGATTTATCCAATTGCCCATCAGGGACATATATTGTCCAAATTGTTTCAGACAATGAAATGCATAGCCAGGTAGTTATTAAGCATTAGTATTAAGAATTAACCGACAAATAAACAAAAGGGAGTAGTTTTTGAAACTACTCCCTTTTTATTTAATTTTTATAAATGGTCAGCTCCTTAATCCTTGAATGAGACGATCGTCTTTTCAATAATATCACAGCACTCCTCCAATTGCTCTTTTGTGATGATCAAAGGCGGCGCAAAGCGAATGGTATTGCCATGGGTATCTTTGGCAAGCAACCCATTATCTTTTAAAGCAATACAAAGTTTATAGGCCTCTTTGGATTCTTCCGGGAAATTGAATTGGATGGCATTGAACAGCCCTTTGCCACGAACTTCTTTGATGATTGGAGAGCTGATAGCTTTCAATCGTTCACGAAAATAAAACCCGAGCTGATAGGCATTTTCGGCAAGTCTTTCTTCGACAATAATTTTTATGGCTTCAATTGACAATACTGCTGCCATAGGATTGCCTCCAAAAGTAGAACCATGTTCACCGGGTTTGATATTCAGCATGATATCATCATTGCATAAAACCGCTGAAACAGGCAAAAAACCACCTGAAAGAGCCTTCCCTAAAATCAAAATATCAGGATGGATGTCTTCATAATCACAGCAAAGCATTTTCCCTGTTCGCCCCAACCCCGTTTGTATTTCATCAGCCAGCATCAGGACATTGTATTTGGTGCACAATTCTCTTACTTTGGTTAGATATCCCTCATCAGGAACAATTACCCCTGCTTCTCCCTGGATGGGTTCTACCAGAAAAGCGCAAACATTTGATGACTGCAAAGCCTTTTCAAGAGCCTCTTTATCATTATAATTAATGATTTCAACTCCTGGCAAAAATGGCCCAAAACCCCCTCGTGAACTTTTGTCCGTAGAAAATGAAATCGTTCCTAAGGTCCTGCCATGAAAATTATGTGAAGCGCCGATTATTATGGCTTGATTTTCAGGGATGCCTTTCACATCATATCCCCAACGCCGGGCAAGTTTCAAGGCGCTTTCAACTGCCTCCGCCCCACTGTTCATCATCAGGGTTTTGTCATATCCAAAGGTCTCAGCCAGAAACTGTTCGGCCAGTCCAAGT
>JABDEJ010000130.1 GCA_013287095.1 Bacteroidota bacterium | reverse complement strand
AAACAATCTGCCGATGAAGGATATTACAGGATTGCCAATATAATAATGAAGAAATGGCATGGCCCTTTTTTTAATCCCTCCTTTAAACCGGTTCCCCATTACGAGGTCATACCCTTCCCTGAGCTTAACAACAAATGGCATTAAGGCAGAGAAATCATAACTATCATCAGAGTCTCCCATAATTATGTATTTGCCACGAGCAGCTTCAATGCCACCCCTTAACGCAGAACCATATCCTTTGGATGGGATTTCAATAACTCTTGCATTATGATCTAGCGCTATTTGCTGGGACCCATCGGTGCTCCCATTGTCACCAATTACAACCTCACCACTTACATTGTTCAATCTAAAAAAGGCGAGTGCCTTATCAATGCATATGGCCAGAGTTTCAGCCTCATTGAGGCAAGGCATGACTATAGTAAGCTCTATTTCATGTGATTCATTTGCTTGTAGAGCCATTAAGATTGCTTTTTGCTGCAAAGTTATAATAATTACCTTCAGCCCATAAATAGTATGAAATAATTTGTAGTTCTTGATATTTTCATTTCACTAATGCCCCCACAATAAAAATATCAATATCAGGTGATTATAAATTTAAAGTTCTCATCATGTTGTACATATTTCGCAAACAATTAATTAACAGGAACTTTACCAAAAATAGAAGGACTTAACATCCGTAGTATTGTGTAAAAGGATATTTTGTCTTGGTTTCATTCTCTATGATTAAAATCGATTTTTGATTTATGAAGCGAAAAATAACCGATTCGAATAGAAGTCATTTAAACCGGACTCAATTCAAAAAAAGCAAATAAAAAACTGAGACCAGTGATTCCATTTGTATAGTGGCACCTTAATGATTCAAAATACAGCCTTTGACTGTTTGTGAGCCACTAAGTATTTTTCATCTCATAAACAAATGCATTCACCGCGTCTGCAATATACACCAACTGCTCCGCGCTTAGTTCTGTATGCATGGGCAGGCTTATGACCTCACTTGAAGCGTTCATGGTGTTTTCAAGTTGATCAATGCGATAGGTGCAAGTATCTGTGTAGGGCTTATTGGCGTGGATGGGAACGGGATAGTACACTTTATTGGGAATTCCTTTGCCATCTAGGAATTTCGAAAGTTCCTGTCTTTTCCCATCCTTGACTTTTAAGGTATATTGATGAAAAGTATGTGTAGATGAGGTGTTTCGTCTCGGAACCTGTAATAATGGGTTAGATGCAAATGCCTTATCATAATAAGCCGCGGCCTCTTGTCTTGCCATGTTGTAGTCATTCAGGTGTCTCAATTTTACCCGCAGAATGGCTGCCTGCAAAGTATCGAGCCTTGAATTTACCCCTATATATTCATAATAATACTGGTCACCTTGCCCATGATTGGCAATACTTGAAATTTTCGCTGCCAGGTTATGGTCATTGGTAAATATGGCGCCGCCATCTCCTGCCGCGCCAAGGTTTTTAGATGGGAAAAAAGACGTACACCCTATATGGCCAATAGTACCTGATTTCTTTTTTGAACCGTCCTTAAAAGTATATTCGGTGCCAATGGCTTGTGCTGTATCTTCAATGACATACAGATTATGCCTTTTCGCAATATCCATAATGGCATCCATATCAGCACATTGCCCAAAGAGATGAACAGGTATAATAGCCTTTGTATTATAGGTTATTGCCGCTTCCAGTTTTTGGGGATCGATGTTAAAGGTATCCGGATCAATATCAACCAGTACCGGTACCAGCCCGAGTAACCTGACCACTTCTGCAGTAGCCACAAACGTAAAATCAGTAGTGATCACCTCACTGCCTGCAGGTAATTGCAGAGCCATCAATGCCAGTTGAAGTGCATCGGTTCCATTTGCGCAACCAATGACATGGGCTACGCCAAGATAAGTTGCCAGTTCTTCTTCAAATTGCCTGACATCAGGGCCCTTGATAAAAGCTGTGGTTTGCATTACGCGCCCAATGGCTTCATCCAGTTCGTCTTTTATTTTGGCGTGCTGTCCGCCAAGATCAACCATTTTTATCTGATTCATGGAGCAAAGGTAAGAAAAAAGGCATCAGGGGTCTGGAATAAGGAGTCAGTAAAAAATGATCAATGACCAATGATCAATAATCTTGCGTCAGCGAATTAGCACATCAACATATTGGCATATTAGCACATTGTTTTTCCCTATTTTTGTACCCAATGAGACTAAAGGCAAATATTTTCAAGTTAATTTTTACTGCTTTAGTGCCAATAATAAATGTCTTTAGCTTAAAAGCCCAGGACATGCAGGACAGTACCTTGAGTTTCCCAATGATAGGCTTTCAGTATTCTTTTGATGTTCCTTTCGGAACACTTGCCAAAAGTTTCGGCGGCAATTCCACGGTTGGCGCTTCTTTCTGGAAAAAGACAAAATATAACCTGATCTGGGGTATTGAATACAACTACATTTTCGGGGACTTGGTTAAAATAAATCCGCTTGACAGTATTGTAACCTCTTCGGGTTTTCTTGTTGATAATGCGGGACAATGGACCCAAAATGTGCAGGTATTTGAACGAGGCCATTTCGTTATGGCGAAACTGGGGAAAATTTTCCGCGGCGTGGGACCAAACCCGAATTGCGGACTTATGCTTACAGGAGGCGTGGGATTCTGGTATCACCAGGTATACTATTACTGGAATGGGGATCAACCCTCGGAAGTTAGCGGGAATTACCTGTATGGATACAACAGGATCACTTATGGCCCTGCCTTTTCTGAGAGTTTTGGATATATGAATTTCAGCAACAACAAACGTTTTAACTTTTCAGTATCTCTCGAAGCGGCACAGGGCTTTACAAAAGAAATGGGTTACGAATATGATCTCCGCAAAAACGACAACAGTACCCATTTTGATATGACCCTGGGAATTAAGGTTGATTGGTATTTCCCGATATATAACCAGGTAAAGGAAAAGTATTATTATTAGATTCGGGCTTTCTGCCAGATAACCCATGCTCGTCCCCATATTCATATTCCTGTATGATATTTCTATAAAGCTTTATGAATGGGCTATTTATATTGCTGCAACCCAAAACCAAAAAGCCGCAAAATGGATAGCTGGCCGGGAAAACCTTTTAGCCAGGATTTCTAACGACTTTTTGGAAAAGGATCCTGATATTGAAAGAATCTGGATGCATTGCGCCTCTCTGGGCGAATTCGAACAGGGAAGGCCCTTGATAGAAGCATTAAGGGAATTAAAACCAAAGGCAATCATAGTGTTAACCTTCTTTTCGCCGTCGGGATATGAGGTTAGAAGAAATTACCCCAATGCAGATTACGTGTATTATCTGCCTTCTGATACAAAACAGAATGCGAGGAAGTTTCTGAGCATTATACGGCCCTCATTAGTGATTTTTGTCAAATATGAATTCTGGTATCATTATTTCAATGAAACACAGAAAAGCGGGGCCAGTTTTATCCTTATTTCTGCAGTTTTCAGAAAATCGCAGCCCTTTTTCAAATGGTATGGCGGCTTATACAGGAAAATGCTTGGGGCGCTGAGCCATATTTTTGTGCAGGATGAAAAATCCCAAGCCATATTACATAATATGGGATTTCATAATACTACCATTGCCGGAGATACACGGATTGATCGTGTTCGAAACATCGCATCACAAGCAAGAAGCCTCCCAACTCTTGAAATGTTTCTAAATGGAGAAAAAGCTTTCACCGGTGGAAGTGTCTA
>JABDEJ010000129.1 GCA_013287095.1 Bacteroidota bacterium | reverse complement strand
ACCATTCCCCTTACCAGGGATCCATCATATTGGGCAGATAGCTGCACTGCATTTATTCCAAATGAATTGTTTCTTGGGGAAACTGTTGGGAATTTTTGGAAATTACCCACACCAACCGAGTCACTGTATAATGCATAATACGCATCAGCATAGGCAGACAAAGACCAGGTGCTCGTGGAATCATTGGTTTGAGCAAAAATAGCGGCGGGCCTTAAATAACAGACAATGGTTAAGAATATAGGAATGATCAGTTTTCTCACACAGGTCTGTTTTCAGTTCAACTATTTTAGCAAACTTATACAGATTTATCTGAAAAGCCAAAAACGGATATAATGAACAAAGTCGCTTTTTTAGCAATGATGCGTTAGAAAGGTCGGTGAGGACACCGACCTTGGACATCTTTCATCTCGACTGTCCGTTTTCATCACGACTGTCCCTGGTCGGTGTCCCCGCCGACCACCTTAACCAAACTACATTGATAAGTAAATATACAATTAATAAATTGAATATTACTTCAGGCTTTTCATCATATCATAGATCAGCTTAAAAACAGGATTCTCCGGTTTATATACGGTTGAAAATACCTGTGCCGCTTTGGTGAGGTTTTCTATCGCCAGGTTTTTATCTGTATCAGTGTATAGCTTCCCAATAGAGAAATAAAGACTTCCAAGCTGAACCATGTTGTCATTTGCCGGCTTTATCTGACTTTGAAAAAAAGAGATCAAAGTTTTCTGCTGCTTGTTGGTTGTATATATGTCAATAAGGTCATTATAAATGGTGGGCTTTTCAAAGCCTAATTTATAAAATTCCAAAGTTACTTCACGCTCTTTTTTCCGGTTATCCACTTTTAAGTACATGTCAACCAGGATTTTCAACGTGTTATAATTGTTTGGTGCAATCCTGTTGCTCAGTTCCATAAATTCAATGGCTTTTTTCTGTTTGCCCATTTGTGCAAACAATACACCTGCCATCCTGGTGGCATCCCCTTTTTCAGAAGAGTCCTGGTATAGTTTTGCAGCAAGTAAGGAGTGCCTGAGCGCGTTATTGGTGTCATTTACATTCAAAAATGCATACGCAAGATTGTAATGGGCATCCGCACTTGAGTCATTTATTTGAATTGATTTTATAAAATACGGAATGCCCGCCTGGTATTTATTATCAATTTCATAAGTAAGGCCGAGACGGTAATTAGTTTCAAAATCACCAATTTTGTCACCGAGGGCGGTCTTATAATTTTCTTCAACCAGGTTGATAAGTTCTTTCTCGCTCACGAGCCAATCATTACCGTATTTTAGGCGGACTTCATAATAATAGTCGCCCAGCCCTTTGTACAAAAAGTGATTGTCAGGATAAATTTTAATAAGGCTGTCAAGCACCTTGTTTATTTTAAAGACATGCATTTTCAGGTTGCTGGTTTTGCCCCTGTAGTCCTTTATCTTTTCATTGTTATTCAGGTCTTTAAAGGCAAACTTCTGGTGGTTATATGTCTCGATATAAAAATCAAGGGCTATATTTTCTTTTAGCAGAGCAATATCAGGATTATCGTTCCTGGAATCGAAACTATCCAGAAGATTATAAGCTGTTTCATACTTTTTATTCAGGACATCATCATGTGCCCTTTTAATAACATCCTTTTCTGATTGCGCAAAAGAGGAAGTGGCTATAGCAAAAATGGATACAAACAGAAGGTTCTTTACGGCAAATATGTCCCGAAACTGCATTTTGGTTTAAATTTTGAAAGTGCAAAGGAATGATTTTTTTAGTCAACAGACGTAAAAGAGGGTGGGTTGGGTTGCCTAATTGCGGCATTTTTGCAGAAATATATTAGATTCGCATCTGTTCATGCAATCCAAATCAAGCCATTATGACAAAAAACATTGTTAAAGTCTTATCGGCCACTCTTCTATTTCTTTTCCTGGTTCAAATAAACGCCAACGCCCAATACGGCGTCCAGCTTTCCTATATTGCTCCTGATGGGAATAACATTTATATTTTTAAGCCGGCCGTTGGGATGGAATTGAAATATACCACCGGAACCAATGATACCAGCAGCAGGGTCAGGTTTGCTTTTTCAATCGGTTATTATAAAATGAACCCAACCCAGGACACGTTTTCTAATTACCAGGTCACAAATGGCAAATTATATCCGGGCTACGATATCGTAAAAAATTACAGCGTTATTCCCATTGGGGCGGGTGTCGAATATCACCCTTTTGAGGGCAAATTAACGCCATATATTGGAATGGACCTTGATTTTTTTGTGATCAATTATTCATACCATTCTTATGTGGAAGCGCAATATGATGACAATAAAAATGAAACAGACCTGGCGATAAGCGCTATTCCAAAAATCGGACTTACCTACCAGATCGGCCATAACTGGCTGATAAGCGCCGGGATCGGATATAGCATCGAAATTGCAAGTTCATCCAATGTCAATTCTCAATCCTATTATAAATCTTATCTTGGCCTGAGTTATTACCTTAATAAATAATGAAATTGGAAAAATATAAACGGCATGTAGTTATATTCTTCTTCTTTTTGGTCTTCATTAATTGGGGATGTAAAAAAGAAACACTTAATGATGCGATACCGGTTGTTAATATGGTCTCTGTTCAGCAATTTGGTATTGATTCCGTGATAGTTACCGGAACAATTACGACAAACAGCGGCGTTGACATATTATACGAGGGCTTCTGTTATGGTACGGACCCCGTTCCACCTGTCATTGAAAACCAGGTACTTTTTCAAACAGACAGCACCACTTTTTCAGCTCATCTACATGTAAATAAAGACAGTACCTATTATTTCAGGTGCCTTGCTGCCAATAGTTTTGGATATGCGGTATCGGCACCAATTAAGTAGAAAGTAATAAGTGGTAAGTGATAAGTTGTAAATGATATGGAAGAATTAAAAGTTATTGACAATCAGGGCCATCACCGGTTTGAAGCGGACCTGGGAGATGACCTGGCATATATTGAATATGCGCATTTCAAAAAATTTATCGTTATAATGCACACCTATGTGCCTGAAAGTCATAGAGGACAGGGTATTGCAAGCCGCATGATCAAAGATGTATTGGAATATATCAAGGCAAATAAAATACCTCTTATTGTTTATTGCCCTGCCGTAAATAAATACATTGCCCACCACCCTGAATACAAGTCGTTACTTGATGAGGAATATGGAAGGGAATAAATATTATTTCTTAACCTCGAACAAAACCCACAATTTGGTCCTGCTTAACCAATTGAAATAATTATAGTTACGTACCCATTCCGGGAAACTGGAATAGACAATTTTTGCATCTGGATGCGATGTTTCAAATTTGCCGGCATTTGCCTGTTCTGAAAACAAAACCAATTGAGGATAGTCACTTTTTATTAAAACACTATCTGTACCCTGGGTAGTTATATTATTATAAAAGATCATATCTGTCGGCCTGTAATAATAAACGCGTTCGAAGTAATCATACGGGTTGTCTTTCTGACATATAAGCGTTGCCTTTTTGTTACTATAGTGCCTGTATATGTATTCATACAAGCCTATCCTATCGCTTGCCGGCTTCAAACATGAAACAGCCATCATTATGAAACACAAGACTAAGAAGGTATTGAGCATTAACTTTTTGAACTTTAAACTTATAAAGGAAATAACAGCACAATCGTTGTAGGCTAATGCAAGTAATATGGGTATGGCACCAATGGCCGGGAACAAAAACCTTGGTTCTTTATGTGCGACAAAAATATGTGCCAATAAAAATGGAATTAACGATAAACTGAAAATATTAGTCCTGTATTTAACGAGTGAATAGATAATACCGGCGATAATGATAATACTGAAGGGAGGAATTAAATCAATGAAATTCCATGTAAAATAAGTGTACCAGGGCGATGTGCCAAAATAAGAA
>JABDEJ010000128.1 GCA_013287095.1 Bacteroidota bacterium | reverse complement strand
AGTATCCCCGGTTATTGCTGCCTGGCCGATAGAGGCTGAACCTCCTTCACAAATTGTATTAATGGGACTTGCAAAGGGTGCCGGAAGTGGGTTAACGATAATTTTTGTTGAGTCTATTTTGAAGCATCCTGTATTATTAATGATTTCAGTTAAATAATAAGTTGTTGTTATAGAAGGAGATACGGAAGGATTGCTGATGGAAGAGGAAAAACCAGATGGGATGGACAGCCAGGAATATGAATGGCCCAAAATCGGAGGTGCCCCAAGAGATATTTTATTCCCCTTACATATTGATTGACTTACACCTGTTATGGCATAGGGGAATTTATAAACGGTATCTATCACAATAATTGTATCATTTGTGGGCACAGAGTCTTTGAAGCCATCTGGCATGGATGTCCACGCCTTTACTGTATCTATCCTGTGAATAAGCCTGACATTTCCCAAATCTACCCAGGCAGAGCTATCTGGTCTCAAGTCTCCGTACCAATATAACTGCTTTTGGAAATTGCCGTTAACTGCAATAAAAATTTTAATAGAATCAAGGTCAGTATCTCCGTAATTCACAAGCTGAACCCTGACAATTTCAGAATCGGTGCAATTGTTATTACCCACATCCACAACGGAATGTATCCCTGCATCGTACTTGACTTTTATACCAAATTTGGCAATATAAGTATCATAAGCTCCTCCGAAACTTGTTTGATATGCCCCTGAGGTAGCAATGGATGTATCACTCGTTGTTCCATAAAGATAGGCATTCCCTAAAACATCGGTTGATACATAAGCTGAATATGCGTAGGAATAATATGCATTACCAAAATATGTTCCCCAGTCGAGTTTACCACTATTGGTAAATCTGGCTAAAAAGACACTGGGATAAGTGGGGCTTGATATATTTTTTGTTTGATAACCATCAGCCGTTGCGATTCCTTTAAAGCTATAGCTAACTCCTGCAATAAATACATTTCCATGATTATCAGCGCATACAGAATATCCATAATCATTTTCATTACCGCCGTAATAGGTTCCCCATTGATAACCTCCTGAACTGCTGAACTTAGCAAGAAACACATCACTGCTTCCTGCGTTCGATGTCTGGTAAGCCCCGGATGTGGCCAGACCATATGGTCCGTTGGTAGACCCAATGATAAAAACGTCTCCTGTTGACTTGTCAACACTTACTCCGTTGTAATAATAGTTGTAGTAATAATAGTAATAGTACTGATCTCCAAAATACGTA
Organism: Bacteroidota bacterium; assembly: GCA_013287095.1. Next base: position 2,690 of record JABDEJ010000128.1, on the reverse strand, counting down.
CCCCAAATCAGATTGCTGGTGGAATCAAATTTTGCCAAAAAAGACTCCGAACTGAGTCCACTTGTGATCGAAGTTTGATAAGCCCCTTTTGTTGCAATACCACTTTGACTGCTGGTTATGCCCGATAAATAAATATTACCGGAGCTATCGATACTTATACCCGAACCCTGCTCAGATCCATTACCACCAAAATATGTACCCCATTTAAGATTACCTTTTGTGCTGAATTTCGCAAGAAATATATCAGTACCACCTGCAAATTTTGTTTGGTAAGCGCCACTTGTGACCATACCTGGGTAGCCATTTGTATATCCTGTTACATAAAGATTCCCAAAATTATCACACTTCGTCCCATATGCCCTATCGGTTGTGCCACCAAAGTAAGTTGCCCAATCAATAAATCCATTAGTGGTAAATTTAGATACGAACATGTCAGAAGGTCTTGTTTGCCAGGCACCTGAAGTTGCAATATTCGTTGTAGTATTATTGGTTGGACCCACTAAAAAAACACCCCCATTGTTATCAGCAGATATACCATTCCCATAATAGTAGTAGTTGTTAAAATACCATAAGTATGTTCCCCATAATAGTTTACCGGAGGTATTGAATTTGCCTAGAAATCCATTGTAAGCATTATTTAAATTTGATATACTTGTTTGCCATGCGCCTGAAGTGGCAATTCCGACATAGCTATTTGTGAAACCAACTACATAAATACTATTGGGTTCATCTGTAGATATTCCTGTTCCGAAATCATAATTTTCCCCACCATAGTATGTCGACCAAATTAGGGTTGGATCTATCAATAGGTCTTTTGCAATATTATAGTTTTCAACCTTAAAGCCATAAGCGTCACCATTTTTAATAAAACTGCTATGTATATGTTTGCCATTAACAAAACTTATTGGAGCGCTCTCTTCTATTTTGCCCAATAAATTTTCATATCGAGTGCCTCCGTTCTCCATTTTTCGAATCGCGTCAGCGCCATCCCAACGCAATTTTATATTGTTCACACTGCCACCAGGGTGCACCAGAAAAGAGTATTCAAGGCTTTGCCCTTTTGCTTTGAGAATCATGTCGATATTTGGATAAATACTTTTGTAAGTGATTATTTTATAAGTATGTACCTGAGTAATTCCGTGGTCAGAATTACCGCTTGTGTAGAAGTTTTCGAAATATTCCTGTTGGTCTGAAGCAGTAATCCCAGCTTTTAGATTGCTTCCAATAAGAATAAAATCAAAACGGGATAAGGAAATAGTTTTTGGTTGTTGACTTTTATTGATTGAGGGACCTGGACTTGAAGACAAACCCGACGCTTCAGAAATTTGTTCAGCCTCTTTTTCGCCTTTTATAAATACGAAGCTGATCATGCCGGGTTTGCAATAAAGATTTACACCATCGGTATGCCCATAGTACTTTATCCCAGACAATAATTTTCCGTTCTCGTCTGCTAATTGTCCCTTGTTATCTTCAAAAGAGAATTCCTGGGCATGCATGAATTGCATTTTCTGAGCTATAGGGCTTTTGGTGGCAGCCCGACTTAAAAAGCAACCAAATATGATGCTATAAAGCAATATATATTTAATTGATTTCAAAGTTTTAGTTTTTTTGGTAACCCAAAGATAATGATTTTAAGGATTAAAGTGATAGAGCTGATCATTATTTAGTTAATCACATTTCATTAAAAGACGAAAAACCCATGAACAAGGTTTGTTAAAAGCACAAAACCCCTGGCAATATTGTCAGAGGTTTTGTATTTTTAATAATGATGCCGTATTAGTTCAGATTCGGCTGAGGGGTTGTCCTCAGATAAGGCTTTATTTCTGTAAAACCTTTAGGAAATTTTTCTTTGGCTTCTTCGTTGCTTACTGCCGGAACGATAATGCAATCCTGGCCATATTCCCAGTTGGCTGGTGTAGCAACGCTATAATTAGCAGTCAATTGCAGGGAATCAATAACCCTCAGAATTTCGTTAAAGTTTCTTCCTGTTGAAGCGGGATAAGTGATCATGAGTTTGACTTTTTTATCCGGCCCGATAATGAATACAGAACGTACTGTAGCTGTAGCGCTTGCATTCGGGTGGATCATATCATATAACATACTTACGGAGCGGTTGTCATCTGCTACGATCGGGAAATTGACAGTAGTATTTTGGGTTTCATTGATATCATTGATCCAGGATTTATGTTTTTCGATTGGATCTACGCTTATGGCAATAGGATGTACATTCCTCTTTGCAAATTCCTCATGTAGTTTTGATGTTGCTCCAAGTTCTGTGGTACAAACCGGTGTAAAATCAGCGGGGTGAGAAAAGAATACCACCCATTTCCCATCCATCCATTCATGGAAATTGATGTTGCCTTCAGTAGTTGTAGCCGAAAAGTCCGGCGCGGTGTCTCCCAAATGTAGTGCCATGATTTTGTATTTTTAGATCGTGTTTAAAAATGTTAAGAAGCAAAGGTAAAAACAGAAAATAATCTCTTGAAATTTTGGCAGGTTATATTTCGATTAACACGATTAGATATTAATCATCGCCATCAGTGTCATTCGTTTCATGCCATGGAAAATTGCTTTGATTCTTCCCCAATTCCCAATAGAATTTGCCACGCTGTATATTATTGTTTCCAATTTCATTCATCGTTTCGCAATCGTATAGACGACCGTTAACCATCGTATATCTCACGGATTCA
>JABDEJ010000127.1 GCA_013287095.1 Bacteroidota bacterium | reverse complement strand
TCAGGCCCTCTTCTGCATCCACTTTTTCTTTCGGGAAACGGTGGTTATCACACATTTTCATCTGCTCACATTGGGTCTCATCATATACTTCCCCAAAATAGTGAAGCAATGATTTCCTGCGGCAACTTGAATTTTCTGAAAATGCTTCCATTTCCTTCAAAAGCTGAGTCCCGATCTCCCTTTCAGCTACCGGTTTATCTTTCAGGAATTTTTCGAGCTTGAAAAGGTCTTTGTAATTGTAGTACATGATGCACTCGCTCAGGATACCATCCCTGCCTGCCCTGCCTGTTTCCTGGTAATAGCTTTCAAGGCTCTTAGGTACGTCAAAATGAATTACAAAACGCACATCAGGTTTATCAATGCCCATACCAAAAGCAATGGTTGCTACGATCACATCAACATCTTCCATCAAAAAGGCATCCTGGTGCCTGGCCCTTGTATTGCCATCCATGCCTGCGTGGTATTCCAATGCCTTAACGCCATTCACGCGAAGCGTCTGGGCCATTTCTTCAACGCTTTTGCGGCTCAGACAATAAATGATGCCTGATTTGCCCACATTACGTTTTACATAATTGATAATATCCTTTTGTACGGCTACCTTAGAAACCTTTGGACGTACTTCATAATACAGGTTCGGCCTGTTGAAGGAGGACATATACACGTCCGGGTTCTCCATTTTAAGGTTCTTAAGAATATCCTCCTGAACCTTTGGCGTAGCGGAAGCTGTGAGTGCAATGATTGGTACCTCGCCTATGAGATCAACGATCTCACGAATTCGGCGGTATTCAGGCCTGAAATCATGGCCCCATTCCGAAATACAATGCGCTTCATCAACTGCCACAAAGGGTACCTTTATTTTATCTAAGAATTCAAGCGTTTCTACTTTGGTAAGAGATTCCGGGGCTACATAGAGCATCTTGGTTATCCCGGCCAATGTATCTGCTTTTACCCTTTCAGATTCTTTTTTACTAAGGGATGAGTTGAGGAAATGCGCTACACCTGATTTACCCCCGAAAGCCCGGATCAGGTCAACCTGGTTTTTCATCAGGGCGATCAATGGCGATATGATGATCGCTGTTCCTTCGCTTACAAGGGCAGGAAGCTGGTAGCAAAGGCTTTTCCCGCCGCCCGTAGGCATAATTACAAAGGTGTCCTTTCCTTCCAGAACACTATGAATGACTGCCTCCTGGTTGCCCTTAAATCCATCATATCCAAAGAAATCTTTCAGCGATTCCTTAATCCTTACATCTGTCTCTACTATCATAGTCATTTTTTGCGAGGCACGAAGTTACAATATTTGTGCCGTATTTTTATGTTTTTTCCAGGCATTATGCCACTAATTTCTAACCCTTTCGTGAGGAATTAAATCGGAGCAACCATGGATGCCGGACAATAAAAATCTCGGATTATGTCGGAAATCTTCCCAGTTTCCAGACCTACCGGATGCTTCTTCTTTTTCCCTCTTTCTTCTTCTTTTCCTGAATATTCTTCCTTATTCAAGGATAAAGTTACTACCATATCGCGAAACGTCCAAATTTATTTTAAAACGGGTAAAATTTTTATTTGTTCGTCAAACCTATAAGGCTCCAAAAACCTTATAGGTTTAAAATAAAATTTGGATTTCTCGTATATAATCTTGAAATTACCATGCCAATATGTTAAACTGCTTTGAAAAATTCCTTGAAAGCTTGTTTTTTTGCGTTATTCATTTTCATAACTATCTTGCCGTCAAGGTCGTATGCCAATCATATTGTCGGGGCAGATATTACCTGGAAGCATTATTCAGCCGATACTTTCTTATTCACAGCTTCGGTTTATCGGTCATGCACGGGTATGCAGTTGGTGAACAGCCCGTTTACTTATTTCGGTACCAGCGCCGGATATACAACACCTAAATCAATTCTCGGCAGTCTTTGCTGCAGCATAGATGTGACCCCTGGCAACCATACCTGCGACCAATGCACTGATCCTGCCTGTTCCTATACTTTTGGTATTCAATTGATAACGGAAGATGTGAAAATTGCATTCCCTTCCGGTTGCTGCGATTGGTTTGTGTCATGGCAGCAAAACTATCGCGATGGCTCCATCACTACGGGGCCCGGCGGACAAACCTTTTACGTGGAGGCTGAAATAAATACCTGCCTGAGCTATCCTGATAATTCACCGACTTTTAATTCCCCGGCCAATAATATCTTTTGCGTGAACCAGTGCAATACCATGGACAACGGCGCAACTGATGTTGACAGAAGTTCCACAAACCAGCCTGATTCTTTGGTTTACAGTCTGGTAGAACCTCTTCAGGCACACGGGAAACCTGTAAACTATAACAAAGGATATAGCTACCTGTATCCCATGCCTGTTGTTAAGGATTCATCACCCTGCATTGGATTTATTTTAGATAACAGAACAGGGATTCTACAATTCGAACCCATACTGCAGGAAATATCCGTGATGGCGATTCAAGTAGATGAATGGCGGGCCGATATAAATGGGAACTATCAAAAGATAGGTTCCATAAGAAGGGATGTAGAGACGTATGGGACCGCCTGCCAAACAAGTCTTCCTCCAGTAATAACGGGCATCAATAATGGAAATACTTATTCAATGACAGCCTGCAATGGCACAAACGTATGTTTTGACATCAGGGCCTTTGACTTGAACTCTTCTGACACGGTAAAATTATCGTGGAGTGGGCCAGGGAACATGAAAGGCGCAACTTTTACAGACATTTCTAATGGCAATAAATGGCCTACGGCAAAATTTTGTTGGGTGACTGACTCCGGTGCAACGTCAACAAACCCTAATAGTTTTACTGTCACCGCAAAGAACAATATTTTTCCTTATGACAGTGTGTCTAAGGTTTTCTCAGTTCATATTGATCCGGGGCCAGCAGCAGTATATTCAGCAACAGCTAACAAATGTGGAGTGGTTAATTTTCAGGGAGTCCAGGCTTCAACTTCTTCATCCCCAATTAGTTATTCCTGGATCCTGGAGGACTCGCTCAGACATGAGCTTCAATCTGGCGGAGGGGGAAACGGGAAATTTTCTTATCAATTTCCAGTACAAGGGCTTTATAAATATTTTTTGTATGTGGAGGATAGAAGCCTTTGTTCAAGATATTATGAAGATAGTATCCGCATCAAGCCGTTTTTAATGGTCAAAACTGTTGATACTATCGTTTGCTCCAAATCTCCGGCAATAAAAATTCAGCCGGACATTATATACGGAACACCACCATATAGTTATGCATGGAATACCGGGGAAACAAGCCAGACTAAAACTGCCATTATTACCAGGGATACAATATTTAAAGTAACCGTTTCAGATGCCACAGGGTGTAGTGTTGTAGATACTGCTCATGTCATATTTCAAAATCCTCCGCCTCCAAAACCTGCATCCATTGTATATAAATGTGAGAATGCAACCGCATCATTAAACTCCACAGATATCAGCTCCCAAGTGGTATGGACGGCAATTATTGGAGGCAAAATCATCCCGAATTACTCAGATTCTAATCCATTGACGGTACATGATACCGGTATTTATATCGCAACAGCCCAAAACAGCGCCATTTGTCCGGGATTGGATAGCTTTATGGTTCGAAGCATAAACGTTCCAGTCGCAAATTCAAACGAGACCGTGTGTTATGGATCCACATGGAGTTTCCCCGTCCAAAGCAGCGGAGCCTGGATTGATTCGGGATCAGGTTGGAACATAGCTTCAATTATAGACTACCAAATCAGGATAAATATAAGGAAGACACTGTATAGAATAAAACTTCTTATCGCCCGTTCTGATTCAGGGATTAGTTGTCCTGATACAATTATTTTAAATATTATTTCACTGCCCCCCGTTGCAGAAATGATAAAAAAGCCTTTCCCTGAATTATGTATCACAGATCCTCTTTTAACTCTAAGCAATTATGAAGATTCTGCCTATACAGGCGGGTTTTGGAATTATCCCGGAAAATTGGGTCCTGTTTACAACGGTACTTTGGACCCCAAATACCTGGGCGCCACTTACAATGACAGTAATCTTGGTTTTATATACTACATACACCCGACCTCACAAT
>JABDEJ010000126.1 GCA_013287095.1 Bacteroidota bacterium | reverse complement strand
CGTCCAATAGATAGCTGCAAAACAGATTTCCCCATAGTTTATTACTATGTAGATAAAAATGGCAGTTACGAAATCAAGACTGTCTCGGGCAATATAAACAGTGCTGGCAACGGATCAATTATAATTAATACTGTCACCTTCTCAAACGACGAGGTCAAATTAACCCAAGTCACTGGTTCAAATAGATTTACCAATAACCGCACGAAAAAATACAACCATGCCGTTACTATTTTAAAAATGCCGGGAATTGGAAAAACTGCAATATGGGTACGTACCGATATGGACCGCCCAAAAATGTACTGTTCTACAAGCTGGACAACTGTAAATTTCAACGGCGAGCAACGGCAAGCAATCAAATTGGTTCAGGAAACGAAAGGAAAATTTCAATGGGTACAATACTATGTTAAAGGTATTGGATTATGGAAGATAGAAGGTCATTGGTTATCTAATGGAGAAACGGCAACAATAAATAAATTTGACGCATTGGATTATGATCCTAAAGCTGAACTTATTACGGCAGATTTATTATATAAAACAAAAAAGAACCACAAGCGGCAGTTGTGAACCACTATCTCATCCCCTTACACGAGTGTCGGCCAAGTATCATTAAGTGCCTCTTTTTTTGCTTTCTAAGGCTCTCAGATAGTTAAAAGCCTGACTCATCTGGCAGCAAAATTACCTTGTTGAATTGATCAAGTACCTGAAGAAGAAATTCCTTCTTTAAATGTGACCTGGCCATTTGAATTTCCTTGTCCTTGAATGTGGAAAAAAGGCTAAACCTTATAACCGATTTCTTATCTAATGGCTTGGTTGTCATCGTGTCATCCAGGAAAAAGGAAAATTCATCCTTTGTCTGGTTCCCCGTTATCATTACACAAAAATATTTCTCTTCCAGGCTGTTTACGTTGTCATTTGAAATAATAAGCGCAGGGTGCGGTTGATCCCCCTGTTTCAGTGGAAAAAACACATCTACAATATCGCCCTGACTTAACAGCATCAAAAACTTAGCTTAAATTGTCTGATTTTTCCAACAGGCCATTTTTGCTATGATCATTTAATGCCTCACGTAAGTCTCCCTCAATAATATTTAACAGTACTTTGCGCTGATTATGAAGATGCTGGATCAATTCTTTTAACTCAAAGGTTATTTCTGGTTCAACAGCGCCAATCAATTGAATCTCGCCATATACTTTTTTAGTCAATTGATGCATTTCATACACGCTGTTATAGTATTTTACGAGGCGTTCTTTGTTATTATCGGTATCAGAGACTGGTTTTATGGATTTAAGTTGCTCGGTAGCTTCCAGTATTTTATTGCTTAATTTCCGCATACCATCTAAAAACCTATCCAGTGCTTTATTATAAACAGCTTTAAACATTGTTTTTGAATCCGTATAACGAAAGCCAATCCAGTTTGCCATATCGTTTCCTAACTCAGGAAACCTGGTTTCTATCTCATATTCCAAGACATCAATTCCCATGATTCGCTCTTTTTGTCATACTTCTTAGCTATATAACCAACTATGCTTAAAAATAGTGCGTCAACCCTGATTTTCGGCTGTACATTAGTTGCGAAAATAATATAAATTTTCTGATTCACGCTATATCTCCGTAGTCTTTGTCGCAACTACCCCCAAGCACTCCACACCTGGGGTAAGCATCCGCTTTTAACTTTCCGGTTTGAGTGCCCGTCCCAACCCCAAAAATTATCTTCGATATATTGCTGTTACGCATCTTTTATTCTACTTTCGTATTTGTCTTGTTTCCGGGTTCTATGATTGCCCGCTAATAACGATGACCAAAATAACACACATGATCAAAAAAATCACACCAATTCTCATTATTTCATTGAGTTATATACTGTCTGCAAAAAGCCAGACGGTGCATAAGGCTGAGGATATGTACAAAATATCTCATGGATCAATACTGCATTATAACATCCTTCCTCTGAAAGAAACCGTACCAGACAAAGATTATTCAAGCCTACATAATGAATCTAATGACATTAAGATTGACACCGGGAACAAAGTCATTGTAACGAGTATCCTGTTATCAAAAGCAGCTGATTCAGCCTGGTATGCGGCAGAAAATGCGCTTACCGAGGATAAAGATTATGCGGCGGCCAGGCAATTTTATAAAACTGTCCTTGAATTACAGCCCGACTATTATCCTGCATCTGTGGAGATAGGCAAAACCTTCGATCATGAGGAGAATTACGAAAAAGCTGAATCGGCATATAAACTGGCCATCGCCAAAAACTTTTATGACTATCAATCGCATTGGCTCCTGGCAGATGCGTACCATAAGGATGCAAAATATGATGAAGCTGTAAATGAAATCACCCTCGCTTCTATTCTTAACAGGAACGACACGGCGATTTTATCAGATATGAAAGAAATCTACCTTGATGCACATCTTAGTTTTGGTAGCTGGGTTTTCACACCTCAATATAAAATCAGTAAGGCATCAGGCTCGAGGGATGTAAACATCATGACGAAACCGGAATGGGAAGGTTATGCCACGGCAAAAGCCATCTGGAAATACGAACCAGGATATGCTGAAAGTCAGGGAGAAAAAACGGGAATCAATTCATATTTCGAAGAAAAAGAATGTTTATTGAACCTTCTGGCAGGACAGGACAAACACATAGATGCCGAATTGGAGAAACATATTGAGGTCCTCAAAAAAGCGAACGAACTCCATTTGCTGGATGGTTTCATTTACTATGAAGTATTGCTACCATCGAATCCGGGACTGGTATATCAGTTGCCAACCAATGTTGTCAGAAGCATTAAAAACTACGTTATCCTGGGGCACGGCGGTGAAGAACCGAAGAAAAAGAAGTAATTAATATTAAATCCTCGACCTTGCGGGAATCATAAAACATCTTCACGCTAAAATTTGTATGGTCATGTACAATAACATTAAACCATAGATATTTATCAGCGCAGTTCTGATCCAATGCGTTCTCAATATTTTTTCGAGGTATAAACAGGAACTGCCGCTCTCGTCTTTTGAAAGTTTTGCCTGCCATTGGCCCCAGAAAATCGCCGTTAATATTAGTGAAACCAATTGAGAACCAAATGCTACAGCAATCTCCCATGTATTGATTTTATCAGGGTGAAACCAGAATAAAGTTACTGAACCTAAAAGGGCAACCCCCACCGGAATAAAAACCCAATATGGAAGTTTCTTCCAATGAACCTCTTGCACGGTATGGAAAATTCCGGGGTCATTAATTAATTTCCATGTTCTAAAAATATCAATTTCGTGAGCCCATATTGTACCAATATTATAAAATGCGAGCCCCAGATTTAAAACCAGAAAAACTTCTTTTGTTATCATTTATTTTCTGCCAATGAGCCTTCTAAAAATAAATGCAAACGCCTGGTTTTGAAGCCTTACGGATGCACTTCCATCATAGGCGCAGGCTGAAGCAAACTCACCCTATTGCCTTCGGTATCCTTGAATGAGATGTACAATCCTACGCCCGGAATATTGTCCGGTTCGCCTGGTTTAGAGCCGCCAACGATCTTACCTCCAGCATCTGCCACTTTTTTCATTGCCTCCTGGATGTCATCTACTGCTATCACTACCGATGGCGCATGAGATAAAGGATCTTCAGTTTTCTGATAAAAACCGCCATTGATTGTTCCAGGGTTTTTCGCCATACCCCTTTCGTCATTTTCTCCGGTTGTAACTGTTACGTAGCCGCCCATTTCCGGTCCTAAAATATTTGTTTGCCAGCCAAAGGCTTTTGTATAAAAGTCTGCCATGCGCTGCCTGTCTTCTGCAGGCATTTCAAAATGTACCACAGGATTCGATTTCATTGAATTATTATTTTAGATTGTTAATAGTGTTTTATTAAACCCAAAAACAAAGTTATTGTTTTTTTCTAATCGGTTTTTTTTAAATAAATGTTATCTTTACTTCGTGAAGCAGCATTTATTACATATTCTAAGCTTATTACCAATCTTATTTCTTTCAGGATGTGTAAAACCTGTTAACGATAATCCACCATATCCGGTACCGCAGGAAGTCATGGATTATTTTGTGAACTACGACCCGGGGACTT
>JABDEJ010000125.1 GCA_013287095.1 Bacteroidota bacterium | reverse complement strand
AATAGTCCGTAAACTGAATATCCCGTAGCAAATGAAATGGGGATATTATTTTCAATTTTGGCCCGTTTATTTAGAATTATACCCAGGCCAATAAATGAAACCAACATATATATTGCCAGCAGGCCTCCCCTTAATACGTCATGGTTCATAAGATGTAAAAATATATTCGCATGTTGCCCTAAAAGAAGATTTCTCAAAAAAGATGCCGCCTATATTGCCGAGTGCCCGTTTATTGAGTGTCTTCCTAAAAGGGAAATACTCCACAAACTTAATTCTTTTTAGCATTCCACCTGCTCGCAATCATCATCACCGGATTCAACCTGAATGGTGACGTGACCGATCTGGTAATGGTGTTGCAATTCTTCTTCAAGATCGCTGATGAGTGTTTTTTTGATGTCGAAACCTGGCACTACCAGATGAGCTGTAAGGGCTATTTCCTTAGTGCTGATGTTCCAGATATGAAGGTCATGTATCCCTGTGACTCCTGGCCAGTGAAGTAGAAATTCCTTTATCTTATCCATATTCACTGATGTAGGCGCGGCATCCAGAAGCAGATGCGCGGCATCTTTTGCCGTTTGCCAGGTGGCAGTCAGAATTACAAGAACAACCACGAGACTGAGCGCAGGGTCAATCCAATTAATATGAGTATAATAGATAATTATCCCAGCAATCACCACACCCAAAGACACGAGAGCATCTCCGGCCATGTGCTGAAAAGTGCTCCTGATATTTACGTCTCCTTTTCTGCCGCTATAAAACAGGACTGCAGTAGCCCCATTAATAACAATCCCAATACCTGCTATGGCTGCCACTGTAAGTCCGTCAACACTTTGCGGGTTTGCAAAACGACGAATGGCTTCCCAGCTTATGGCTCCCATGGCAAAAATAAGAAGGGCGGTATTGAAAAAAGCGATCAGGTTTGAAGAGGCTTTCAAGCCATAAGTGAAACGCCCGAAAGATTTCTTCCTGATAAAGCTTTCAGCTGCCAAAGCCAATACGAGGCCCAGTACATCGCCAAGGTTATGTCCCGCATCGGATAATAGCGCCAAAGAATTGACCCTCAACCCGTAAATACCTTCAACAATTACAAAAACAGAATTAAGAATAATACCGAGAATAAAAGCATTTGTAAAATTTTCAGGCACCGGATGGTGATGATGGCCATGTCCGTGAGAATGAGAATGTGAGTGGACATGCGGCTGAGCTTCGGAATGAGTATGTGTATGCACCGCACAAAATTACGAAAAATCAGTCAACAGTCAGCAGTCAACAGTATAGAGTGACTAACTATGAATTTCAATCTTTCAATCTTTTAATTTGCTTTTACCCATTTGACAATATCATCAATAACATGTTCAGCAACGTGGCCGGGTGTTTCGTATTCGGCCGGGGTTGACTTCCCTTCGCCTTCCATAAACAAATGATTTAGTTTGGGATACGAATGGAAAGTTACATTATTACTTTTACCAAGGGCATTCTTCCAAAGATTAAAATCAATCATGGTTACCTGGTAATCCCTTTCACCCTGGAGTATGAGAATCGGTATTTTAAGTTTTTTTGCAGTTTCTATTTGATGATAATTATGAAGAAAAAGCCAATAGTTTGCGGAAAGCCCCAAGGGCAATTGCGTTGAAGAAGTTTTGGGACCAAAATCCCCCCTGTTTATAACATCAACCTGGCTTTTAAGTATTCCGAGGCTTCTTTTGTTTTTGTCTGAAGGAATCAGTGAATCAAGGTATTGCGTCTGTTCCAGGATCAGATTTCCAAGTGGACGAGCCGGGCCGGCCATCAATACAATTCCCGTAACAAGGTTACCGGCCTGCTGTGCGATAAGTGGTGCTACCATTGCCCCAATGCTATACCCTATGATAAAGATACGGTTAGAATCTGCATCTGGCAATTTCCGGGCAAGCCTGGCTGCTGATATGGCGTCAACAATAGTTTCCTGTTCTAATGTGAGCCTTGCATCGCCATATACCAGGTTTGGATATACTTTGGTTCTTTTATCATACCTTATGATGCCAATACCCTGTTTTGCAAGCGCATAGGCAAGGTCCTTAAAAGGTTTATTTGCTTCAATGGTTTCATCCATATCGTTAGGCCCTGACCCATGTACCAGAACCACCACAGGGATTTTTCCTTTTGCATTTTTGGTATATAAATACTTGCCAGGCATTTTATATTTTCCTGAAACGATCATTATATCCTGTTCTCTTACTAATGAAGTATCAACATAGGCAGGAAGATGGTAATCACCCGGATCAGCATGAGGTATGAAAAAGAAACCAAGGATTTTATTACTTGCTGAAAATTGTACCTTCATGTCCATTGTGGCATCATCAAAAACACATGTGATATAGACAATAGTTATTGAATCATTTCTTTCGATCCGGGATTTACCGGTGCTTTTTATGTATCCTAATTTGCTGAATATTTGAGCCCAGGTATTTTTTAGCACAGTAGCATTTACCTGGTTTAAAACAGTTTCATCGAAATAGGCAGTTGCCTTTTCGAATTTTTCATTGTTCAGAGCAAATAAAAAATCCCTGGCTTTTGAGATATAAAAGCTGTCATTTGGAATGGACTTAGATAAAAGGTGTGATGAGAATATTAAGCTAACAGATAGAAGGATGAATCTTTTCATCGGGGTTAAACGAATATCAGCTCCAGTTTGTATTAGAACCTTCCATACCTGTATCCCGCTCGCCAAAAATTGATGTGCCGATCCTGACCATGGTGCTTCCTTCTTCAACAGCAATCTTATAATCTCCTGACATACCCATGCTCAAAGTATTAAAATCAGGACTATCCGGGAAAACCTCAATTTTAATTTTGTCAAAAATTCCTTTTAATTTCCTGAATTCCTTTCTTACCTGTTCTTTATCGTCTGTATTGCTCGCCATGCCCATCAAACCGATGATTTTGATGTTTTTCATGTCTTTGTATACGGGGTTGTTTAGCAATTGAACAGCTTCCTGCAAACTCAGGCCAAACTTGGATTCTTCCCTGGCAATAAACATTTCAAGAAGGCAATTGACAACCCGGTTGCTTTTTGCCGCATGTTTGTTTATTTCAATAAGAAGTTTGATGCTTTCAACTGAATGAATCAAATGCACAAAACCAGCTATATATTTCACTTTATTGCCTTGCAAATGCCCGACAAAATGCCATAATATGTCTTTTGGCAATTCGGCTGCCTTTTTTTCCATTTCCTGAACTTTGTTCTCTCCAAAATTGCGGCAGCCTGCATCATAGACTTCCATTATTTTTTCTTCGGAGTGTGTTTTGGAAACGGCGACCAGCGTAACTTTGTCGTTGTGAATGCCGGAAACTACGCTTTGATAATTATCTGCTAAAGACATATTGAAAAATAATCTGTTTATAATCTGCTTGTTAACGTGCGGAGCTGTTGCAAGTCACTCCTGTAACTCATCCAAAGTTAAGATTCCTTCTGATATAATGCCCGAGAAAAAAATGCAGATGGTATTCTCAGATGCCCTGATTGCCGAGGGCTATATCATGGAAAACGCTGCACAACAGGATTCCCAGAAGAAACTGGCAAACATTTACTATTCAGAAATTTTTGATAAATACCATATCACAAAACAGGAGTACTATAGAAGCTATGATTTCTATGTGCAGCATCCAGCGTTATTTGAAAAAACGCTGGGCCCTATTATGGATAGTCTAAGCGCTATGGAAGCAAGATTGCCAACCAGGTCCGTTCAACCACAAACCATTGGTGGCAACCTAAAATTACAAGTACCACCGAACCTACATCCAATGACATTTCAACCTGCTAAAAAAGCGGTTGAAATAAAAAAGTAGTAATACGGATTTTGCATTTCATCTGAAATTTTGTCAGACGAGCGTTTTCTTTAAAATAAAACAAAAACCGGATTATTATACCTTTGTCCCATTATCAAATGCCCTTTAAATATTGAAAATGGATATTATCGAAAAAATAAAGTTGCTTTTCAGGGCATACCGCTTTAAAAACAAAATCGATAAAACCGAAATCGGATATATCGTCAATTCGCTTGGTGAAGGGCAAACTGCGATAGATATCGGTGCACATAAAGCCGGATATCTTTATAATATTTTGAAACAGATAGGCCGAAATGGTCATCTCTACGCCTTTGAACCGCAAACGATCCTATATAACTA
>JABDEJ010000124.1:104-4242 GCA_013287095.1 Bacteroidota bacterium | reverse complement strand
GTCAATGTTCCCCAAATCGGGGAATTGACAATGGAATTAGCTAATGGCAATCATCCGGCCAATGGCAAAAAAGACAAGTTGCTTAAAGGCACATCTCTTACTTCCAAAAAACTGGTAAAACCGTATTTGGATGATGAGATCGACAAAAAAGAACTTCTTCGTGTTTTGATGCAGGTAAGAAATGGCAATTTCAGTGTTCGAATGCCCATTGACCATGCCGGTTTAAATGGCAAAATATACGATACACTGAATGATATTATTTCGATCAATGAAAAGATGATCGAGGAGTTTACCAAGGCTGGTAATATCATAGGCAAACAGGGGAAACTCACGCAACGTATTGAACTTCCACAAGCCAAAGGAGCGTGGAGCACCGGGGTTGAATCATTGAACTCACTTATATCAGATCTTGTATATCCTACCATAGAAATCGCCCATGTAATCAGCTCAGTGGCAAAAGGGAACCTTAGCCAACAAATGTCACAGGAAATTACAGGGCATGTCCTCCAGGGAGAATTTGCGCGCATTGCAAAAGAAGTAAATGACATGGTAAAGCAGTTAAATCTCTTTTCTATGGAAGTTACCCGTGTGGCTCGTGAAGTTGGTTCAGAAGGAAAACTTGGAGGGCAGGCAAAAGTAAAAGGGGTTGCCGGTGTTTGGAAAGATTTAACAGATAGCGTAAACCAAATGGGCAGCAATCTTACAGCCCAGGTAAGGAATATAGCAGAGGTAACTACAGCAGTTGCAAAAGGTGACTTGTCACGGAAAATTACTGTTGACGTTAAAGGCGAAATTCTCGAATTGAAAAACACCATCAATACCATGGTGGATCAGTTAAACTCATTTTCTTCCGAAGTAACCCGCGTGGCACTCGAAGTGGGCACTGAAGGAAAACTCGGAGGACAGGCGCATGTAAAAGGAGTTGCCGGAACATGGAAGGACTTGACTGACAGCGTGAACCAGATGGCCAGTAACCTCACTGGACAGGTCAGGAATATCGCAGAAGTAACAACAGCTATTGCAAGAGGGGATTTATCAAGGCAGATCACAGTGGATGTAAAAGGTGAAATCCTGGAGTTGAAAAGAAAATCTGGGAATAGCACATATGCTTTATTTTAAAAGATGAACAGCTCATATTTATTCGAAATGTAATCATTTCTCAACCTGCACTAAAACATATATATATGTTTTCATTTGTCATTTTTTGGTTGAAAACCAGCTAATATTTTTGGGTTAACTGAAGAAAGTCCTAGCCAATTAATCTGATTTTCAATAGGCTGATTGAATCCTCTAAGATTTAGATTGACATAAGATTTTGTCCCAGTTATTAAACTTGCTCTTACTTATCATATGCGTAAGTTCGAGCAATAACCATTTATAAAAGGATATTTTATTTTTGGCTTTCATGGAGTATATTTACCAAATTTGCCCCATAGACAAGTATATTTGTTATTTTTGATATCTTAAACTAGGAAATAATGCCCGGATATTTCAAAATATTACTACTCCCCTTAATTTTATTCTTTTTATCATCAATATATTGCGGGGCTCAAAAAGTCACGACTCTGCAAAAATGCTTTGGCGGAAGTTCTAGTGAATATGGATGCGCCTTGGTCGTTTTGCCCGATAAGGGATATATTTTGGGCGGAATCACGAGTAGTTTTGGTGCCGGTGGATACGATATCCTCCTGATAAGAACGGATAGTCTTGGAAAACGAATCTGGGCCAAGACTTATGGAGGAAGTAATGATGAGGGAGTTCCATACTATATATTCAACTCTGGTGTTGATCTGGTTTTTACACCAGATTCAAATGTGGTAGTCTGTTCGACTACACAAAGTTACGGTGCTGGTGGCACTGATGTTTACCTTTATAAAATTGATTTAAACGGGAACGTAAAATGGTCCAAAACTTATGGCGGAACAAGTGATGATTATGGCTATGGTATTATAAATGATCCCAATGGCGGTTTTATGATTGCAGGAGAAACTTTTAGCTATGGTAAGGGAGATGGGGATGTATTTCTTATAAAAACAGATACAGGCGGCGGATTAGTTTGGGCCAAAGCTTATGGTGATTCCATTCATGAAGAAGCAGCTCTACAGCTTAAAAGTTCGAAGGACGGAAATTTTCTGGTTTCAGGTTACTCCAGGGGGTCATCAAGCGGAGAGGATGAAATGATAATGAAAGTTGACAAAAATGGGAAACTTTTGTTCAATAAAGTTTACGGAACCTCAAGTGACGAGAGTGCCGTATCTATTATTGATTTACCTGATTCTTCCATCTATACTTCGGGCGGTACCAGTTCATACCTGGCATCGATATTTTCAAAATATGATAAAAACGGAAATTTGATCTGGTGTAAGATGTATGACCAGAACCAGCATATTTTTACGTCCAATATTCTTTATGACCCAGTTAAAAAAGTATTCAATTCTGTTTTTATCAGAAGCGGACCGGGTCATATGGGTATAATGAGGTCAGATACTTCAGGCAAGGTCATTTTTACCAAAATATATGGGCCGATCATTGGATCAGGATATTATACAGATGGAACCGGGTCATATATTGCACAGATAAGTTCTGGTTTTGTACTTAACTATACGACAAGCGTTTTTGGCGCTGGCAGTACAGATTTCTTTTTTACAAAAGTTGATACAAGTGCATCAAATTCAGGATCTTGTTATATAACCTCACAGACAACGACCAATCTTAATTTTACATCATCTATCAGCAACAATACCTATTTCTTTTCCACTTCAAGTGTTAGTCCCAAATTGGGATCTGGTATAAAAATATCCAGTCCAAATGTACAAGACTCTTTGGTGTGTTACCCTTTCGTAACCGCTTTCAACTGGCAATCCCCATGTGCTGGTCAATCTACTACTTTTCAGGATTCATCATATTACAAACCCACCTCCTGGAAATGGAATTTTGGTGATGCAAGCTCATCTTCAAATACTTCTACTTCCCAAAACCCTACCCATGTTTACTCGAAAACAGGGACCTACATTGTAAAGCTGGTTTCATCCAATGGCTCCTCTACTGACTCCATATCAAAAACTATTACCATCCTTGCTTCACCTACCCAGCTTAAATCATCAACTTATACAATTTGTCCTGGGGACAGTTTTCTTTTAAACGTTCATGGTAGCGGGGGAAATTCGTATTCATGGAATTATCCATCTTCGGTTAGCGATTCTACAAGTTATATTGTTGTCGCATATCCGTACCAGAACTCTAATTTTATCGCAACTGTTGCCAATTCTAACGGATGTTCGGTTTATGATTCTTTCATTTTCAAAATAGATACTTCATCAAAATGCGCAAAACCAGCGACTATTGGGGGTATCATAAACAGTTATGCATCTGTATTGGCCTATGATTCTTGTTATAATGCTTTTACTCTTGATACATTTTCGATTTTTAGCACCGGTTCGACAGCTTTGCTGGTCCAAATGAAAGGCGCTTCGATCGATACGGTAGGTGCTGCATTTGGTACCATTGCCAATATTGGAAATGCAGGGAACTATGAATACGTGACAATTGATTCTGTCAGCGGTTTTAAAGTTTACTTAAGAAATACTCTGATTAATAAGTATAATCTTACAGGAAAAGTTCAACTGGTAACGGTTCCGCAATATACCAATGTTATTATTACCAAGACCCTTGTCCCCAAGGCCTGGAATGGCACCAAAGGAGGTGTTTTGGTTTTCAATGCCAGTGGTAAGGTATATATGGCTGCCAATATTGATGCCAGCGGTATGGGGTTCCATGGAGGTATTGATTTGGCCGGAAGCGGATCCAAGGGGACCTGTCATGGGTCAAATTATTATTACAATAGTTCTTCCACTTCAACCGGGGCAAAGGGCGAGGGGCTTGCAGCTTTCAACAATGCTTATTATACTGGCAGAGGAGCTAATATAAACGGTGGTGGTGGTGGAGACAATGCCTATTCTGGTGGCGCTGGCGGCGGCAGCTATGCCCAGGGCGGCACGGGGGGTATTGAGACGTCAATTTGCGGTTCTCCGATTATTAACGGAGGCATCGGAGGTATTGGACTCAGTACCTATATGAATCAAAACACCTCCTTTGGTGCCATTCCAGGCCTTGGGGATCAGGGTCTTGGTAATAATAA
>JABDEJ010000124.1:0-94 GCA_013287095.1 Bacteroidota bacterium | reverse complement strand
AGTACCTATATGAATCAAAACAGGGTTTTTCTGGGAGGTGGCGGCGGTGCAGCAGCAGGTATTGTGCCTACAGCTGCTGAAATTGCAAATGGTG
>JABDEJ010000123.1 GCA_013287095.1 Bacteroidota bacterium | reverse complement strand
CTTTTTTCTGAAGAATAAAGACAAAGGAACGCCTGTAAAGTTGAATTTTTCGCGCAGCTGATTTTCGAGGTAACGCTTGTAACTCTCTCGTATATACTGCGGATGGTTGCAGAAAAATGCAAATCCCGGAGTTTTTGACTGAACCTGGGTTACGTATTTTATTTTGATAAACTTTCCTTTGACCGAAGGGGGAGGGTAACTTTCAATGATTTTCAGCATTACCTCGTTCAGGTCATGGGTTGCTATACGCTTCCGCCTGTTTTCATATACTTCAAGCGCAATTTCAACTGCTTTGAAGATCCTCGTCTTTTCCAATGCCGATACATATAGTATAGGCACATCGGTAAAAGGCGCGATCTTTTCTTCGATTCCTTTTTGAAAGGCTTCAACAGTTTTGGTGTCTTTTTCTATCAGGTCCCATTTGTTTACCAGGATCACAATGCCTTTATGCCTTTTTTCGGCAAGCGCAAAAATATTGGTATCCTGGGCCTCCATGCCTTCAATTGCGTCTACAACTAATAAGGTGACATCCGCCTCTTCCATGGCCTTAATGGCCCGCATGACAGAGTAAAACTCAATATCATCGGTCACTTTACCTTTTTTGCGGATACCGGCTGTGTCAATAAGCAAAAACTCCTTGCCGAACTTGTTATAATGGGTATGTATGGTATCACGGGTAGTACCGGGAATAGGGGAGACGATATTCCTTTCTTCACCCACCAGGACATTCAATAATGTTGATTTGCCCACATTTGGCCTGCCGAGGATTGCTAATTTTGGCAGTGATTCCTCTTCCGATTCCTCATCTGTTTCTGGCTGAATGAGTTCTATGACCCTGTCAAGTACCTCCCCGGTTCCTGATCCGCTCACCGAAGAAAGCGTAAACAATTCCGGGAAACCTAATTTATAGAATATAGCGGCATCGACAGCCCTGTCAAAATTATCAACCTTATTGGCGACCATGAGAACCGGTTTTTTGCTTTTGCGCAAAACCCTCGCAAATGTTTCGTCCTCGTCAGTGATGCCTACAACCACATCCACCATAAAAAGAAGCAGATCGGCTTCAGCAATGGCTATTTCAACCTGTTTCCGGATTTCTGTTTCGAAATAATCGGATGAATTGGCAACATAGCCGCCTGTGTCTACGATAACAAACTCTTTGCCTATCCATTCAGCTACACCATAGTGCCTGTCGCGGGTCACACCGCTCACATCATCAACAATAGCCCTTCTTTCACCGATCAAACGGTTGAATAGCGTTGATTTCCCAACATTGGGCCTTCCTACAATGGCAACAATTTTACTCATGGATAATTAAAAGAACGGCAAAGGTAGGGAAAAATACAGTCATCAGTTAGAAAGTCATCAGTCAACAGTAAGGAGTACTCGGCAACGCCGCTCTGCGCTCTTTCGCTCTGCGCTCTTTTTTAATTCGAGTCCAGAATTAATTTTGTATTTTTGCGGTTAATATCGGGTTATACTGGTATCTAAAATGACAGATCATTCTCACAAATACGGTGAATTCGGCAGCCGCTCGGCGTTCCTTTTCCATGAATTGCTTCGCAGGGACATGCCTAATGGGGAGGGCCGTAAATCATTTAAGAAAGGCGATAATATCTTTAATGAGGGTGAACATGCCAATGGCCTTTTCTGTGTTATTTCCGGAAAAGTAAAGATCGTGAGACTTGGTGATGGCGGCAAAGAGCAGATCGTTCGTCTCGCAGGGAAACTGGATGTGATCGGATATCGTGCGCTACTTGCCGGACAACAATACCATGCTTCTGCTGTAGCATTAGAAGATACCATGATCGGATATGTACCTAAGAAGATCTTTTTCGAGATACTCAACAGCAATCCGGAAATATCGATGCAAATGATGCGCTTATTATCTCAGGACCTTGACCAGAGCGAAATAAAACGCGTGGATATAGCAACAAAGAGCGTGAAAGAACGTGTGGCAGAGCTTATTCTGCTGCTTAAGGAAACCTACGGTACCCGCGAAGACGGCAAAACTCTCGATATATATCTGAGCAGGGAAGACCTTGCTGCCATGGTTGGTGCCGCCAAAGAGGTTGTGATCCGTGCCCTCGCTCAACTAAAGGACGAAAACCTCATTGAATCTAAAGGAAGGGATATTACTCTATCTGATATTCCAGGCCTTATCAAGACCGCCAGGTTGATGGATTAGGATTTTATTTCTCGCAAAGTCGCCAAGCAAAAATCTCAACCAAACAGTCATTACTGATGACCGTTGACTGATGACTTATTTATAAAGCAACCATTTCCCTAGTTCCCTCCAGGTTATTTTCTTGCCATACATTAGGATACCTGTCCGGTATATTTTTCCAGCAAGCCAGACTGAGACGATGAATGATCCTATAAGTATCGCCATAGACAGGGCCAATTGCCAGACCGGTACACCGAAAGGTATTCTCGCCATCATCACAATCGGCGATGTGAGCGGAACCATTGACATCCAGAAAGCAAAAGGTCCATCCGGATTTTGAACTATGGTAGATATGGAGGCCATAGAAACAATGATTGGTAAAGAAATTGGCAGTACAAACTGACCCATTTCCGCCTGACTGTCAACGGCTGCTGCTGCCGCCGCAAAAAATGAACTGTATATCAGATATCCGCCGATGAAATAGAATAAGAACATGGTTACTATTAATCCTATAGGTAAGGTACCGAGGGCTGACATGGCATTTTGCACGGCTTCCATTTTTTGACCACCTTGATTTGCAGCCATTTGTTCTGCAGCATGATGTCCACCAAGGGCTTGTCCGCCAATGCTTGTAATTATAAATGTCAGCGCTACCCAGATCAATGCCTGTGTCAATCCAACCATAGCAATACCGATGATCTTACCCATCATCAATTGAAAAGGCTTGACGGATGAAATCACAATTTCAACCACACGGCTTTGTTTTTCTTCCTGAACCCCGCGCATCACCATGCTGCCATACAGAAAAATAAACATATATATGAGGATACCGCTTGCAATCGCTATTGTTGTGGTAGCGCCGCTATTGCTTGCTTCAGTTCCTTTGTCCGTAATTTTACGAACGCTTACATCAATATCCGTATGAAGGGAATCAATGGTTGTTTTTGGGATATGCATGGCTTGCATTCGTATATTACTGACCTGATGCTCCATTACAGTATCAATAGTTCCTTTAAAAAAGACACCGGCATTTTTTCGGGAAAGCAACTCAATACCTGCAGGATGATATATGTCAAAATTTTGCGGGATATGAAGGATATAGAAATCGCTGTCCTGTGATTTATAAGCCATCTTCACCTGATCCATCGTCTGATGTGGGTTGTAGATCACGAGGTTATTATCATTAACGGACAGGTTCGAAAATTTCCCACTCTCATCCACAACCGCCACCACCTTTTTGGAATTGGCATATTTGGATGTGAGTACGGGTATCATAATGAGCAACCCGTACACCAATGGCGCCAGTAGCGTTACCAGCATAAATGTCTTGTTCCTGACCCTTGTAATATATTCGCGCTGAATGATTAATGCTATCTTGCTCATTTATTTTCTCCCTTTACCAGTTTAATAAATACGTCATTAATAGAAGGTAAAACTTCTCTAAAGGAGTTCACCTGGCCTATCGGAATGAAATGTTGTAAAATATCATTCGATGTGGCTCCTTTTGGTACGGTGAACTGTAGGGTTGTATTTCCGTCATTTTGCTGAACAGTACTATGGACCTCGTATCCCCAACTGCTAAGATTCAATGAATCGGCGTTTGCCAGGATATTCAGCTCATACATGTTTTCCTTGAACTGGTTGCGGATATCTATGACTTTGCCTTCAACAACTTTGTGTGAGTTATTAATAAGCGCGATATGATCACAAAGAGCTTCAACTGATTCCATTCTATGCGTAGATAAAATAATAGTTGCGCCCTGGTCCCGAAGTTTCAAAATTTCTTCAAGTACCAGTTCCGCATTCAATGGGTCGAAACCAGAAAAGGGTTCATCCAGGATAATGAGTGATGGCTTGTGAATGACAGTGACAATAAACTGCACCTTTTGCTGCATCCCTTTTGAAAGTTCATCCGTTTTTTTGTTCCACCAATCCTTGATATCAAACACATTGAACCAATACCTGATCGCATCAGTGGTCTGCTGCGAGCTCATCCCTTTTAGCTTGGCAAAATATTCCACCTGCTCACCGACCTTCATTTTTTTATAAAGTCCGCGTTCTTCAGGCATGTACCCTATATGCTCAATATCAGAGCGTTCCATAGGTTTTCCATTAAGCAGAATCTGACCTGAATCCGGTCCGATGATCTGGGTCAGGATTCGGATAAAAGTAGTTTTACCCGCGCCGTTAGGTCCCAAAAGCCCATACACACTACCGATTGGAACAGAAAGACTGATGTCTTTCAAAGCCTCCTTT
>JABDEJ010000122.1 GCA_013287095.1 Bacteroidota bacterium | reverse complement strand
CGGGGATGCTTGGCTATATTTAGAAATGGATAAAACAACAACTTCAACAATAACTGAAAAGCCGACAAATACCGTTAACGAACCTGTAATCGTAGTAGAACATTTGTACAAATCATTCGGTGAGAAAGTGGTCCTGAATGATTTCAATCTGACCGTTGAAAAAGGTGAAAGCATGGTGGTCATGGGCAAATCAGGTATCGGTAAAACGGTACTCATTAAATGCATCATTGGCCTGCTCAAGCCTGACAAAGGAATGCTGAAGGTATTTGGTAAGGATATCTCCACATTATCAAGGCGTGACCTCGATCTACTCAGGCTTAATATTGGCTTTGTGTTTCAGAGCAGTGCATTATATGACTCGATGAGTATCAGGCAAAATCTCGAGTTCCCTTTAAGACGACAAAAGATAAAACCGATAAAGGGTGACATTGACAAACTTGTTCGGGAATCGCTCAAAAGTGTTGGACTTGAAAACACAATTGACCTCATGCCATCTGAATTAAGCGGAGGTATGCGCAAACGGATTGGTATCGCCCGTAGTCTTATATTGAAACCAGAGATTGTCTTATATGATGAACCGACAACGGGGCTTGATCCTATTACTTCCAAAGAAATCATTAACCTGATCATGGAACTACAACATCAATCCAATACCACTTCCATTATCATTACCCATGACGTGAAACTGGCAAAAGAAGCCTCTAATCATATTGTTTTTGTAATGGATGGAATAGCCTATTTACAAGGTACTTATGATGAAGTCGTTAAAACTGAAGACCCCCGGGTCAAACCTTTTTTTTGAATAATAATTACATTGATATAACATAGAATTTATATGGATCAAGATACGAAGCGTAATATTAAGTTGGGCCTGTTCGTGGTGCTGGGCATCATCATTTTCATATTCGGCATTTTCCTGGTGGGTGCCAAAAGTGGACTGTTCACAAAAAGCTTTACAGTTTATGCAGTTTTTAAAAATACGTCTGGTTTGAAACCCGGTGCCAATATCAGGTTCGACGGCGTAAAAGTGGGCACTGTGAAAAGTGTTACCATTACGAATGACAGCAGCATAAGAGTGGATATGAATATAGATGAAAGCAAGCGTGAATTTATTACGAAAAGCGCTGTGGCATCCATAACATCTGATGGTTTAATGGGAGATGAACTTGTAAATATCACTGCAGGTGCTTATGGCAGTCAACAGGCTGAAAATGGTGACCGAATTGGCAGCCGCCAGCCCCTTGATATGGACAATATGATCGCAAAACTTAGCGGCACCAGTAATAATATTACAGACATAACTGAAAACCTGAAGAAGCTGACCGATGATCTGAATACCAAAAACGGCTCTATCCAATCGCTTTTTAAGGATACAACCATGGCGGTAACCATCAAGCAAACGCTGAATAATTTAAAAACCATGACTGAGGTGTATACCCAGGAAGGTAATGACCTCAGGCGTACAACCAACGAGCTTACTCATGGAAACGGAGTACTTAATAAATTGGTGAACGACCCGGAATTAAGTAATAACCTCACAAGTACAATCTCCAAACTCAAAGAAACATCAGATAAGCTTGGAACCATAGCAGATCAGGCCTCTGTTACGATGCAACATGCGAACTCGGGTAACGGACCGCTGAATACCGTACTGACTGATACCGCTATGGCCAATAATATCAAAGCTACTATTGTCAATCTCAAAAGATCCACGATACTTCTAAATGAAGACCTTACAGCAGCCCAACACAATTTCTTACTGAGAGGCTATTTCAAAAATAAACCCGCTGATAAACAATAGAGGTCATTTAACCAGTTTAGCCTCAAGTCCATCCACATAAAATGGATATTTGCCATTGTTGTGTACAAATACGTGTAATATGTCTTTATCTGTTCGGATTTTTGATGTCCAATCTCCAAATTTGACATGCATCCAATGGCCTTCTTTGTTATCAAAATACCTGTCTAATTTCAGGCTGCTCCATTGATATACTTTTCTATTGTTATCCTCAATTGATATCACAACTTCCCCGCATTTCTTATTAAAGTCATCGAAATATATCCAGACACTCCCTTCAGCCCTGAAGCACGAATCGCCCTTTAATGTACCTACCGGAAATATAAGGTAGGGGCTATAGACATCCGGTTTAAGATAAGCAGAATATAAGCCCATTTTAATAGGATTGGTAACCAGTTTAACCCCTTTGCATTCGTTATCTGATGGTGCCATTTTTAATGTCTTGGAAGCAATAAGGATTCCTGGTGAAGGATCCAGGTTTTCATATAAAGCAAAACCTGTAGCCGGATACTCTTTAATTATTTTATACTTAGCTCGTGCTATGGTATCATGATCATTTTCAGGATAAAAAAAATAATCCTCCTTTAAGGTAGGTGGCCTCACTTCAATGGGATTCAGCCAGGTATAATGATATATATCCCTGTAAAAATCGGCAGCGGGGCAGCAGTCCCATCTTGCTGATACATACCAATCTTTTTTAGCAGGATCCTTTTTTAGTCTGATTCCATCAAGGTCCCGCATCATGTTTTTTATATCCGATTGTTGGATCCAGATTTTGGTATGTGTGAAATTTATTGCAAGGATAAAATTGAACATATATCCACATAACAAGATAACATACAGTATAATAGTAAATTTGAATGAGCTATAAGTATAATAAAAAAGATAGGAGGCAAAAAGCGCAAAGAGATCAATGAAAAGAATGGCTGAGCGATCCAGCAGATAAGGATTGTTAAAAAGCAAGTGTTGAATTATGGTACTTAAAACAGTTATGACAAGGATAGCGGAAACTGCAATAAAGAACCCATATTTCTCTGCAGGTTCTTTTTTGATCATTAAACGGTGCAAAAAGAAAGTGAGTCCACCGGTCGAAATAAGTATAATAATAACCTGGAAAAGTATTGTAATGAATTGAGGATAATTTGCGTGGTAAAAAGTTGAATCAATAAGAGACCCCAAAGTATCCGTCCAGAATCCTTTCCGGCCGCCATAATATAATTCATTGGCCATCTTTAATTTTGTGGCGATTTTAATAAGATAAAAAAAGAAGGGCGCACCTGATAAAAACAAGGCAATCAGGCTTTTCAAGAAAAAGGATCTATTTTTAAATTGATACTGTACATATACAGCCCATAATAGTGCAATACAGCTCACTGACAGCATATAGTTGAGCCATGAAAAATTTGCCATAGCCGAAAGTCCGGCTGAAATAGTGCATAATGCCAACCATAAGCCTGTATTTTTGTGAGATTGAATATATTTCATCAAAAAATATAGACTGGCCATCATCAATCCTCCCGCCAAACCATATCCCCTTGCCAATGAAAAAAAATCAAGAACAAATGGATTGGTATTCAGCAAAATAAACCCACCTAACCTGAACCAGGGGTTTCTGATATCTTTTAATACTGCCCAGGAACAGAGTAGAAAAATAATGTGACCAAGAGTGCTCTGCAACCGAAGTATAAATTCAGTTGGGGTAAACAGTTCAGTTGATAGCTTCATCAACAAACTATTGAGAACATGATTATTAGAGGTATTGAATTTATATGTAAATATGTTCCAATAGGTATCTTTTACATAGTTCATATAGCTGTAGGCCTCATCAATTGTAAAAGACAAGAGCCAGGCCCTGCTGATGCTATAGCCTAATAAGCAAAGAGAAATAGAGATAAATATAAATGAAGACCATTTCTGATCCCTTTGGCTTATAATCATTCTTTTGAAAATAAATAGAGCCCTGTATTTGGATAATATGCCATCAATCGAAGCTTAATGCCTGGCATATCTTTTATCATTTCTTTTCCAAGGTAATAATAGTCGTACACACCTGTCACACCGTTCCTGTCGAACTCATTAAGCCATTGGTATTGATTCACTTCTTTGTAATAATTAAGTGACGGTTCGGCTATCCAAATGATACCAACTGAAATTTTTTGGCGGTTTTTAGGATTACTAACATAGTCCTTATTTATGGCTGATATCGCATCTTTTCCTGAAGCGTCGTACATCCATTCTTCAACACCTGTAACATTACAGTTCAGGTAACAATTATAGACAAACAGGCCGGAGAAAATACAAAGACAAATTGCTGAAATGTAATTGCCCACAGCTTTAAAAGACATCAAATTCAATAAAGATATCAGATAAATAAGAAAAAGGGGTACAAAGAAGAATGCCGTTCTTGTTGTAAGCAATTTGCTGCCTGTCAGGTAATGAGAGATCACCATAATTGCACACGGAACCATTATGAGGACAAAAGCATAAGCTGTCAATTGCAAATGAGGGTTTTTCTTTTTGATGAAAACAAGTAAAAATGTCAGCGCAATCCCTATGATAGCAAACAATACAATCATTAATCTAATGACTGGAAAGGCAGATTTTATACCGTGAGAATAGAGCTCAAAAGTGATTAACGAACTCACGGTATCGTCCCAGAAATAATTTCCCCCGAAATATAACTGGTGCTC
>JABDEJ010000121.1 GCA_013287095.1 Bacteroidota bacterium | reverse complement strand
GAAGCAAAAACACTTTTATCTGGTGGCTTACGATTTTAAAGCAAACAAAGAGTTAAAACGCGAAGAGGATTTTTACGAGTTTTCCGATCAGCGAATATATAAAGACGGGGCCGATGCCTTTTCCTTTCTGGATAGGGACGCCAACTGGAAAGTGATGGCCAGCGCCCACGATATGCCTGTTTACAATTTGGGTAATCCTATATTGCAGTATCTTCAAGATCAAAAATTCAGGAATTATTGCCCGACCGATTATACTTCTAAAAGGCAGCTAGGCGCCATCGCTGATTTGGACACGATCAATATTATTGACGTTACCAGCGGTAAAATAATTAATAAACTAATCGGGTTGTATGATAATTCAGTTATAATTGATCAATATATCCCCGATTTGAAGCAATTTTCGCTTAAAGACGGTAATCCTGCAATCGGATATCGCTACCATACAATATCCTGTCAAACTGGCTTTGCGAATTTCACCGAGGCACAAAACAATCCTTTAAGGGATGACGCGAAATATATTGATTCAGTGTTGGCGGATAACCGGGGGGCCACCAGAATAAAATACAGTAAGGACGGCAGTTTGTTAGGCATCATCAATTTTGAAGACCATTCCATAAGCATATTTCAACTGAATCCGGTGAAGCGTATATTCAGTAGAGTGGATTCCGCGATTCATGTTGACGCGAACGAATCTTCATTCTTTGGCGGCCGGTATTATCCCGACCTGATGGATTTTCGCTCAGATGATAATGAGTTTGTATTTAACACAAGTTTTCATCAATTAGCGCATTGCGAACTCAGTTCAGGGAGAATGAAGCTATTGGAGAAATTTTCAGGTTCTATACGTTTTGCCGGCTTTACATTCGATAACAAGGAGCTTGTGGTGATGGTAGATTCCGCAGTTAAAGTTTATGACGCTTCTTTCCAGAAAATCTCGGAATTTTCCATCCCGAATCTCAGCGATTTCTGGGCACAAAGCCCATTCCTGATTGACAGTTCTTATTTTTTACTGCTTCCTGAAGTTCAGCACCTGGCGGTAGTAAATATTGAAACAGGCAAGCAAATCTCATCCGAATTGCTTGGTTTTATCGCCCGTAATATGCAAGTCAATATCGCAGTTAACATAGTTGCTGTAACTGACGGTCGCAGCGCTGTTTACATATATTCGCTGGATAGCCTGAAATTACTGTCGGTTCATGAATTAAATACAAACGTTATAACTTCGCTCGCATTTGTAAATAGTGATTTGCTTGCCGCGGGGATTGAAAATGCCATGTTGCTTTATGATCTTCAACAAGGCGGTGAAGTAGGCAGATTTGTTGAGGATAATTGGGAGTATAACGCCCCCGCCGTTTTTATTTGCCCTGATCAATATTACTCTGCCACCAAAAACAGCCTGCATTTAATAGGTTTTAGAAATTATGACCATGCATACTCATTCGAACAATTCGATATTCAATACAACAGGCCTGATATTGTGCTTTCCAGATTACAATATTCGGATACAAGTTTAATCGAGGCATATCATAAGGCCTATTTGAAAAGGCTGGAAAAACTCAATTTTCGGGAAGACATGTTCAACGCTGATTTTCATCTGCCCGAAATTCAAATCACTAGTGCAGATAAAACGCCAAGCAAGACCGCCGTTCGTTCGTTGTCCATATCGCTCCACGCAAATGATAATAAGTATAAACTTGACCGGTTTAATGTTTGGGTTAATGACGTGCCCGTATTTGGTATTAGAGGGACTAATCTGCGCGGAAGAGCTTTAACATCTTTCGATACCACTATTAGGATTAATCTTTCTCAGGACGAAAACCGCGTCGAAACCTCCGTAACCAATATAAACGGCATCGAAAGCTACCGCGTACCATTATATGTTCGTTACACCCCACCTCAACGAAATGAAGAAAAACTCTACTTCATCGGCATCGGCATCAACCGTTTTAAAGATAACACCCACCCGCTTCAATACTGCGTAAAAGACATTCATGACCTGACTGAGTCATTACAAAAGCGCTACGGTAAAAACATAGTGATAGATACTCTATTTAACGAACAGGTAAGCCGCGAAAATGTAAGGAATATCAAAAAACGCCTGGCGCAAAGTTCAGTAGATGATAAAGTGATAATAGCCTATTCCGGTCATGGACTGATAAGTAAAAGTTACGATTACTACCTTTCCACGTACAACGTAAATTTCAACAAACCCGAGGAGGGCGGCTTGCCGTACGATGATCTGGAGTGGTTATTAGACAGCATCCCACCCCGCAAAAAACTGATGCTGATAGATGCCTGCAATAGCGGTGAGTTGGATAAGGATGAAATAGTGGCGCTCAATAAATATAATGACAGTACTGCTTTAGCAGATGCAAGTAATAAAAATCAGTTCATCCATAAAGGCCTTTCGGTGCCAGACTATGGAGACAATAAAGTTTTAGGCCTTAAAAACAGCTTTGAACTAATGCAGGATCTGTTTGCCAACGTAGGCCGGGGCACTGGTGCAACCGTGCTATCCGCTGCAGCAGGAACGCAGTTTGCCATTGAAGATGCCACCCATAAAAACGGATATTTTACTTACAGTATACTTGAGTTGATGAGTAAAAACCCCACCGTAAAAGTTTCTGAGCTGAGCGCCTATGTAAGCCAGCGGGTGGAGGAATTATCTGGCGGCATGCAAAAGCCTACCAGCAGGAAAGAGAATACGGAGAATGATTGGGCGGTGTGGTGAAAATGACTCAAACCTTCCAGGTCTCGTGCTGCTAACAAGAACAGGCAAGACCTGAAAGGTTTAACCCAAAAGCTGATATCGGATTTGGAAATGATAAATCTTAATTAAAACCGGTTCAAACCTTTCAGGTCTCCAACTGCTAACAAGAACTCGTAAGACCTGAAAGGTTTAGCCCCGATAGCATCCGCGCAGGCTATGCATGGTCGAGGCGTCAGACACGAACTAAGGATTTGATCATTTTTAAATTTATAAAATCTAAATAGCTTTACCAAAACACGCGGCCATGTTGCTTAAAAATTTCAGCTCCGGTTTTATAAGATATGCAGGGCAGGCCGCTCGCTTGTTGATCCGAATGGCCGGGGGTTTAACGGTGATGGTATGGAGTTTCCTTAAGACTCATTCAAAAATATTGTTAGAGGCTTTCGCCGGTACCACCTTTATTTTTGTGATCGCGTTGTCGGTTCACACCTATTTGCATAAAATAAATGTCAACTTTCTGAACCCCGATGAACGCAGCATTGAAGACATCGAATTTTCGGATTTTTATTTTTCACAATTCCAGGATTCCGTTGGTCCCGATAATAGCATCATCATTATTAATTTTAGTGATACAAGCAGGGCTGCTTTGGCAGCTTGCATTGAAGAGCTTGCGGCAGCACAGCCCCTGGTGATTGCATTGGATTACCAGTTTAACCGCGACAAAAGCCCGGAAGACGATTCGTTGATGGGCGTGCTTGATAAGTACCGGCGTTTACTGGTGCTGGCCAACGGTTACTACCCCAAAACCGGAAGCCCGGATGGTGATGCCATTGTTAACGATACTCTGAGAAATGAGATGCTTAATGACCCTCGTTATAAGAACGATACATTCAATTATGGCTATACAAACGTTGACGAGCGCAACCGGTGGAGCACGGTTCGTTATTTCAGGCCGGTAAAACAAATTGGCGATACCCAATACAGCTTTGCCACCGCAATTGTAAAGTTAGCGGATACTGCCAGATACGATGAACTAAGGAGACGGTGTGGCGGAGACAGAACATTAATTAATTACAAAAAAGCAAAAAAACGATTCAGGTATTTTGAGTCCTTTCCCGGAAAAGATTCTGTAAAAGGAAAGATAGTTCTGCTGGGCTTTTTCGACAAAAGCCGGACGATGCTGACAGACGCTCATTTTACGCCTTATAACAAAATCAGCGGCCGCGCCATTCCCGACATGTACGGAGTGGAAATACAAGCTCATATTGTTTCAATGATCCTGAGAAGCGACTATATAGATGAAGTCCCTTACCCCGATATCTTCCGGTTTATAGCCTGTTTCCTGTTTTGTATCCCTCTAACCTATTCCTTCAGGCACCATGAACAAAATTATCACCTCATTTTTGAGGCCATGCTGATCTGCTTCAGCCTGATTATAGTTTCACTTTCCATGTGGCTTCTTTATTTTTACAAAAGAAAGCTGGAACCATCGGATTTTATTGTACTTATTATACCCGCCGGCTATTTACTTTATTTATATAAATTTACACGCAATGGCGGCAGGCAAATTGTTAACTGGATATACGGGAGCAGGAAAACTTTTATTTCTAAAACCAAGTCATGAAAACCCGGTCTCATTACCATTTTACGCCGATAAAATACCAGGTATTATGGGTAACGTTTTTCGTTTCCTGTCTTTCCCACCGGGTAGCTGCGCAGGAATATCTTTCCATCGTTAAACAGCAGGGTGACATTTCTTATTCTGCGGATAAAAAAAACTGGAGTTCTACAAGCGGCCGATCGCAGGTACCGGTTACCGGCACTATCATGGTTAAGACCGGATCTTCCATCACCCTTTGCAGAAAAGGCTGCGAGCCCCATCCATTTAACCGCCAGGGAGACTATGAACTTAAAGAGGAATTTGAAGGCTGCACCGGGCAATCTTTCTTTTCAAGATTGTGGACCTTTTTATGGGGCGGGGTTACCGGGCAGGAGGAGGGACCGCAAACAACAATGAGCACGAAGGGCGG
>JABDEJ010000120.1 GCA_013287095.1 Bacteroidota bacterium | reverse complement strand
AATACAATCACAGCGAGTTCGGGTTAGTAGGACTGGATCATTGGCTGGATATCTATGTAAAACACATACCGGGACATATTGCCCAGATAGAAAGGAACATGGCGCATATGAAAGGCGTAGTGGCTTAAATAACCTTTTTCCTTTTAAACTCGAAATTCTGACCCAGGTAAACCTTACGCACCTGCTCGTCTTCAGCAAGTTCTTCAGCAGTTCCAGCCTTCAACAGTTTACCTTCAAAAAGAAGATAGGCGCGATCTGTAATTGTAAGAGTTTCCTGAACATTATGGTCGGTAATAAGGATGCCGATATTTCTGTGCCGCAGTTGTGCAACAATGGTTTGAATATCCTCTACGGCAATAGGGTCAACACCCGCGAACGGCTCATCAAGAAGGATAAATTTAGGGTCAGTAGCTAATGCACGGGCAATCTCTGTTCTCCGGCGCTCACCACCTGATAGAAGATCGCCCCGGCTCTTGCGCACTTTTGACAGGCCAAACTCATCAATGAGGCTTTCTACTTTATTTTTTTGCTCGGCCCTTGATAAACGGGTCATTTCCAGCACGGCCCTGATATTGTCCTCAACAGATAATTTCCTGAAAACAGAAGGCTCTTGCGGCAGGTAGCCAATGCCATTCTGCGCCCGGCGGTACATTGGAAGCTTAGTGATATCTTCATCATCCAGGAATATCTTGCCTTCATCAGGTCGGATAAATCCTACGATCATATAGAACGTGGTTGTTTTACCGGCACCATTCGGGCCTAAAAGTCCAACTATTTCCCCCTGTTCTACATATACAGATACATGATCAACCACTTTGCGGCTACGGTATGCTTTTACAAGGGAATCGGACCTGAGGACCATATGAATATCTATTTGAGAATTTGGGAATTTGAGAATTTGGGAATGGGCTGGCGCATGATAATTCTTAATTCTTAATTATTTTAATGTCTTTAATATTAATCGAAACCATGTATTCCCCTTTGTACTCATTAGGTTCTATGGTATAGCAAAGATCAAAAGCCGGTGATTTTGTTATTTCTTCATAAAGCTCGCCCAAACCGAAGGCAATGCCCTTATAATATTTCCCGCCAGTAGATTTGATTGATAATTGCAAGTGATTTGATCCAACGATTTTCGGTTTGTAATAGTTGGATAGCCCCCTGCTCACAAAAACCGGTTTCATGCTCTCCGGCCCAAAGGGTCCAAACCTTTCTATGCTTCGGCAAAAAGTCGGCGTCACTTCATCAAGGGCAATTTCCATATCATATTCCAAAACAGGCGTCAACAAATCTTCTGTGATCAATCTGCTTACAGATTCTTCGAATTTATCTGAAAATTTCTCAATATTATCAAGGCTAAGTGACAAACCCGCAGCGGCTTGATGGCCGCCCCATTGCTCCAGAAGGTCATCACACTCTTTTATGGCTTCATATAGGTTGAAGCCTGGTACGCTGCGCCCGGAGCCAACTGCCATCCCATTTGACTCTGTGAGTAAAATAGTAGGCCGGTAATACTTGTCTATCAACCTGGAAGCTACAATACCGATGACACCTTTGTGCCAGTCCTTATTAAACAGAACGGTGGTTTTTCGGTTTTGGTGCGTGCCGTTCATCTTTTCGATCATTTCAAAAGCCTCACGGGTAATGGTTGAGTCAACAGATTGACGGTCTGTGTTATTCTTGTTGATTTCTGAAGCAAGCTTCACTGCCGTTTCATAATCTTCTTCGATCAGCATTTGTACAGCAAGGTTTCCACTGGCAATCCGCCCTGCGGCATTTATCCTTGGCCCTATCCTGAATACCAGGTCATTTACGGTAAGGTTTTTCTTAACACCTGCAAGATCCATCAATGCCTTATACCCGGGTCTCGGGTTTGAGTTGATCTTTTTCAGCCCGAAATAGGTTAAAATCCTGTTCTCCCCGGTCATGTGCACGATGTCTGCTGCATTGCTCACGGCTACCAATCCGAGATATTCATCAGGATCCCAATCAATACTATATTTTTCGGCATAAGCGCTGATGAGTTTATACCCTATCCCGCAGCCTGATAGTTCCTTATAAGGATAAGTGCAATCTTCCCTTTTAGGATTCAAAACTGCACCTGCCGGTGGAACCGTATCGCCAGGGGTATGATGGTCGCAAATAATAAATTCAATGCCCAATTCCCTGGCGTGCTCCACTTTGCCCACAGATTTGATGCCGCAATCGAGGGCAATGATCAGGGATGCGCCATTTTCATGCGACCAATCTATTCCCTTAGTTGAAATACCATATCCTTCTGTAAACCTGTCCGGGATATAATACAGGATATTTGGGTAAATCTTATGGAAGAATGAATAGACCAGTGCAACGGCAGTAGTGCCATCTACATCATAATCGCCATAAACAACTATTTTCTGATCAGTCAGGATAGCCTGATGTACCATTTCAACGGCAGTATCCATATCCTTCATTAAAAAAGGGGAATGCAGGTCATCAAATGAAGGCATGAAATAAGAACGGGCTTCACTGAAGGAACTGATATTTCGCTGGGCAATGAGTTTAAGAAGAATATCCCCCGTCTGAATCTGTGATTTAAGGCTTTGAAATAATTCTTCGTCAGCCGCAGGCTTGGCTACCCAGTTTTTTTTGGTCATTATTGAGTTTCTTCAAAAATTATACTTTGCGTTCTTACGATTCAGGATAAGAAGAAAACCGCAAAGAACGCAAAGGTATCGCAAAGAACGCAAAGTTTTAAATACAAAACCAGGAATGAATCTCTCTTCCAATCTCTCTTCTGTGATACCTTTGTTTTCTTTGCGGTAAATTTGCCAGATGAATCGTAAGCTTCGCATCGTTTTTATGGGGACACCTGATTTTGCCGTCCCAACTTTAAGAAGTATTCATGAAGCAGGATATGACGTGGCCGCAGTTGTTACGGCACCCGACAAGCCAGCCGGCAGAGGATTGCAATTGCACAGTTCGCCCGTAAAGGACTATGCTATAAGCCAGAATATTCCTGTATTACAGCCTATAAAACTCAAAGACCCTGCATTCCTTGAAGAGTTAAAATCATTTAATGCAAATATCCAGGTGGTGGTGGCTTTCAGAATGTTACCTGATGTTGTATGGCAAATGCCCGATCTTGGCACATTTAATCTCCATGCTTCACTTTTACCTGATTACAGAGGTGCCGCACCTATAAACTGGGCGGTGATAAATGGAGAAAAAGAAACAGGTATTACAACCTTTTTTTTGAAGCATGAAATTGACACAGGGGACATTATTTTCCAGGAAAAAATACCGATCGGGCCTGATGAAAATACTGGTTCCGTGCACGACAGGCTAATGATGGCCGGGGCAGGACTGGTCTTGAAAACATTGAAGGCCATTGAGGAGAATAATATCAAACCTATTCCTCAAATCATTGATCATGACTCCAAACCGGCACCTAAATTATTCAAGGAGAATTGCAGAATAGACTGGAAGGATAAAAACCTGGATGACCTTCACAATTTTATACGTGGACTGAGCCCCTATCCAACTGCATGGACAACTCTTGATGGAAAGGTTTTGAAAATTTATAAAACAGAAAAAGAAGCAGCAGCGAATGATAAGGCAACGGGCAGTATTATTACGGATCAAAAAACCTATCTCAGGATAGCTACAAATGGTGGTTATTTACAACTATTAGAACTTCAATTGGAAGGTAGAAAGCGAATAGGGGTTGAAGAGTTTTTAAGGGGGAGTGCGGTAAAGGGAAAAGAAGTTATTTGAGAATTTGGGAATGAATCAAAACACTTCTCCAAGATTAAAGAAAACCCCGTTTGAGCCGTTGATCCCTCTCGCATAATCTATACATACATTTGTATTGGAATGCTTGTTCACTTTAATCCGTATCCCGGTCCCCACCGCCGGTAAAATATTATTAAAATTATCCTGAGGCCAATTTGAAAAGCTTTGTGCATTTGCAAATACAACACCACCCAACAAACCGTTTTTCAAGATCCTGAAACGATATTCCGTTTCGAGGTATAGCATTCCAGGCCCTTTAAATCTATCCTGTATATAACCGCGGCCGCTGTTTTCATAAGTATCCCAATAGGTTGCAGGAAGATCGAGATAGGGCGCGTGGCCCATGGTAATCCAATAAAAATTCCAGAATGAGAGGATGTTATGTGACTTTTTAGGGAATTCTATATATTTCCGGAACTCGGCATACAGTAATTGCCAGTTATTGCTGCTGCCTAAAATGGTAAGGTTTGGCCTCACAATAATATTCCCAAACCACCCACCTTGCGGGTTATTATTATTTCTGCGGCTGTCAAAAACGAGGTTCAAGGAAACACCCGATGAAACTGTGGTAGGTACATCATTATCATATTTTTTCATATCTGTTTCGGTTCCATTGGCCCGACCAAAATCCCGGATATCGTATCGATAGTCAAGATTATACCCAATCCCGGCAAGCAAATCAGGAACAACCTGTTTGGCTACCACTTCGTAAACCCTCAAGTAAGAGTAATCAAGCGGATCGGCGTCCGCCAAAGTGGTATATCCTCCTAAGCCATAAGTTACTGAAGGATATTTGTAGTACCTGAAATCACCAATAAAGTCGTATTTATTATCTTTACTCCAGATATCTGATTCAACAAGTAGTGTAAGCTGTCGTTTCAGAGAGTATTCGCCGTTTGCAAAGATGGTAGATAGATTTGTTGATTTGGGATCATCAGTGCAAAAAGAAATATTTGCTGAACTGACTAATTTAAAAGATGACACTTGCGCGTATCCTATTGA
>JABDEJ010000119.1:321-4841 GCA_013287095.1 Bacteroidota bacterium | reverse complement strand
AGCTATACAGATTTCCCTGCCATTGCACCGCATTTTCAGGGCATGACGACTGAAGGAAGCGAAGCAGATATCAAAGCTGCATACGACTGGCTTTCAAATAACAGCAAAGTGAAAAAAGACCATATCTGTACCACCGGCTATTGCCTGGGTGGACGGATGTCTTTCCTGGCGAATTGCATTTTGCCTTTCCGTTCTACGGTATCATATTATGGCGGTGGCATTGCAGCGCAACTGGCGCACAGGGCATCAGAACTTCATGCACCGATTTTGTTTTTCTGGGGCGGACTTGACACACATATCCCGCACGAGCAAATAGAAGAAGTGGTACAAGCCCTCAAAAAAGCTGAGAAGCCTTATATGAATGTGGAAATATCTTATGCAGATCATGGGTTTTTCAACGATGAAAAACCAGCTTATAGCGAAAAAGCGGCGGCAGAAGCATGGCCTTTGACATTGGCGTTTTTGAGGCAATAAAAAAAGATTAATGCAAGGGCGGTGGCGTTTCCACCCGCAACCTTATCCCGATATCAAAAGATTTCCATAGCCTGTTTTCAAACTGGCAAAATATGGCATCTTTCGGAGTTATTGGCCCATTGATTGACATGATGTAAACAGAGGAATCCTGCGAAAAAGAATGGGCATTAAATATTGTTGATGATGGCGTTACAGGCCATAACGAATGTAGGGTAGATTGTTTTGATGTGGGCAAGCCTGACAATTGCTGCGCCTTTATTTGATAACTTAGCATCATCCCTACACCAAATACAATCAAAAAATATTTAATATCGGATGGTTTCATCAGATGTATTTTACTGCGCTTCTTTGCCGATCTGCCCACTAAGATACATCAGGTTTACCTCAGAATTCTTTGAAGCATAAACCGCATTCACCAGGCTTGATACAGAATTGACATAAGTCAATTGTGCCGTCCGATAGTCCACCAATGAAATCTTACCTAATCTGTAGCTTTCGGTTGCAATGTCAAGGTTTTCTGTTGCGAATTTCATGTTATCTTTTAACAGGCTAACAAGGTTCAGGTTTGCAGCGTAGTTTTCATAACTGATGGCTATTTGTTTATTAATGCTTTCAACGGAATCCTTGTAGATCAGATCGGCAATATCTTCATTTACTTTTGCATTTTTGATGGCTGTTCTTATAGTCCCTCCTTCTACCAGGTTCCATCTTACGGTACCAAAATAATTAAGACCGTTATATTGATTCAATAGTGTAGGCCCTGCCTGAACAACATCATTTCCATAGTTATACCTGGAAGATAATGTCAGAGTAGGATACAATCCGCTTCTGGCAATATCTATCTGGGCATCATAAGATTGTCTCCTGGCATCTGCCGCCAGTATTGTTTCATTTTGTTGCAATGCAAGGCTCTGTAACCCATTCAATAACACCGTAGGCGCCAGGATAATGGTATCGGCCACGTTGTAATCAGAGGTGTCTTTTTCTCCTATAAGATAATTAAGCTGATTTTTTGCCTTCCTTACCAAAGCGAGCTGGTTGATTAAACTGGCACTATCGGTATTTAGGTCAACCTTAGATTGTAGATAATCAAGCTTTGAACCGGATCCTACATCAAATTTGGTTTTAGCTATATCTAACTTTAAGGCTGAAATTTTAATTGATTCTCTATAGACTTTTACCTGTTGTTGTTGCAGGACAATGTTGTAATAGGAATTAATAATCTGACCAGAACTTACTTCCACCTGGCTTTTAAAATTCAACATGCCGATCTTATCTAGCATATTCAGGTTACGCTTGTTGGCAAACATCAGGAACCCGTTAAATACCGTCCAGTCAAGTTCGATACCTGCCAGGACGTTAGACCCTGCGACGTTATTTTGCTGGAATTCCGGTGCGCCACTTCCATATACCTGGTGTTCATGATCAACGCTTCCGGTGGCACTGCCGTCCACTTCCAGTGTCGGGAAAAAACCAGCATTGCCGTAAGTATTATTGTTGGTGTTTATTTGCGCGGCGTTTCTCTCAATCCTGATATCAAAATTGTTTTTCAACCCAGTCTGCAATACATCACTAAGGGTTCTGAGTTTTTGGGCAGAAGTCCAGGATGCGATAAGCAGCAGACTGCCAAATGCTATAAGGGTAACGGGGATTTTCCGCATGATTTTTAAAATAATTAGTCCTAATCCGGTTCAAATTTCCTCTTTTTCCGGGTTTCACTTATTATTTAATCATATTAAGTGTTTAAACAAGAAAAAAAAGAATTCTACAAGGCAAATAGTTTGCCACGCTAACTAATATTTACAAGAATTAAGATCAGCAGGCTTAAATATCTTGAGAACAAAAACAAAAATCCTTACCCAAGATTCTTCCCGGCGATGGCACTGTCCTCACCATCCGGTTCTATTGTAATTCCCGGACCCCGATGTGGATTATCTTCAGCAGTTTTTTCATCCTCGGTTTTCTGCTTAGGTGCCTGCCCATTCGATTGGATGTTCTCCCCGGCTTCAATATGCGTGAGATCCTCAAGCGGCTTTACCTCAGGTTCCTTTTCCTGCCATTGCCTTTTGCCAAGTAATTGTTCCAGGTCACTCTGGTAAATGATTTCCCTTTCTAGCAGTACTTCGGCGAGTTTATAAAGTTCGGCTTTCTTTTCGATCAATACCTTTTTGGTACGTGCATAGGCGCTGGCAATAAATATACGTATTTCATTGTCAATCATTTCCGCAGTTTTTTCAGAATAAGGTTTGTTGAAACCATATTCATTTTGCGGGTCATTGTAGGATACGTTCCCGATCTTATCATTCATGCCATATATCACGATCATATCAAAAGCAAGCCTTGTAATGCGCTCCAGGTCATTTTGAGCACCCGTAGATATTTTACCAAAAACGATATCCTCAGCCACCCTGCCACCAAGAGCCATACATACGGTATCCAACAATTGCTCCTTGGTATATAAATATTGTTCTTTGGGAAGATATTGGGCATATCCTAATGCTGCCACACCCCTCGGAACAATGGATACTTTTACCAGTGGCGCTGCATGTTCGAGGAACCAGCCAACGATGGCGTGGCCTGCTTCGTGATAGCCTACTATTTTCTTCTCTTCAGGGGATATGATCTTGTTCTTCTTTTCCAATCCACCGATAACCCGGTCAATGGCATCCTGGAAATCCTGCATTTCTACCTGGGTTTTGCTCTTCCGGGCCGCAATCAAAGCAGCCTCGTTGCACACATTGGCTATTTCTGCTCCTGCAAAACCGGGGGTTTGCACCGCAAGTTTATGGGCATCTACGTCGGTCCCGATTTTTACAGGGCGCAAATGCACATCAAATATGGCTTCACGGCCGGCGATATCCGGTTTGTCAATAGATATCTGCCTGTCG
Source organism: Bacteroidota bacterium (assembly GCA_013287095.1). The sequence goes on along the minus strand of JABDEJ010000119.1, from coordinate 1,479 downwards.
AAACGGCCCGGACGCATCAATGCCGTATCCAATATATCAGGCCTGTTGGTTGCTGCGAGAATAATCACACCTGAATTGGTTGAAAACCCATCCATTTCTGTCAGTAGCTGGTTCAGCGTATTTTCACGCTCATCATTAGCCCCCTGAACAAGGTTCTTACCCCTGGCACGACCAATAGCATCAATTTCATCAATAAATATAATACAAGGCGCTTTTTCTTTAGCCTGGCGGAACAAATCACGCACACGGGATGCACCGACACCCACAAACATTTCCACAAAATCAGAACCCGATAAAGAAAAGAAAGGCACGTTTGCTTCACCGGCTACAGCCTTCGCTAGCAGGGTTTTCCCTGTACCAGGAGGCCCGATCAATAACGCTCCTTTTGGGATTTTGCCACCGAGATCCGTATATTTTTTAGGCGTTTTGAGAAAATCCACAATTTCCATGATCTCCACCTTGGCTTCTTCAAGGCCCGCCACATCTTTAAAGGTCACGTTTACCTTGGTATCTTTTTCAAAAAGCGTGGCTTTGCTTTTCCCGATGTTGAATATCTGACCTCCGGGCCCGCCACCTCCGCCCATGCGGCGCATAAAAAAGACCCATACCAAAATAATAAGGCCTACTGGCAACAGCCAGTTAATAATTGGTGCATAATCAGTTCTTTGCTCTTCATCAACACGGATATCAGAAATAGTAGGATCCTTTTTCTCTTCGCTGAGTTGTTTCAGATTTTGGGTAAGACGGTCTTCATTCATGTCCATTACAAACTGAGGACCGGTTTTGGCCCCGGTTGCAAATGGACTTTCTTTTTCATTTTGAGTCAGGCTTTTGGCAGCGTCAGGGGTCAGGTAAACTTCCACTTCTCCCTGCCCTTTTACAATCACGAATTTATCTACCTGGTGCGTTGCGACATATTTCTCTTTAATGTCTGTCCATTGCGCGCTTTTGCCTTCATTATGAGGCCAGAACAGCACAAACAGGATTACAAAAGCCAGAATAAGATATATCCAGTAAAAATTGAATTTTTGCTTTTTAGGCCCACCCTTTGGCATACCGGGAAAATCATCATCATTTCCGGTATCGGGTTTATTATTGTCTTTGGTCTTGTATCATATCGTAAAATATTGACTATCTTTATTAAAATAACAGACTATT
>JABDEJ010000119.1:0-311 GCA_013287095.1 Bacteroidota bacterium | reverse complement strand
ATTGTTCATTACTTATTTCAAAAATATTACGAAAAGTCTTTAAATTCTTCAAGTTCGGCATCGCCCCATAATTGTTCGATGGCATAAAAGTCCCTTTTTTCTTTAAGGAACACGTGTACCACAATGTTTACATAATCTAGCAATATCCATTCCCTGTTTTCATATCCTTCACGGTGCCAGGGCTTATCATTCAGGGTTTTCCTAACATGTTCTTCAACTTCCTTTGCAATCGCTTCTACCTGGCGGTCGTTATCGCCATGGCAGATAATGAATTTGTCAACATACCGGTTGTTCAGGTTCCGGAGGTCAAG
>JABDEJ010000118.1 GCA_013287095.1 Bacteroidota bacterium | reverse complement strand
TCGGGGTTTTGGAAGCTACAACGGTAGCCAGCAATATCGTATCGTCCATGCGGACAGTAACCGCGCCGGCGGCCTGTTTGGCAAGTTTTCCCGTTTCTATGGTTATAGTGCGGCCATCATCAAGGGTTATGACCTGTGAGTGTACAATTGGTTTTTCCATCTGTAATGAGAAAATTAAGGAGAAGTAAAGTAATAGTATAAAAAGCAAAAAAGGCGATTACATGTAACCGCCTTTTATATTGATGCGAATCGTTATTTCCTGATTCCCAGTTTCGAGATAATTTCGCGATAGCGGAAAATATCTTCCCTGGTGAGGTAGTTGAGCAGGCGCCTTCTTTTGCCCACGAGTTTGAGCAGGCTTTGCTGCGTATTGAAATCCTTACGGTTCTTTTTAAGGTGTTCTGTAAGGTGATTGATCCTGGTAGAAAAAAGGGCAATCTGGCTTTCTGCTGAGCCGGTATCGGTTTTTGACTTACCGAATTCTGTAAAAATCTCTTGTTTTTTCGTCGTATCTAAATACATCGCTGCGTACTAATTAGTTCTTTGTCTTTTAAAATAGCTTGCAAAGATATGGATATTCTTATCAATTACCAATTACCAGTTAACAATTATCAATAAAAGCCGTCATCTTATGTTTGCAAAGTCTTATGTAAACATAGGATGACGCTTTTAATAAATTTACTAAACCTCGTCATTAAGGTGCTTGAGCCAAAGGACGAATGTTAAGATAGCTCCTGCCAAAAGCAAAAATGAAAAATAAAAAAGAATGCCTCCCCCGAAAAACAGCGAGGCAAGCCCTCCCAGAAAAAACATTAAAGCAAATTCACCATAAGAAATGCCCCAGGGTCCCGAATTGTCCTTATGCTTGGTCCATAACCAAAACAATACCACACCGGAGATAAAAAGCGCCAGGCAAACGATTGTTATTCCAATGGTGAATAAAAGGGCCGGATCTATTAACTCAGCTACCAGGATCACGATGGTGCCAGCAACAAGAAAAAATGACGAAACCTGTCCATAATCCATCGTCATGGCCTGATGGGCTCTTGATACATGAGATTCTGACAAAGGATGGCGCACCGCATTTTGAAAATCAATTATTTGTTTCGGGAGCGAGGTAAACACTGCCATTCCCCTACCATGCACAACGGGTTTATGATTGGCAGCCGGGTCCGGTATGCGGTGATTTTCGATGGCTGCTACAATAGGCGGCTGTACATGACTGCAACCCCGTTCCCTGGTCTGTGACACAGAGACCGGGATAAGCAATGATGTTAATTGAAATTTCGGGCTGCTTGCCACAGCCCGAGGAATCGGTTGAGATGTTAATATTTGCTCCGCCACCAGGCTCTTTGAAGGAAAAAGTGAAATTTTCCCGCTATCTTTCAGCATATTACATGAAACCAATACAAATGCGGATAGAAACAGGCCCAGAACTTTATTCATGGAATTTTCTTCAGAATTTCAGTTGTCAAAATTATGGATAGTTAAGGAGGTGACCCCATATTGATGACAATTTTTATAAACCTACTCATATCTCTCAATCATCTCAAAAAACACCCAAATGCCAAAAGGAATAATATCTTTGGCAACTAAAATGAACGTTTATTTAACATTCTGAAACAGCAATGAACAAGGGCCTTGCCAGACAAATCAGTGGTCAGTTCGCTCCGGATTCAGGTAGCAGGTTTACAATGCTTTTGCGCTATTATACCCTGGCTTTCATTTTAACAATATTTTATCAGCCTTGTGCACAGGCGCAAAATCCCAATCCAGATATTATTATTCAGCATAAGGACACATTAATCGGGCACCAGATAGATGTCTGGGATGTATGGCGGTATATATGGGGTCAAACAGAAAATCTGTATCATGACAGCATCCCGCTCAAAAAAGGCAAGTTTTATATATCTCCCGTTCCCGCACTGGGATATACCATACAGAGTTCCTTTTTTGCAGGAGCAGAAGCAAATATTTCATTTTTTACAGATGAACCACGGCAAACCAATCTATCTACGATTCTTATTAATGGCGAATATTCCCTGAAACAACAATTTACCCTTCAGCTTGAATCGGATATATGGACCAAAAACAACAAAATAGACCTCGTAGGTGATATCAGGTACTACCAGTATCCTTCAGTAACATACGGCCTGGGCACGCATTCAACCATTGCCGATGCCGATCCGCTTGACTATACCTATCTGCGGGTTTACGAAGTATTCGCCAAACAATTTGCGCCCGATCTGCTTTGCGGCATTGGGTACAACCTCGATTATCGTTATGATATTGAAGACTTTGGAAATGCCTCCCACACAGAAACCGATATTAAAAAATATGATGGCGGCGCATCGTCAACTGTTTCGTCCGGATTATCTTTAAATATGGTTTATGATGCAAGGAGAAATAATAACAATCCGCAGGGAGGCTGGTATGGAGATGTGATTATCAGGCCCAATCTCACCATCCTGGGCAGCACCAATAACTGGCAATTGTTTTATGCAGATTTTAGAAAATATTTCAGGTTGCCCGGTAAATCTCATAACATACTCGCATTCTGGAACTACTATTGGATCACTATCGGACATGCCCCATACCTTGATCTGCCTGCAACACAATGGGACACCTACGAAAACAGTGCCCGCGGCTATATCCAGGACAGGTTTAAAGCCCCTGCCCTCATCTATTTTGAAACCGAATACCGGTTCAAGATACTTAGTGACGGGTTGCTTGGTGGTGTTGTATTTACAAACTTCCAAAGCTATTCCAACTGGCCCTCCAATACATTTAGTACCATTTTCCCGGCTGTGGGCACGGGTCTTCGCATTAAAGTGAATAAACATTCCAATACCAATGCATGTATAGACTACGCATGGGGCGTACAGGGATCTAACGGTGTGTTTTTTAACCTGGGAGAGGTGTTTTAATGGGCATTATAAATTAAGAAGCAATGTCGTTGACCCAGGAACTAACCGAAATTAGGGGGGAATATTTATAAATTCTGACGCGTATTAAAAAATAATTTGTAACTCTGTATTAGGTTTCGCACGTTCAACAAATAAAACATAAAAAATGTACGCAATCAAAAAATCGCTTTTCGTTCTCATCGCTTCGGTAGGTCTTATGGCCTGTGCTAAAAATCCTCCGGCACCAGCGACTACGCCTACGGCATTACAGTTAACCATTGTTGACATTAACGGCTCTCCTGTTGGTGGAGCCTCCGTTTCGCTTTATTCATCGTATGCAAACTACCTGGATTCTTCAAATTCAGTAGGTGGCGGGTTTTTAACTACCGGGCTGAGCGGTATTGTTACATTTAGCAACCTTTCAAGCCAGGAATATTTCTTCAGGGCTGAAAAGGGTGCTGCCAATAATTCAACAACAGGGGATAGAAATGCTGCTCCCCTTGAGTCTGGTAAAACAACAACCTTGAACGTGATTATTAAATAATCCGTCAGGCACTCAAGGATAGTTCCCTTTAGGGTCAGGGCAAAACCGCTCCCGCTCTCCGCTCTCACGACAGGGAGAACCCGAAGGCTCAGCGGAGCTAAATCTATTATCGGAGATGCCCAATTCGTAATTCGTAATTTTCTCTTGAGCTGCAGCGCCGGAGCGCGGGACGCCGCGGATACCAACACTCGCGGGATGAGAACGAGGGCGGGGAATAAACGATTTAAAGTAATTGCTTTACATCAATAACAGGTAAAATAAAGCTTTGAAAAGGAGTACCCTGCAATCTGATCAGTAGAACACCACGTGAAGTTGAATAAGTTAGTGAAGCCAATGCTGCCCCCAATTCAAAGTTGACCACCTGTATGGATTTATCTTCATTTAAAGTCACCAATTCGCTAAGATTTTCAATATGATAAATATATGAAAAGTGGAATTTACCTATTGCTTCGCTCTTATTTCGGCCTTCACTATTAGTGCTAATTTCAATGTTTATATCAGCTTTTACAAAATTGCCGTCAAAATTGAACCCAAGTGTATAATTGGCATCCGAATCAAATAATTTTATCCATTCGATCGAGAATTCTTCCGGCGCATCAACCTGACCCTTAATCATTTTATATTCAATGATGCTGATCTTTAATGGATCGAATGGTCTATTATCCGACATTGTAACTAACAGTGTTTAAAGGTTTTGTTTCAGTCGAATTCCAGGATGAAGATTTTGATGATACAAGGCTGCTAATAGGAATCACCTTTACCTGTGAAGCTTTTTCTACATAAACTTCTGATTTTGTGAATTCAGCCATAAGCCTATGGCTATCAACGTGCAAAAAGACCTCGCCAAGTTCAGCCTGAAGTTTTGCCAATGATTTCAAGGTAAAATTATGTTCTCCACTCAACCATTTATGTATCTCAGATGGGCTTTTTTCCATTTTACCAGCAAGATATCTTTGTGTGTAGCCCTTTTCTCTCATAATCTGGTTTATCCTCACCACAATATCTGCATACAATTTGACGAATATACGTACATCATCAGGCGTCTTCGCCCTGATCCTATCTGCAACTTTACTTCTCATTTCCTGCTTTTTGTTTTGTTCGATTATATTTCCAGTAAGATTTCCTTAGTCCCATTATAAAGTCTGAGTTCCCATATATCCTCATCTACAATAATATAATCCTCATTTATATGATTTAATATTACTTTCGCAAAGGCACAAGCTTCACGCCATTTTGATAACAGGCTACTTGTTTGATTTGTTGCTCCATCTTTAATGCCACCGTTGAAAAGTACCACTATTTCATTTGTTATTTTTAGTGCGTATAGCCTTAATGGAAAATTAGGATAACCTATCATTACTTCTCTAAGTTTTACAACCCCTTGTGGAGGCAAACCATATACTTCATTTTCGGGTCTGTTGAAAAAGTCATCAATGGCTCCATAAGTATCTCCGATTACGTCCTCAATAAGTGATAATAGTTCCGCAGTAGCTTCT
>JABDEJ010000117.1:3416-4984 GCA_013287095.1 Bacteroidota bacterium | reverse complement strand
AATTTGGCTGAGCCAATCTTGTGCCCAAGTAAGTGACAAGGCTGGGTTAGCTTCGCGGTCAGTAAAAAAAAGACTGAACAATTTTTGAGATGCTTCTTCAATTTGATCTCCCAAATAATCCTCATTGCAATGTAATCTTTGGGTTGCAATTTCAGTGATTAAGTCTTTGAAGATTGCAAATATTTCTTCATTCTCTACACTAGACAATATTATTGCAATGCTTGCAATTCTATAAATGAAAAAGTGCTTTTTAAAACTTATTTCGCTAAAGTATTTACTATCAATAGCGTCCCCATAAAACTTTGGCCAGTTCTCTTCATCGAGTTCAATTAAATAGCATAACGATTGTGCAATTTCCTTTTCTTTCATTAATCTAATATCAAGGCTAAACACATTCATGTCTCATGGTGCAAGATAATAAAAAAAAGTTGCTGAGCAAAAATCATCATCAAAAAAGGGTCTAACAATTCCCGAATCCTCTATTTTCCAAATCCCCAAATTCTTCCGCCCTACTCCCCAATTCCACCACCCTCAAATTCTTCATCTGAAAACCTTCAATTTCTAATAAAACCAATGTCCTTACCTGGTGAAAACCACTTCTTCCAGCAGCACCAGGATTAATATGTAGTAAACCAAGTTTTGGGTCGCGAATTACCTTTGCAATGTGAGAATGGCCGCAGATAAACAAATTCGGAGGATTGGATTTAAGCTCCTCGCGGATATGGGGATCGTATTTACCGGGATAGCCTCCAATATGGGTCATGAAAACATTGACACCTTCACAATTGAACCTCAATGTCTTGGGATATGTCAAGCGAATTTCCCTTCCATCAATATTGCCATATACACCCTTAATTGGTGCAATAGCTGCCAGTTTATCAGATACCTCAATCCTGCCCCAGTCCCCAGCATGCCATATTTCATCACGGTCGCTTAGAAAATGAATGATCCTGTCGTCAAGATAACCGTGGGTATCACTGATAATGCCTATTTTCTTCAATATTAGCTACATTTGTGGGCGAGTACGTGGGTTCGTCCTTACGGGTGTACGGGCGAACCCACGTGTTCGCCCAAAACGACATGCAAAGTAAAGAAAAAATATACGGCATCCATTCCGTACAGGAAGCTATCAACAGTGGCACCTCTCTCGCCAAGGTTTTTATCCAGAAAGACATTCATAATGATGGAATCAGGGATATCATCCTGGAACTAAAAAAATATGATATTCCATTCCAGTTTGTGCCCAAAGAAAAACTGAACAGGCTTACAACCAAAGTTCACCAGGGTATCATTGCCATCAGTTCCGCGGTAGATTTCGCTTCCATTGATGATGTGATGCCACAGATCTTTGAAAGCGGGGAAACGCCATTTATTGCATTGTTAGACAAGATAACTGATGTGCGAAACTTCGGAGCCATTGCCCGTAGTGCAGAATGTTTCGGGGTTCATGCTCTCGTTATCCCTGCCGTTGGCAGCGCCATGCTCAATGCCGATGCACTTCAGGCATCAGCAGGTGCCCTTCACAAGGTGACGGTGTGTAGGGAGATCACTTTTATGCGATCCATAGA
>JABDEJ010000117.1:0-3406 GCA_013287095.1 Bacteroidota bacterium | reverse complement strand
GCTTACAACTCATAGCTATTACAGAAAAAGCAACTAAAGAAATATCTGAAATTAATTTCAGTTTGCCCACGGCCATCATTATGGGCTCAGAAGGGTTCGGTATTGATCCGGAACTGTTAAAGATTGTTGACGATAGCGCCAAAATACCCATGACCGGTAAGATACAGTCGCTCAATGTGTCTGTTGCAGCAGGGATTGTGTTCTATCAAGCTATGAAGAGTAGAATGTGATAATGTGCTGATATGATGATGTGCTAATTGCTTCGCCAGCTTTAGACGCGCGATTTGTTCCACGTTCGATAGTGCCATCATTGGTAGAAATAGAGAACACACCGATTTAGAGTGCCGTAGGTACGAAATTATTTGAGTCAAGCCCTAATTCCATTCAAACTCATGTAAATTTGCACTTTTTAACGAATTCAGATAAAAAACACCATGCAACTACTAGACGGAAAAGCGCTCTCAGACCTGATCAAATCCCAGATCAAAGAAAAAGTAACTAAGAGGGTTGCGGAAGGTAAAAAGCAACCCCATCTGGCAGCAATACTTGTTGGAAATGATGGCGGAAGCGAAACATACGTGGGAAGTAAAATCCGCTCTTGCGAGGAAATAGGATACAAATCCACATTACTTAGGTTTGAAGATACAATTACCGAAGCTGAGCTTCTGGACCAGATCAAAAAAGTAAATGCCAATTCTGATATTGATGGTTTGATCGTGCAGTTGCCTCTTCCAAAACATATCTCGGTAGAAAAGGTAATTGAATCCACTGACCCTGAAAAAGATGTGGATGGTTTTCATCCTGTAAATATTGGGAGGATGGTTCAGGGATTGCCTTGTTTTCTGCCTGCTACCCCAAACGGAATCATGAAAATCCTGGAACATTATAAAATAGACACAACAGGAAAAGAATGCGTTGTGATTGGGAGAAGTGATATTGTAGGTACGCCTGTGAGCATTCTAATGTCAAGAAATACCAATCCTGGCAATGCAACCGTAACCCTCTGCCATAGTAAAACCAAAAATCTACGCGATCATGTCTTAAACGCTGATATCATTATATCCGCAACCGGAAAACCGAATAGCGTTACGGCTGATATGGTCAAAGATGGTGCTATTGTGATTGATGTAGGTACAACAAGAGTCCCTGATGCTACTAAAAAGAGTGGGTTCAGGCTGAGTGGCGATGTGGACTTTGTGAATGTTTCACCAAAGTGTTCTTATATAACCCCTGTTCCTGGTGGTGTTGGTCCAATGACTATAGCGAGTTTGATGCTAAATACATTACAGGCAGCTCAGAATAAAGACTAATTAAGATTGCAGAATCAACCAACATCGCTTCCGTTGATGGAAGCATTCTACACTATTCAGGGAGAGGGAACTCATAGTGGGCGGGCCGCTTATTTTATCAGACTCGGCGGCTGTGATGTGGGTTGTGTATGGTGCGATGTGAAAGAATCCTGGCCTGTTGATTCACATCCATTAATGGAAATACAAAATATTGTTTCTGATGCATTAAGGCAGCCTGCAAGATTGGCAGTCATTACAGGTGGTGAGCCGCTAATGCATAACCTGGATGAATTAACTTCTGAATTACAAACAGTTGGTTTTGAAACCAATATCGAAACATCCGGTGCTTATCCGTTAAGTGGTTCCTGGAACTGGATATGTTTATCACCAAAGAAATTCAAAAAGCCACTTCCTGAAATATATAAAGCTGCCAACGAGCTCAAAATCATTGTTTTCAATAAATCAGATTTTAAATGGGCAGAAGAACAGGCTGCATTGGTTTCTGAAGACTGCAAACTATTGCTCCAACCTGAATGGAGCCAGCAGGATAAAATGATGCCGCTGATTGTGGAATATGTTAAAACTCACCCGCAATGGCGGGTTTCGTTACAAACTCATAAATTTATGGATATCCCATAAATTCCATGTTCCAACAAATATTCTATCAAAAGAACTAATCCCCTACCCTATATTGTTCTTACCTTTGCAGCGAATTATTATAAACCTATAAGATTTTCTCCGAATGGATCCCTTTGGAAAAACCTTATAGGTTTGAAAAACAGACGGCATGGAAACAACTACACAAGAAAAATATATAACCGTATATGCTGAAGGAACCCCAAATCCTGACAGCATAAAGTTTGTCCTCAACAAAGAACTTTTGCCTCCAGGATACAGCTTCGATTTCCCGGATCAGCAATCAGCACAGGAATCGCCACTGGCTGCAATGTTGTTTAAATTCAGCTTTGTAAAAGGGGTGTATATCAGTCAGAATTTTGTTACTGTCAGCAAACTATCTGACAGCATGTGGGCCGAACTGATCCCGATCATCCGCACATTCCTCAAAGAATATATCCAGGCCGGCGACCCGATCATCTCCCTTCAAATGCAGGAAACCCTGGCTCCTAAAGAAAATGAAGAGGAGTCAGATGAAAACGAGGTCATTGCCAAGATCAAAGAAATTCTCACCAGCAGCATCAAACCAGTCGTGGAAATGGATGGTGGCAATATCGAATTCAAATCTTTTGAAGATGGGATTGTTACCGTAGCACTCAAAGGTTCTTGCAGTGGATGCCCTTCATCTACGATTACCCTCAAAGCAGGTATCGAAAACCTTCTGAAAAGATTGGTTCCTGATGTGAAAGAAGTGGTGGCTGAGTCTTTGTAGAGAATTAACGCGGTATCAGCTCAGCCATAGCCCTGACCCTAAAGGGGACTATCGGTGGTTTTTATTTAGATAGTTTATGGATATTCTTTTCAAGAGAATAACAGGATAACCTCATAATTTAGGCAAAAAAAGTCCAAGGATTATAAAATCGTCATAAATTATCAAAATGTATCTGGCTATAGTTCCCTTTAGGGTCAGGGCACTGCCGCGAAAGCAAGCGCCAGCCACTTACCCCTAACTCCTGACCCCTATTTCCTAAAGTATCAACATCGCATCCCCGTAATCCAGGAACCGATATTTTTCTTTAATGGCCTCATCGTATGCTTTACGCATCAGAGGAAGACCAGCGAATGTCGAAGCGGTGATATAGAAAGCAGATTTCGGGCTATGGAAATTGGTCACCATGCAATTAGCGATGCTGAATATATGTGGCGGGAAAATGAATTTCTCCGTCCAGCCTTCAATGGCTTTTATTTTGCCATTTGCGGATACTGCAGATTCAATGGCACGCATTACTGAATTTCCTACAGCACATATTCTTTTTTTCTCATCCTTCGCTTTATTTATTTTTTCAGCTGCGCTCTGTGGTATAATGAAGTTCTCAGAATCCATTTTATGCTTGGAGAGGTCTTCAACCTCAATTTTCCTGAGAGAACCCAGGCCAAGATGCAAGGTAATATCGGCTACTTCAACGCCTTTGATCTCAAACCATTTCAAAATCTCCCTTGAA
>JABDEJ010000116.1 GCA_013287095.1 Bacteroidota bacterium | reverse complement strand
GTTCCATTTCGGTTATCTCCTCCACATTGGTGAACAGGATATAGCGCCCGGCATGGGTAAGCTTTCCGGGCTTGGCTAAAATGTGGTAAGGATCAGATAGCAAACTCCCTTTGAAAAACCCAAGCGAACAGAATTCTTTTAACCCATTCAGTCCCACGATATTCTTACCATGATAAGTATAGCAAGGAACAGCCCACTTCAACTCCTCCGTCAGCCCACAGTCGAGAATGATCATTCTCAATGTCTCGAGTTCTTTCTGCCACTTTTTGACGGAGGTAAAATATTCATCGACTTTGGAATTCATAAATCATCCCTTCTTATCGCCCTTGAAAATCCACTGGACACCGTATTTGTCATAAAACTGTCCGTAGGTTCCAAACGGAAGATCGTGCAGGTCCTGGAACCTGTCTTTTTCACAATCCTTTGAGAGTTTGTCAAATACTATTTTCAGCTCTTCATATCCTTCGCCGATGATAAATATGGCGGACATATTGCCAAGTATTGGCTCAAAATCAGGAGATGCCATCCAGTCTGTTGAGGAGATTTCTATAGCCCCGGTTTTTAAAACAGAATTGATGATTCGCTTGTGTTTTTCGGGTGGGAACATGTCTTTCATCGGTGTGTCACCAAGTTTCGTAAGCGTTAATTCCCCACCCAGGCACGAATGATAAAATGTCATTGCCTCAGCACAGTTGCCATCAAATAAAAGAAATGGATTACAACGTAGCATAATTATTACCTCCTCATTTTATTGAGCTTGTGATGAATTCAACTCAGCTATTTTTCGGTTCGCAGGCCTGAAATACCATGATAAAATAACGAAAAGAGCCTGGAAGAATGGTCCCATAAGTCCTTTTATATCATGATCGCTGACAAATAAATGCGAAGCAAGAGCACCTGTCATCGCAAAAAAGAACCCGGCATAAGCCCATTCTTTTAGAAGTTTAAACCCTGGAACTAAAATAGCAATCACACCCAGAATTTTCCAGGTGCCAATGATATTCAACAAGTAAACCGGATAACCGAGGGCACCTACCAGGTCAATCCACTGTTTGGATCTTATCTCAGCGAATATGCCGCTTTGCAACATGCCAACAGCCAATAAAGCTGTGGCGATCCAATAAATAATTTTCTTTGTCTTTTCCATTTTTGTAATTTTTTAACGTTTGAATTTTTTAATATTTTAATTTTTCAATTTGTGTTAATCATCTATTCCCTTTCCATTGAGAATATGTGTCATATATTTTTCTACCCTTTGTTCCCGGGTTTTGGATGTTTTTGGTTGCCCAAAATAGAAGAGATATCCGCGTTGCCGTCCAGGCGTCAATGAATCAAAAGCCGTTTGCAAAGCAGGAATATCGTCTAATTTTCTTTGAAATTCATCAGGGACCGGATATTCAGCCGTTGTTTTCTTATGCACTTTTAAGCCCTTCTTTTCCACTTCTATGGCTTCTTTGATATAGTCCTTTAGAATCCGTTCCATCCTGGTTATTTGCTCAACAGAGGTGAACCGCACCTGGCGTGCAGCCTGCACAAGCTCTGTTTGCTGGATGAGAATTTTATGAGTGTCTTTTAACAAAACGCCCTTTGGGAAAAGAATGGCACAGTATTCTTTAAATCCATGCATCAATACAACGTTTTTACCATCGAAAGTATAAGTAGGAACACCCCATTTCAATTCTTCTGTAAGTCCACAATCCAGAATAATCATTCTCAGTTTTTCATATTCATCCTTCCACTGTGTGGCTTTATTAAAAAACCAATCGACTTTTGGGTTCGTGCTACTCTTTGCCATTGTTATGTTTGTATTAAATTCAAATATCGGGCTTTATTTCTCTGATAGGAAGACCAAATTGCCATCCGGGTCTTCAAGATTGAACCACTTCACTCCAGATCCCGGGCCGTAAAGGTCGTCTTTAATTTCGTTTACCTTAACACCATTGTCTTCGAGTTCTTTGTGAGCCTCTGCAACATTTGGAGTTAAAAAATACAGCGTCATAAAACCCGGCTTAACTCGTCCGTCATTGTATGTCGTGAGTGTAATCGTAATATCGCCTCCGGGGGTTAATGATACCCACCAGGCTTCATCGCTTTGCCGGTAATCTTTAGTGATCTTGAGGCCAAGCTTGTCTGCATAGAATTCTTTCGCCTTTGGCATGTTGCTCACAGGCATGAGGAACATTGTTAGTTTGTTGATGATTGTTTTCATGGTTCTAAGTAGATTTTAAATTGATAAGTTTATTGTTTTACAAGTAGGCCACTAAGACGCAAAGGCACTGAGTTTTTCTTCTTGCCTTTGAGGCTTTGTGGCAAGTTTATTTTAATCTGCCCATTACGTTCTGTAGCCGGTCATGTGCCATGCTTAAGCCTCCCGCAAAAGGTAATTTCATTACCTCATCTCTTTTAGCAACAGATTCATAGATGACATGCATATTGAGTTTGCTGGTATCATCGGTCAGCTTTTCAAAATCATATATCTCAAGCTGAACACCCAATGGTGTATTTTCCATTTCAAATGTCCGTGTGATTTTCCGGTTCGGAACAAATTCATGGATTACGCCACCGGCTTCAAATAAAACTTTCCCCTGGGCATCTTTTGATTCAAGCTGATAACTACCATGTCTTTTGGCATCAAACTTTACCATTTTAGTAGTTGAATACGGGTTAGACATCCATTCTCCAATAAGTTCGGGCTCAGCATAAGCTTTGAAAAGTAATTCGAGCGGCAGATCAAATTCCCTTGTGATCGTGATTTCCTGTTTGCCCTCTTCGGCATGGACCTTGGTTTTCCGTTCCATCTTATTTTTGTTTTTTTGATTGGTATTCTTTCATCACCACTTCTAATTTGTTAAACCGGTCATCCCACATTTTGCGGAATGGTTCGATAAAGTCTGCTACCTGTTTCATTTTTTTGGCATTAATATGATAATAAATCTCCCGTCCGTTTTGTTTTTGTTCAAGCAACTCGCACTCCGTGAGTATCTGCAGGTGTTTTGACACTGTAGGCCTTGCTGTATCGAAGTTTGAGGCTATGGCACCTGCCGACATGGCTTGAGAGGCCACTAACAGAAGTATGGCCCTCCTTGAAGGGTCGGCTATAGCTTGAAATACGTCTCGTCTTAAGTTCATTGTGTAGTTATTCGACTACAAATGTATATGTAGTTATTTAACTACGCAAATTTTTTTGAAAATATTTTTTCGGATCGGTTTGTTGGCCAACTATAGGGCTTGCTAAGGCACGATAGTTGGCAGATTGCCCTTAATTTCGCCCCCTTATAGAAAATGCCTCAAAATACCTTCATATTCAAACATTTCATCATCAATCAGGACCGGTGTATGATGAAAGTAGGCACAGATGCGATGATTTTAGGATCGTGGACAGGGGAAAGGACGGGGAGCGAAGACAGAGCGAGGAACGAAAGAGCGGAAAGCGCCACTTATCGGATACTTGATATCGGAACAGGAACAGGGGTTTTATCTTTGATGCTGGCTCAAGGTTTTTCCGGCCTCCATTCGTCAGAAAAGGATTCAAAAGCAAACTATCCTGGTCCGGCTTCCCTCTCCGGCAGGAGAGGAGTGGTGAGGGGCGAGGCAATAGATGCCATAGAAATAGACAAAAACGCTTATCTCCAAGCCAAAGAGAACTTTGAAAACTCGTCATGGAGGAACCGAATACACGCATATCACATTTCTATTCAGGATTTCAATCCGGTTGATAACAAAAAATACGACCTGATCCTATCCAATCCGCCCTATTTTGAATACAACCAAAAGGCTTCTAAAGAATCTGAAAGCTATAATGAAAGAACAAATGCCCGTTCTTTTGACAAATTGAGTTTTACTGAGCTGTTGCTTAATGCATCAAGGCTTTTGGGTGATGAAGGGCGGTTTTATGTCATTATTCCTGCTGTTTCGGCCGCTTCGTTTATTTCTGAAGCAGTGCAAAACAATTTGTTTCTGTTTGATCGCCTCAATATCCAAAGCAAAGAAAACCTGGAACCGGTAAGAACCATCCTCGGCTTTGCGAAAAACAAAAAGGATTTGAAAGAAGATAAGATTGTTATTTATCGTGATAATAACGGTTATACTGACGAATACATTGAATTAACCAAAAATTATCATGCCCGTGATATGAGGAAGACAGGCACTTAACCATATTAACAAATATATCAGTACTTTTGCGGCTTTTTAGATATTGGGGTTAAGTCCGCTCGAATTGGAACAATAAATTCATTCTTGTGTTTATAGGCAGACGTTCCTTTCCAACGAATTAATCCTGACACACATATTAAGGTCATAATAGGCAAAGCACATAAATACTAAATGGCAAAGAATCTGGTAATAGTCGAGTCGCCTGCAAAGGCAAAAACAATTGAGAAGTTTCTGGGGGATGATTATACCGTCCGGTCATGCTTTGGTCATATCAGGGACCTTGCTGATGGGGAATTATCCGTAGATGTCACAAAGAACTTTCTGCCGAAATATATCATCCCTGAAGATAAAAAGAAAGTGGTGAGCGAGTTGAAAAAACTGGCCAAGGACGCCGAAATGATATGGCTCGCAACGGATGAGGACCGCGAAGGAGAGGCCATTTCCTGGCACCTTCGCGAAACCCTGGACCTTGATGAAAAGAAAATAAAGCGCATTGTTTTTCATGAGATCACCAAACCCGCTATCATGAGGGCTATCGAAAACCCACGAAGCATTGATGAAAACCTTGTAAACGCCCAGCAAGCCCGTCGTATCCTTGACCGTCTTGTGGGTTTTGAGCTTTCTCCAATACTATGGAAAAAGATCCAACCGGCATTATCAGCCGGACGGGTACAATCTGTCGCCGTACGCCTGGTAGTTGAACGTGAAAGAGCTATCCTTGGACACCAATTCAAGTCAGCCTATAAAATAACCGCTACCTTTTATCCCGTAGATGCAGCAGGTAAAAAAAGCGATGCGATATTAAATGCAGAACTTCCTACGCGCTTTGATACCGCGGAAGAAGCTGAAAAATTCCTCGCCTCATGTGTTAGTGCTTCGTATTCTATTGCAGATATTGAAGTAAAACCTGCGACAAAATCGCCTTCAGCGCCGTTTACTACTTCCACGCTTCAGCAGGAAGCATCGCGTAAACTGGGCTATTCAGTAACCAGG
>JABDEJ010000115.1 GCA_013287095.1 Bacteroidota bacterium | reverse complement strand
ATTTGTTAGATTGCCAACAAAAAACAAAAACTATGAAAAAGGGAATAGTTTACTTTTTAGCCGGCGTTGGTATAACAGTTTGTATATCATTAATATGGGCTTTCAAAAGCCCTACAGACCTGGCAGGTTCCTATGCTTCTGTAAATTTTATGAAAGGTGCTGACCGGTATGCTGTGTTTGCATATAGTGAAGGCAACCCTGAAGAACTTAAATATGACAAAGGAACTCCTGATCCACAGATTATATTACAGATTACTTTAAAACTTGAAGCCAAAGGCTATTCGTTGCAGAATTATGCCGTTGATCCTTCCGGGTATTATTTTATATTTAAGAAGAAACAGTAGAAAGTAACTCCTATTTCTTCTTCTTTAAAAACTCCACAACCTCTTGAGGCACAAAGCTACTTACATCTCCGCCGAATTTATAAACTTCCTTAATAATGGTAGATGATATACCTGCATATTCAGGGTTACTGATAAAGAACATCGTTTCAATTTTAGGGTTTAGTTTGGTATTAATGAGAGCGATGTTTCGTTCATAGTCAAAATCGGTACCCGACCGTAATCCACGAACGATATAGCTGGCACCCAGCTTTTCACACAGTTTTACTGTGAGTTTGTCATAGCTAAGCACCTCCACATTTTCCGTATCACGGAATACCTTTGATACAATCTCCAATCTGCTCTCAAAAGGCAGCATGGTGGTTTTGGTGGTGTTTTTCCCAATCGCTACATATACTTTCTCAAAAATGCGTGTCGCGCGTTCCACAATGTCTTTGTGACCTAATGTAATAGGGTCGAACGAACCGGGAAATACTGCTTTTTGAGACATATGATTAATAATTTGAAGGCAAGTTAGGTGGAAATGAGAAAAGCACAAAAACCTATAAGTATTTACCGTCCGTCAAATACAATTTGCCGTTACTCTGATATTGTATTAGATTGCACTTGAATTCATAAAAACCATCTGGAATTATGAGCAATAATATCTCTAAACAGTCAAAACCCAAGGCCTCAAAAAATATATTAACAGGTTTTGATAGAAGGGTGCGGCTTACGCATTTAATTACTTTATTGACCATAGCTGCTGTAAGCCTCTACACTGTCTTTTTTTACATCTTGCATTTTTACGCCCTCGCATCTTTTAGTTTTGGGATTGTTATCGCATTTGCAGGCGTGCATTTCTTAAACCGCTTTCACTATTTTAATGCTGCCAGGATATCGCTTTGTTTAGTCGCAAACTTGTTTGTTTTTTACCTTGCTTCCTCGCTAGGGCATGATTCAAATATCAGGGCTTTGTATTTCCCATTACTTATTGGTATTTTTATTCTTTTCGACTTCAAAGAGGTTTTTAAGGTCTTTATCGTGTTCAATATTTCCCTGGGTTTACTGATCTGGGGCGAGACAACTCATTACACATTGTTTCTAATACCGAATATTTCCACTGATATTCAGTCAATTATAAGTATATCTACTTTTTTCGGTGCAGTCACTGCCAGCTTGCTCTTTATCTATTACCTTATTAATATCAATACCAATGCGGAGATATTTCTTGAAACTGAAAAGAACAACACCAAGGCGATCATTGATAATACCAATGATGTCGTTATGCTAATAAACACAAAATACGAAATACTTACCATGAACAGTGTTTTGGCACAGGCATTTAAGAGAGGCGGAGATAAATCGGGGATTGGTTCAAACATTGTTCAGCTAATCAATGAAAATAAAGAATTGCCTTCACATTTCAGGGATTGGCAAAAGTATATCGACCAGGCAATTGGGGGAGAAAAAGTAGTTATGGAGAACAAACATGTTTTACCTAACGGGGAGGTGAGGTACATGGAAACCTATTTCAATCCGGTACTACAAGATGGCAAACCAAGTGGGGCCGCTATTTTTATACATGATATCTCTGCAACCAAACAGATGGAAGAGAAAATCACCCAACTTAATTCGCGGCAAACAGCGATTATTGAGGGTGCCAATTATTCCATCATTTCCATTGGGCTTGACGGACTTGTAAGTTCATTTAACCGCGGTTCAGAAAAAATGCTGGGATATACGGCAGAAGAAGCCATTGGCAAACTGGGTCCGCATGATATCATATCAAAAAAACAGCTCGTGGCATCAGCAAGGGCATTAAGCCAGGAGCTTGGAAGGCCTGTTTCATCAGGCTTTGACATATTTGTTGCAAAAGCTGAAATAGGCGAAGAGGTGAACGAATGGGTCGTAACCACAAAAACCGGGAGTAAACTAATCCTTTCATCTTCAATAACGGCATTAAAAAATGAAGACGGAACTGTTTTTGGTTATCTGATCATTTCTACAGATATCACCGAGAAAAAGCATGCAGAAGAGCAGCTTATTATTGCTGCTGAAGCAGACAAAAAGCGGGTTTGGATTAATACCGGCATTGCAGAGATGGGGCAATTGTTGCGAATCAGGGAAAATGACAGGGTAAAACTCCATACAACTGTATTGACGTTTGTTTCAAAATATGTAAATGCAGGACAATCAAGCCTTTTCAAAGTCCTGGAAGATGAAAAAGGTGTAAATTATCTGGAACTCGTGGCAGGATATGCTACCGAACCGGGCAAATCCAAAAGAACATATAAATTCGGCGAAAGCCTTGTCGGGCAGGTTGCTATAGAACAAAAAGCTATAGAACTAAAAAGTGTTCCGGCAGATTATATAAAAATCAGTTCTTCTTTAGGAGGGGCAAAGCCTTCCCAGATATTAATTACCCCCTTAATATTTCAAAATGATATAGTTGGTGTTTTAGAACTGGCTTCTTTGAGGGATTTTACTGAAACTGAAAAGGAGTTTATCGAAAGGGCGAACACAGTTTTTGCGGCTTCTATTGATCAACTGAACCGCAAAGAAAAAACCGAGACCCTTCTAAAAGAAACGCTTGAGATGAATGAGCGGTTAAAAACCCAGGAAGAAGAACTGAGGGTTGGCAATGAAGAGCTTATGGAAAAAGGAGACTTGCTGCAGGCTTCTGAGGAAGAACTCAGGGTGCAACAGGAAGAGCTGATGCATACCAATGCTGAAATGGAAGAAAAAACCAATCTTCTGGAGGAACAGAACCAGGCAATGGCTGCGAGAAATGAAGAATTGGAAAATGCGAGAAAAGCCTTGAAACTTAAAGCGGAAGAGCTCGAAATAATTAGTCGGTACAAGTCGGAGTTCCTTGCCAATATGTCGCATGAACTCAGGACACCTCTAAACAGCATTCTTATTTTATCAAAGTTACTTGGCGAAAGCAAAGATAATCCTCTCAATACTAAGCAGGTTGAATTTACGAATGTGATCCAACGCTCAGGAGCAGACCTGCTTAACCTTATCAATGATATACTTGATCTGTCTAAAATCGAATCACGTAAAATAGACCTTGAAATTGAAAGTGTTGCAATTAGCGAAATCCAATACGCCATGGATTCACTATTCACAGAACTGGCAAGGGAGAAGGGAATTAAGTTTAAGGTAAATGTAGAAAAAGGCCTTGCAAAAGAATTTACGGGTGACAAGGTAAGAATAGAGCAAATACTAAAGAACCTGCTTTCCAATGCATTTAAATTCACTCCTAAAGATGGAAGTATTGATCTGAATATTTTTTATGCGACACCTGGAGCAACCGTTAAAAATCCTTTTCTTGTCAAATCCTCAAAAAATATATGCTTCCAGGTAAAAGATTCAGGCATAGGAATTTCTGAAGAAAAGCAACAGCTTATATTTGAGGCATTTCGCCAGGCCGATGGTTCAACGAGTCGTAAATACGGTGGAACGGGACTCGGATTGTCAATTTCAAAAGAATTGGCTTTGATACTAGGCGGGGAACTCCAATTAGAAAGTGCGACGGGAAAAGGTAGTTCATTTACGCTGTTTTTGCCCATGGTTTTTGATCCTGATTCAGCCTCTTCTAATGATGTTGCTAGTAATTTTAAGTCGGACAACGATAATCAAACTCAGCCTGAAGTAAATAAATCCGCAGTTTTAGATGACACTTCAAAATTGAAAACTATTGAAAATATATCGACCAGGTTGAAGAAACTAATCCTGATCATTGAGGATGATATTCATTTTGGGAAAAATATTGAAAAAGCAGGCACAAGAGAAAGGTTTTGAGGCAATTATCGCCACCAGGGGTGACGAAGGGTTCGAAAAGATAAAGGAAATTATTCCTGATGCCATAATTTTAGATATCGGCTTGCCGGGCATGAATGGCTGGGAAGTAATGCAGAAAATGAAAGAAGTGCCTAAAATCAAAGATATTCCTGTCCATATAATCTCTGGCAATCATGAAGATAAAAAACTTGTTTCAGAGTCACCTTCGGTTGAATTTCTGGAAAAACCATTAAAAACTGAGCAACTGAATGCACTCTTTGAAAAAATGGGAAGCGCAAGTCCTGAAAAGAAGCAAGTGGCATTGATTATTGAAGACAGTGATATTCAAAGCATGGTTTTAAAAAGAGCTTTTGCCAACAGAGGGATTGAATGCGTTTTTGCGCAGACGGGTGAACAGGCTTTCGAAAAAATAGCCGAAACGGTACCCGATATCATTGTCACGGATTTGAGCCTACCCGACATGAATGGCAACGAACTCATCAAAAAAAATAAAACTGAATCCCGATCTTGCCCATATTAACATCATCATTTACACAGGCAAGGATCTAAGCAGAAAAGAAAACGAAGAGTTAAGCCGGTATTCTGATGCGATTATCATTAAATCAGCCAAATCTCAGGACAGGTTGCTCGATGAGACGACCCTATTCTTAAAAAAAGATAAGGGAAGACAAAACAGTTGAGTTTCCTGCGTTGAAGCAGCGGAAGTCATTTACCGATCAGGCATCATTAAAAGGCAAGAAAATTTTGCTTGTAGATGATGATATGCGCAATATTTTTGCCTTGTCGAAAGCTCTTGAAGAATCAGAACTAAATGTAGTTGTGGCAAACGATGGTAAAGAGGCCCTAAAGAAACTTTCAGAAAACGAGGGAATTGATCTGGTACTCATGGACATCATGATGCCGGAGATGGATGGCTATGAGGCAACGGCAAAGATCAAAATACAGGAAAAGTATAAAAATCTGCCCATTATTGCACTTACAGCAAAAGCTATGAAGGGCGACCGTGAAAAGAGTATCGAAGCAGGTGCATCGGATTATATTTCCAAACCTGTTGACATCAATAAATTAATGTCGCTTATAAGGGTATGGCTTTCCTGACACCATGTTGACGAAGCTTTAAAATTTCAAAAACCTGAACCAAAGCATGGAAATAAGTAATGAGGAGATATACTTGTTGTTGTACCAGGTAAAAAATAGGTATGGATATGATTTTACAAATTATTCCGAAGCCTCCATCAAAAGAAGAATCATACGTTTTTGTGAGGTCCATCGAATTGAGAATTATTTTGATCTTAAACATCATCTTATCAATGAGGCTGATCTTTTCACAGATT
>JABDEJ010000114.1 GCA_013287095.1 Bacteroidota bacterium | reverse complement strand
ATAAGGTCTTTGAATAAGACTCAAAGCAAAAGCATCTCCGATGGGCGCAATAACATTATGAACGCCTGGTTGATTGTTCAGAAAGGCATAGTTGGCATGTATACGACCGAGAAGTTTAAAGGTATTGTCACCCGGAAACCGCGATGGTACGCCATTTACCTGTTCCCAGCCTTCAAAATAAATTATTTTTACGCAGGGGATAAGCTTTTTTATGCTGTCCTGGAGTTTAATATTATTGGCCATCAGGGGCGAATGATATACCTGGCTGTCTTTAAAACAAAAAGAATCCAGGCACGGCGGGGTATTATAATAAAACCTCTGATGATCCTGAATAACAACATAATCCCAATGCTTTAAATTAATTTTTGCCCAGCATAACTGCGACATGATATGATGATTAACAGACTGGCCTAATGCAATTTCAGAATCAATATCTACATTAATGTTAGCCGCTTCAGCCATTTTTTTTAATAACGTTGGCAAATTGTTATTATAAACAAAACTGTTTGCGATAAACAGGATCTTAATGGGCTCAGATTTCGATGTGGACGATGTATCCTGGGCAATAGCGATCATTGGCAAACAGAGCCATAGCAGTTGCATTAATAACTTCTTAAAAAACATGAATATTAACTGCCTTTTAGATTTTCTGTTATTCCAGCTTTATTGGAAAAGACATATAAACGCACCCTCTTGAGTCTGTTGTTTCCACCCAATAGCTTGGTTTGAGCCCCTTTGTTTCGGGTTTGTACTTACGCTTGTTGGCACCTGCAATGGCTGTATTGCCACTATACCATTGATAAGTTGCATATTTTTTAGCCGTATGAAAGGCGTATTTGTTGAGCCAACCATGCCTGATTTCGGGTGTTACTGAAGCCAGGTTGGTATAAGCAAAACTATCGTTCATGACCTGCCAGGATGTCTTTATCAGGAAAGTATCCATTTCAGGTACTTTGTTATAAGTCGGTTTTAAATCCATCGGAGGGTGGTGAAAAATAGTTTCAAACAATACGCACGCAGCCAGAAAGCTGCCGGCTTTACCAGGATGCCGGCCGTCATGATCAAACAATAAATCACTTCTATCGGGAGATACTTTCTGAAGGTAGGGCCTTTGAATAATACTTGAGGCATAAGCGTCACCTATTGGGGCTATGATATCGTGTGCGCCCGGTTGGTCATTCAGGTACTTGAAGTTCGCATGCATCCTTCCCAATAGTTTCACCGTGTTGTCGCCGGGGAACCTCGATTCTACTCCCCCGCTTTGCTCCCACCCTTCAAACCATATTATTTTAACACCAGGAATCAATTTCTTGATGCTGTCCTGCAATTTAAGATTATTGTCCATCAACGGCGATTTGTAAAGCTTCTTGTCTTCAAAGCAAAAAGAGTCCAAACTTGGTGGGGTATCATAATAAAATCTCTGGTGATCCTGAATGATAACATAATCCCATTTCCTGGAATTGACTTTGACCCATGTTGATTTTGCTTTGATATGCCGGTTAACCGATTGGCCCATCGCAATCTCGGCATCTATATAAACATCAATCCCAGAGGCCCTTGCAAGTCTATATTCAATGTCCGGCAGGTTGTTATTATAAAGATAACTGTTGCCAATAAAAAGTATTTTTATTTGAGGCGATTTTACTGGAGCAGACACCTGGGCTAGGACAGAAAATGATGTAAAAACAAAAATTAAAAAAAGAAAATTTGGAAGCTTTAGCATAGTGAATTTAAATCTTTGATTTAAGAATAACTGAATTCCGGCTTATGAGTTCCCAAAGGTAAGAAAAAACAATTATTCAGGTCTTTTAGTCAAGTTGGTCGGTGGGGACACCGACCACGGACAAAGGATAAAATGCTCAAAAAAGCACGTCATCCTATGTTTGCAAAGGACTTCGCAAACATAGGATGACGCCTTTTTCATTCATCCATCACTTCGAAAGGATCAGTTTTCCCGTTTGCACCCCATCACCCGATTGCAAACGATAAAAATAGACTCCATTATTAAGACCGGATGCGTCAAAGATAACATCATGAGGACCCTGCGCCTCATTGCCATTTAACAAAGAAGCCACCTCTTTCCCACTTACATCAAAAACATCCATTGAAACCTGGCTTTGGTATCCGAGATTGTAATGGATTGTTGTCTTTTCAGAAAATGGGTTTGGGAAAACAAAAGCCCGGGATGAAAAAGTCTCAGTCTCCGGTGCCCTGATTCCTGTAGTCACTGCCGTATTGGTAAAATAAATTTCATCAATGGCCAATACCGTTTTTAAGTTTGGGGAAGACTGAAGGCTGCTTGTAATAATGACGCTGGCAGAATCCGGATTCCCTGAGATATTCGGATTGTACAATGATGTCAGATCAGCAACCAGTAATGTTGTCCAGGCAGAATCCAGGTGCCCGGGCTTTGAGTTGTAATCACCCGAAAGGACAGTGTCTTCCTGGTGGGTTGTGGTGTTCCATTTTGTAAAAATAAGACTGACCTGAAACTGGTTATAACCCGTTTCAGGCAAATAGGCATAATTCATCGAAAAATAAACAGGCCTGGCGGTCATGGCAAATTTCTGGCTGATGATACATGGAGTAGTAGTATCCTGCATCGGCATGTTAACGAAAGATGAACCATCTTTGGCATACATTTCCAAATGTATTGAGTCAGTTGTAGAATCTGTACTCAGCGCGCTATCCAAAAGTGTATAGCCAAATATATGCCCCTGTGTAGGCTTCCCTTGTACCACAGTCCAATCAGCAGGTTTATTAGGGGCCGTCCAGCTTTCAAAACTCCCGTTTGGTATGGCATATTGCGCTTTTAGAAGCACAGGCGATATGATCGCCGCAAAGCAAAAAATATACAAAAAGAAGTTTTTCATAGCCGGGTTATTTCATTCACCTACAAATTTAAGTGCAAAACAGGTTTGTGCAATTTGTAAGCCAAAAAAAGGGGGGGCTTGACATTTGGCTTTTTTCTGAATCAGGATTTTCAGAGTTTTAGGATTTTCAGGAAAAATATATGTGCCATTTCAGGCTTTGGCAACGCATCGTCCAACTCAATCCAGTATCCTGCCAATCCTTTCATCCTGAAAATCCTGATTCAAAAATATTGGGCGATAACTAATTCGCATTATACTTTGGGTTGAACACTTTTTTAAACTGTAAACTTGTGCCGCCAAAATTTATCAGTAATCCAATAGGAAAATCGTAAACCACCGTATAATTCTTGGCTTGAGCCAGATGCACATCTTCAAGAGAGATTATGGCTTTCAATTCAAGTACTACCCTCCCTTCAACAATAAAATCTGCCCTTCGTGTACCAACATCAATGCCTTCATAGAAAACAGTTTGCTCTATTTCTCTCTGAAATCCAAGCCCCACCTTTTCCATTTCAATAGCAAGACACCTCTGGTAAATTGCCTCCTGAAATCCATTGCCGAGCGTATTATGAACCTTCATTGCACACCCATTTATTTTATAAGTGATCTCATCTAAAGTCATTGTTAACTCTTTTAGCTATTCCAATGCAATATCGCTTTTTTTTTCTGCTTTTTTCTGAATCAGGATTTGCAAAATTTTAGGATTTCCAGGAAAAATACGCGTGTTCTTTAAGCTATAGCCTATGCAACGTCTTACACAATCCAGTATCCTGCCAATCCTTTCATCCTGAAAATCCTGATTCAGAAATATTAAACAAAAAAAGAGGGCTATTTCAAACATGAAACAGCCCTCTTTTATAATATATTAAAGCTAAGCTTTTTACTTCGACAGTATCAACTTACCTGTCTGCACGCCAGATGAAGTTTCAAGACGGTACATATATACCCCATTACTTAAACCGCTACCATCAAATACCTGGTTATATAAACCTGAGGACTCGTTGCCATCTACAAGGTTCTTTATCTCCCTACCCTGCATATCATATATAGATAGGTTTACCTGACCATCCTGGACAAGGTTATAATGTATAGTGGTTTTGTTTGTGAACGGGTTTGGATAAGCCTGGCAGGTATTTTGTGGTGCGGAATGGTTATCACCAAGATTAATACCTGCAGTTGCTGCAGCTTCAGCAAACCACATTCTTTCAATATAAAGCGAAGGAGTTGCAGCACTTCCTATCCCATTAGCTGGGATGGCATTCGTTATTATTATATGGCAAGAGTCAGGCGTTGTGGTGTCAGTAGAAGAAGGTAATAACCCATGATTTTCATAATTAAATGCTAAAGGAATATTGAGAGTGCTCCAAGGTTGGAACG
Source organism: Bacteroidota bacterium (assembly GCA_013287095.1). Next base: position 1,287 of record JABDEJ010000114.1, on the reverse strand, counting down.
TATCAGCCTGTGTATTCCAATAGGGAAGGAATAGAAGGCCCGTATTGCAGACCGTATCGTGCGTTTTGGAATTCCAGAAAGTTACATCAAAAATTGGAGATTGCGGGCCACCAGCTTCAAAATAAGCCATATTCAGGATAATATATGGATCTTGGTGTTTTACTTTGAATTTACATTCTACTTCACCAACGTAAACTAAATTCCCTACCGTGCTGCTGGTCAATGACAACGCATATTTACCGCCATCCCATACATATTTATCGTTAAACACAGGGGATGTTGACAAAGATTGTGTTTCATATTCAACATCGGTAACCGGAAAGGCGGGGCCACCATGTGCAAATGTATCCCACAACTGTGGGCATTCCTTGGCTTTCCCTATTCCGTTCCACCTGTCGAAACCCCCGTTTGGGATGGTATCAAGGGTCTGTGCCTCGACAAAGCCTATGCTGCAAAGCGTAAACGCACAAATTGTAAAAATTATCTTTTTCATGTTTTTAAGTGATTGTTAACTGCAAATATAAGCGGTTGTATCAATATCAGGTACAAGAATAAAAAAAATATATTATATTGTTTGTCGGATGATTCATGTGTCATAGTCAATTATTTTGGAACGCCCAAGCCCTTGGTATGGATTGTTAATGAGCCAGTTTACATCATTTTAAAGGCGTTTACAATGCCAGGAGATATCGGTTGGCACAGGATATTGAGATTTTCCGGTCAATCACCAAAAACTACATGGAAAGAGCGCGGTCGGAGCAATTCGTAATTCATAATTCTTAATTGCCTTCATTCGCCTTTATCCTCACCCAGGCCATTTCCTTTTGCACCTTTCTTATTTCCCGTGCAGGCGTACCGAAATAAGCTTTGCCTCCTTCAAGTGATTTACTGACACCACTTTGTGCTGAAACCACTGCTCCGGCACCAATGGTTATATCCTTTGTGACGCCTGTTTGTCCCCATAGAATAACATCATCTTCTATGGTTGTCTTGCCACCAATACCCACCTGTGCCCCTATAAGGCAACGTTTGCCAATAACCGCCCCATGGCCTACGTGGACCTGGTTATCCAACTTGGTATGTTCGCCGATAATGGTATCGCCACTTACGCCTTTATCAATAGTGCACGAAGCCCCGATCTCCACATCATTTTCAAGGATGACCCTGCCACATGAGATGAGTTTTTCAAAATGTGTTTTCCGGTTTTTGTAATAATAGGCATGGCCGCCTATCACCGTATTGGCATGTATAATAACATTATTGCCGATAATGACATTATCATATATC
>JABDEJ010000113.1:4871-5570 GCA_013287095.1 Bacteroidota bacterium | reverse complement strand
CGGTGATTATTTTGAGATTACCATAAGCAGTATCATTAGGGCAATTGTTAATTCCGTAAGCAACCAATTTTACTTCGTAATCCCCTGTATCAGTATAGATATAAACCGGAGATACCATTTTGCTGCTATCCTTGGTTCCAAATGTCCATAGATATGATGAAGCATTTGTGGATTGGTTCAGGAAACTGATATTATGGTTTGCTTTAATTTTTGTTGCAGGGATATTTGTAAATGCAGCTTTCGCGGGAGGGATTACTGTAACATACATGCTATCGGTTGCATTTTGGGCTGAGCAGTTGTCGCTTAAAACTATTTTATGCCAGCTGCTTTGATATACTTTTTCTGCAATGGTATCACTGCTTAAGTTATCAGTAACCCAGTTGAATTGATAATGCAAACTGTCCCCGCCGTTTGCTTTAGCAGATAAAACAATATTTTGCCCATAGCATACTGAAGCATTATTCACCATTGCTTTTACATGGAGCGGTGGCCTGACTTTTAGCAAAACGGGACTACTGTCCTGACAGCCATGCGCATTGCGGACAATAAGCATATATTGTTCTGTATTAGGTAATTTGGCGATGGCTTTCGGATCCGTTGGTGATGACAAATAAGTGGCAGGATGCCAGGTATAAGTAATGCCTCCCGAGCCTTGCATGGTATAAGTTTGATTGTAGCAAAGGATGGTATCAGGTCCTG
>JABDEJ010000113.1:0-4803 GCA_013287095.1 Bacteroidota bacterium | reverse complement strand
TGGGCAAGGCGTAGTATGTAACATGAACGGCACCCACAGAAGTGCAATTTTGGGTCCCTTTGAGCATGAGGTGATAAAAGCCTGAATCTTTGGCCATGATGCTATTGCCCTGAACGGTTTTCTTTTTTGGGGTTATCCAATAATAGCTTGCGATGGTGTCCTTTACAGAAAGCAAAACCGAATCGTTAGGACACACAGACAGGCTTGCGGGCAATCCCGCCTTTACCTGACTGAAAAAAACCACTTTTGCTGTGTCTGATGATGTACAGTAGCCGTTGGTCATGCTTACCGAGTATATCCCGTTTTTAGTCACGACAATTGAATCGGTAGTATCCCCGGTACTCCACAAAAAACCTGGCACCAATATTCTCATTCCCAACATATAGGGTATAACTCTTTGCAGAACAGATCACGGTATCCCCGCCCAGGTCTGCTATAGGGAACAACCCCGGCGCACATACCATGTTTTCTTTGAAATTGCTCGTTTTTATAACTGTTTTGGTATTAAAGGCCGAGAATCCCGAATCAGGATAGGTTGGTAAACTACCGGTGCTGAATTCCCCTGGATAAAATGTGATCGTAGTATCTTTCCCTAAACATGTACCCTTCCCGTTTTTATCAAGCTTGGTCAAAAGGGAATAATAATTTACGACGCTCGTATTTGTATTATAATCATTTTCAAGATAAAGATAACCTGAGTCAGCAGTGGTCTGCAATGGAACATTATCATAGTCCTCATAATAATTATTAGTACCGGAATTTTTGATCAGTTTCGCAAAACTAAAGCTGTCATTGGCATCGAATTTGACATAAAAACTGTGGTCATTGGTATAAGGCCCATCGTTAAAATATCCGATAACGGCAGCTAGACAGTCATCTTTACTAATGCCGATGCCATTTATGGAACAACGATGGGCCAAAGATACTGAATCGTTTATATACCTGACCCATAACAGCTTACCATCAATATCTAATTTTTCAATAGCAATTTTCTGGTTTATATAATCCGCATATAAACCATTTCCACCCCCTATGTATATATTCCCTTTACTATCAGAAATACTGTTGGCTCCCCCGTAACTATAATAGTCGTTAGTATGGTTATGGTAATTAATATATTTTGCCCATATCACATTTCCATTTGAATCAAGCCGTACAAGTCCATTCCCGAACCCATAATCATAATTATAATTGTTGCCTGCTATATATATGGTAAACCCGCCGCCTGGCATTTTTAATAGGTTTTCAATTCCGCCGCTTTCAATGCTATTATATACAAGGCTTGTAAAGCGGTTCGCGGTCAATATGTTGCCGTTCTTGTCCATTTTGGTAAAACTGATATAGGGAACAGGAAAAGTATCGTAAACCGAAGAATTAAACCCAATAAAAACGACAATGCAACCGCCATTGGCAGTCGGCATACAAGACTGTGAATAATAGACAGGAACTTTGCCAGGCGGGGCAGTTCTCTTAAGTTTTTTTGACCAGAGAATATTGCCATTATTGTCAAGTTTCGTAACGATAGGTGGCGTATCAAAACCTCCTTCACCCATTAGGTCGCAGTTTACAAAGCAATTATCAGTCGTGCTGATAATGCTATTATTTTGAACGCCGCTGTAAGTATAATTATTACTTGCGGAACTGTTCCCTTGATATAGATCTATGTAATTTTTGGGATAAGGGGAAGTTTGAAGATTCGAAATTGCTTTTGCACCCGGATATTGATGATTACGTACAAATAAAAAAGAATTACTGACCGTACTGTCTATAGTTTTGCTCCATATTTTATTGTGGCAACCGTTAAACCTTGTAATCCTTGCGGTCGCATAATAATCAGTGTCATAAGTGGTAGTCGAAATATCTGATTGCTGAAATATATAATCCTTAATGATATAGCCGCCATCGTCTAAAGGCAAAACCAAAGATTGATTAGTCCCATGCCAATAATTGTATGGGCTGCTCCGCGTATTTTGTAGAATGCTCTGGAAGGGTTCCTGGGCAAAACAATGAATGCCAGAAATGAAAACAAGAAATATCCAAAGCAGATTTTTATTCATCCCTTTATCTTATCACCGTCACATTACCCTTAAAATCATGATGCTGACCTGCAATATCAATAACATCTAATTTATAGATATATACTCCTTCTAATGCCTCTTGACCTTTGAATGTACCGTCCCAGGAAGGCCCCACTTGGCCTCCCCCCACAGGGGAGGAAAAAATATGCTCGCCCCAGCGATTGTAAATGCTGAAAGAATAGCTCTGAATCCCGGTTCCTGAAATATTAAAAAAATCATTTTTACCATCCCCATTTGGGGTAAATGCATCCGGGATGTATATGGTAACCTGTTTACCAATAATCTGGATGGTTTCGTATGCAGTATCATTAGGGCAGCCATTTAACCCATAAGCAATTAATTCTACTTTGTAGTCCCCCGGATCTGTATAAATATAAACAGGCGAGACGCTTTTATTGCTATCTGTTGCCCCGAATTTCCATAGATAGGATGATGCATTTGAAGATTGGTTGATAAAGTTAATTGTATCGTTTGCTTTTATTTTTTGAGAGGGGGCATACACAAAATTCGCTTTTGCAGGGGGAATGACAATAATATAGATGCTATCAGCATTATCGGTTGAACAATTATCGCTTAAAATTACTTTATGCCAACCGCTTTGATAAGTTTTTACATTTATCGAATCCACTGTCAATCCATCAGTTACCCACTGGTAGTGATACTGCAGACTGTCCCCGCCACTTCCTCTGGCATATAAGACAACATTTTGTCCGTAGCAAACCTGGTTGTGCAAAGCATAAGCTTTTACTTTGAGTTTTGGCTTTACGATGACATATATGCTGTCAGTTGCCAGGGTTGGCGAGCAGTTATCATTTAATACTACTTGATGCCATCCGCTTTTTAAACCTTTTTCATTTATAGTATCTCCCACAAGTCCATCATCAACCCACTGGTATTGATAATGTAAGCTGTCCCCACCGCCGCCTATAGCATTTAGGGAAATACTTTGTCCATAGCAGATTGGATTGTTGGGCGCAAAGACTTTTACTTTCAGCTTTGGCCTCACCTTCAACAAAACGGGGCTGCTGTCCTGGCATCCATGTGCATTGGTTACCACTAGCATATATTGTTCTGTATTGGGTAATATCGCAATGGCTTTAGGATCTGTCGCGGATGACAAATATGTGGCAGGGTGCCAGACATACGTAATACCGCCTGAGCCCTTCATCGTATAAACTTCGTCATAACAGAGTGTGGTATCCGGCCCTGCGTTGGCAGCGGGTAGGAAATAAACTGTGTCAAAAATATATGTGGTATCATAACAAATAGAAGTATCTGGAATGCTATTTAAACCGAACGACCAAAGCTTAATCGTATCAAGACCAGAAGAAAAATTGTATGATCCTATGGTGGCAGTATCTATTTGGTTTGCCTTTATTATTCCCTTCCATATATAAGGACTTTGAGACTTATTATTTACAGCCCATCCTATTTTTAAAGAATCAATATTGTTGATCCCTATATTTTTTATAATCACATTTAATGGGTATTTACCTGGGCAAAAAGCCCCGCCAGAACTTTGAATGAAAACTGTGTTTGCAATTTGCCGGTTACTGGGGTTCAATTTTATTAAAAAAGCATCGCCATCACCTCCGTAACCAGTTTGAAACGCTCCTATGGTAGCGATGCCCGAAGAGCTACTGGTAGCGCCAGTTATTACAACGTTACCTGACTTATCTGTGACAATACCATATCCAATACCATATCCTGTCCCACCTAAATATGTTCCCACCTTGAATATTCCGGATTTGGTAAATCCGGCAACAAAGGGATTATCTCCTCCCTGGATTGTTGTCTGGAATCCACACGGGCTTGCGATCCCAGTCGGGCTGCTTGTGTAACCGGTTATAAAAACATTATCAGAGGAGTCAAGGGTTATACCCTCCCCATAATCCTCTCCACTCCCCCCGAAATAAGTACCCCATAAACGTGCGCCTCCAGATGTAAATTTCGCGACAAAAGCATCTGCCGATCCACCTCCAAATTTGGTCTGATAAGCACCAGGGCTGGCAATCAGACCTGTCGTATCGCTGGTGGATCCAGTTATATATAAATTCCCTGACTTATCTGTTACCAATCCATATAACCACCCGCTACTATGATTTTCTAATTCTCCATAATATGTACTCCACGAGAGAGTGCCTGAAGATGAAAATTTTGCAATAAACCCGGCACCGGGCTTTGTTTGCCATGCACCTGAACTTGCTATCTTAGTTTGACTTCCAGTATTTCCTGCAATAAAAACGTTGCCAGTAGGATCTGTGCAAATAGAATAACCTAATTCATGACCTTCCCCTCCGAAGTACGTACCCCAAAGTAGTTGACCGGAAGGCGAAAATTTTGTAAGGTATGCATCCTGAGGACTATAGCCGGGCGTACTAATCATACTTGTTTGATAAGCTCCCGGAGTGGCAATTCCAGATGTTGATCCCGTAGAGCCAGTGATGAATATATTGCCATTATGGTCAGATGCAATAGCATAAACTCCATCAAAGCCGATTCCGCCATAATATGTACTCCATGTCCGGGTGCCTGATGATGTGAATTTTGCAATAAAAGCTGCATATCCCGGATAATTTCCACTTGTAAGATACGCACCTTTTGTTGCAAGTCCGGTTAAACTCGTTGTCCCTCCTGCTATTATTACATTGCCCGAAGGGTCTGTTGTCACGCCTCCACTGATATCGTCCTTTGGGCCACCAAAGTAAGTACTCCATATCCGGTT
>JABDEJ010000112.1:4951-5781 GCA_013287095.1 Bacteroidota bacterium | reverse complement strand
TACCATCCAGGGATTCAAAATTTGGGCCTCCATAATAGGTAGCCCACTGGATATTCCCATTTGGGCTGAATTTCGATAAATACGCATCCTGTGAACCTTGATATGCACCCTTTGTTGTAAATATATTTCCATAGGCGCACCCTCCAAGATAAACGTTCCCAATGCTATCTGTTGTAACAACAATATTGCAATCAATACCATTCCCGTTATCAAAATACGTCCCCCAAACGAGGGTAGGGTCTATCACCAAAGTTTTAGTTTTATCGTAATGGCCAACTATAAATCTTACTCTATTATCTTTCAAAACAAAATGGCTTGGGATTTTTATAGATTCAGGGCTAATATTGGGGCACACACACGGGTCAGCCTGTGCGTATGTGTGTAGTGCAGATTCCGTTATTTTCCCTAATGAGCATGAATATTCAATCCCTAAATCTTTTAATATTTTAATTTTTTCAATTCCCCTCCATTGTATTTGGATATCGCTTACTTTGCCTCCTGTATAAACGACAAATTCGTATTTCAATCCATTCTCCTTTGCATAGAGAACCATATCAATATGCGGGTAAACATCTTTGTATGTGACGGTTTTATACGAATGAACATTGGTAATGCCGTGGTCTGCATTGCCAGTTGTGTAGTGGTTTTCGTAGTATTCCTGTTGGTCTGAGGCGAGAATTTCAGCGGAGGGATTGGAGCCTGTTAAAATGAGATCGGCACGATTTGTTTGCACGCTTTCTCCTTGTGTTTCTCTTTCTGAAGAAAATCCCCCAGCCCCTGCCGAATAAGTCGGGACAGGCTTTCCAAATGGGGAATTATTCCCCGATGGC
>JABDEJ010000112.1:4464-4941 GCA_013287095.1 Bacteroidota bacterium | reverse complement strand
TTCTGAAATTTGCGCTGATTCTTTCTCTGTCTTCGTAAATACAAAACTGATTCCTCCTGGTTTGCAATAGAGATATACACCGCCCTGGTGGCCGTAATATTTAATTTCTGGGGATGAAAGCTGTCCTTTGTTTTCCACGAAGTTCCAGTCCTTGCTATTAATAAATGATCTAGGGGCACCAGGGTCTGCATAGAGGTTCTTGCAAGCAAACGCAATTATTGAAAACAATATGAATCTGGTCAATTTCAAATACAAATTAATGTAAAGTTAGGGAAATATATTTAGAAGAAGTTTTGACAACTTTCCAAAGGTTGCCAACTTTAAAAACGTATCAATAATAAATCGAATCTATCTGGATGATTTTTTTCACAATCACCTTATCATCCAACTGAAAAACAACAAAATACATCCCCGGTCGCGTTTTCCAGGCTGCACCGCTGAAATATGTATTATATTCTCCCTGAATAAGTTGCTTGT
>JABDEJ010000112.1:530-4396 GCA_013287095.1 Bacteroidota bacterium | reverse complement strand
TATCATATTCTCCCTGAATAAGTTGCTTGTCAACCAAAGTGCCGATATTCCGCCCGACTTCGTCTGTCATGGTGATTTTTACATGTCCGGGGCTGGTAAGCAGGTACTGGATATTTGTTTGCAACCCGAATGGGTTTGGAAAAATATTGAGCGAAAAACTTTGATTAACTATGAGAAGTTCAGAATCAATTTCAGTACAATATCCTGGCAATGAAACCGTAAGACTAACATGGTAATTTCCATTTTTTGGGTAAACATGCAATACATTATAGCCTGACATGGTATCTGATTTGCCACTTGAGAAATCCCCTAAAGCCCAATGGTATTGCCAGAAAGGGTAGTTGGGATTCGAAACCGTAAACTGGTATTCAAAACCGCCAATGTTTTTAACCGTAAATTTCGCATTCGGTCTTGGGACAACCGTAACCCGCACACTATCAGAATCCGCACACCCCGTAGCCGAAATGGTCTCTTTCAGGTAATACGTTCTGGATAAATTGGGGCTGTCAATGGGGTTACTGATTGCAGAACTAAAGCCAAGTGGCTTGGAAGTCCATTGATAAACATGGCCTGAACTTGGTGCACTTCCCAATTGTATAGCTGTTTGGGAGCATATATTTTGAGGCTGTCCAACTACAGGATGCGGCCTCGGGTTTACTGTGATAATTACGGAATCAAAATTGGTACACCCATTTGGGTTTTTCACTGACAGCAAATAAGATATGGTTTGACTTGGGTTCACTGTCGGGTTGGCAATTGTCGAAGTAAACCCAACCGGGTTTGACGTCCATGAATAGGTATCCCCACTCAAGGCATTTGAACCAATTTGTACGGATATGCCTATACATAAGCTTTGATTGCTGCCCGCATTTGCAACCGGGGCATGGAGGATACTTACAGTGACATTTGCCGAATTGGTATTTGTACAACCTGTGAGGGTATCCGTTACGGTGAGATCATATACCGTATTGGCAGCAGGGTTTACAACCGGGTTTGCCAATGTTGAGCCAAACCCCGCCGGATCTGAAGACCATAAATAGATATAGTTGGGCTGGGCATTTGCCCCGATTTTGATATGGGTGCCTGTGCAGATGGAATAGCTGTTTTGGCCAATGTTGGCGATAGGAGGAGAGGCATTTACATTTATAGTAGTAACAAAAGTGTCATTCCCGGGCAATGAATCAAGGACACCATTGGGTTTTGATGTCCATGATTTGATGGTATATATGCCGCTTGTAAAATTATAGCTCCCCACGGTTACAGGCATTGAGCTATCCGGCGCAAGATTGCCAGACCAATGATAGGGTGGCTGAAGGTTACCGTCTACCGACCAGTTTATATTTGCAGAATTCAAAGTATCTAAGCCTAAATTATCTAACTGTACCTGAACAGACCACATCCCTTTGCATACTACGGGTGGTGGCCCTGGCAAATAAGCAATCCCCGCATCATGATTCACTTTGAGATTAAACCTAACAAGGAAAGCATCACCACCTCCTGCATAAGAAGTTAGATAAGCCCCGCCTGTTGCGATGCCAGAATTACTCTTGGTGTATCCAGTGATATTTACATTTCCTGAATTATCTGCACAAATACTCTCCACATAGCTTACACCACCTCCTCCGTAATAGCTAGCCCATACTCGCTCGCCACCAACAGTAAATTTAGCAAGGAAAATGTTGTCAGTACCGTCAAAGTAAGTCTTATAAGCCCCACTGGTAGCCATACCTGTATTACTTGTAGTACCACCAGATATATATATGCCTCCTAAATTATCTATTGCAATACAACTACTTCCGCTATTTCCATTATCTCCATAATATGTTGCCCATTGGATTACACCATTGTTGCTAAATTTAGCTAAAAAAGCATCTTCTCCACCACCCAAGGACGTCTGATATACTCCGATGGTAGCAACACCTGTAATGCTTTCTGTAACCCCGGTAAAATATACATTGCCAGAACTGTCTATGGAAACCCCTCTAGCTTCATCAACATTATCTCCGCCGAAATAGGTAGCCCACTGTATAAAGCCCAGAGCATCAAATTTAGCTATAAATGCATCGCCGTTTCCATCATAAGACGTTTTATACGCTCCACTTGTAGCTATCCCAAAGCTACTGTTCGTTATACCTGTAATATATACATTTGCAAATTTATCTGTGGCAACTGCCCAAGCTATAGTGCTTGAGTCGCCGCCGAAATATGTTGCCCATTGCATTGTTCCATTATTATTGAATTTAGCAAGAAATGCATCTTCATCTGCCATTTGGCCAAAACCGCTAAAAAAAGTCTGGAATGCTCCGTTTGTAGCTATACCCGAACTGCTATTAGTACGGCCTGAAATATAAGCATTACCGTGTATATCTATAGAAACTCCATTTCCGTAATCTACTCCTGGACCACCATAGTAAGTACTCCATTGCAAAGCACCAAGAGTGTTGAATTTAGCTAAAAACGCATCTCCGCTTCCGGCATAGGATGTCTGATAGCCTCCATTAGTAGCTATACCTGAACTACTTGTAGTTATACCTGTAATATATATATTAGCAAATCTATCCGTTACAACAGCCCAAGCAGTAGTGCCAGAATCGCCACCGTAGTAGGTTGCCCATTGTATCCTTCCATTATTATTAAATTTGGCAAGAAATGCATCACCATCTCCTATTTGGCTAATTCCAATAAGAGAAGTCTGATATGCACCTTTTGTAGCAATTCCCGTTTTACTTGTAGTATTGCCTACAATATATACATTCCTTGTGCTATCTGTGGTAACTCCATAGCCAATATCCATTCCGCTTCCTCCATAGTATGTACCCCAAAGGAGATCAGGGTCAATAAATAGTATTTTTGATTTATCATAGCCTCCAACTTTAAACCCATAGTTAAATCCATTTTTAATAAAACTACTTTGGACGACTTTCCCTCCAGAAAAGCTTATTGGGACACTTTCTTCCAGACTACCTAATGTATTAATATACTTAAAACCCCCATTCCCATGGGCTTTTGTGGCTTCTGCTCCATCCCATTGTAATTGAATATAACTCACATTCCCTCCCGGATAAACAATAAATGAATATTCCATACCTCGTTCTTTGCATTTGAGTACCAAATCAATATCTGGATATATAGACTTGTAAGTAAGTGATTTATAGGTATGTACATTGGTTATGCCATGATCTGCATCACGAGTAGTGTAGTAATTCTCGTAGTATTCTTGTTGGTCGGTGGCAATAATTTGGGCGGATGGGTTGGAGTTGAGAATGATAAGGTCAATACGGTTGATATTTATCGCGGACGGTGACAGGGCATGCCCCGACTCTATTCCGAGTCCAGTAGCCTCTGAAATAATCTGTTTATTTTCGATCTTTGTAAAAACAAAACTGATTTTGCCGGGTCGGCAGTAAAGATAAATCGCCCCCTGATGGCCGTAATATTTTATTTCTGAGGACACAAGTTGGCCTTTGTTTTCAATAAAATTCCAACCATTATCATTGATAAACTGCCTAGCTAAAACAGAATTACCCAGCCTTTCTAGATGATTCCCTGCATAAATATAACCAGGCGCAATAACTATGTGTAACCATAATATGAATTTAATTAGCTTCATGTATTAAATAGGCCCACAATTATACGCTTAAAAATGCATATTCAATTGAGCATATTCATTTGGAATGGGGTTTTTCAAGAAAACGTTGATTATCTCATTTTGGGCAATTTATGTTTAATTTAATAGTCACTGTCGAATAAATAATTAAAGGTACTAATTAAGCATTATTCATTCATTAACCTTAGTTTTAAATTAGTCTGCCCAGAGATTTTTTTGCGTCACGGATCCTCTTACTTCAGCTTGCCCGTACTTGGTT
>JABDEJ010000112.1:0-520 GCA_013287095.1 Bacteroidota bacterium | reverse complement strand
CTCCTCCAGAAGGTATAACAACTGTAACAGCACTAGCCGGAAAATTATAAGTTCCAGGTGCCGTATCCAAATAAATGTTTACCGGTGCAGCAGGCACGCAACACAATCCGGTGATAGGATTGCACGGTTCGCAATTACAAGCTGTATAGTCTCCACTATTAAAAATTGTTATATAACAATCATGCAGAGTTAAACCAGAACATGTCCAACAGCCACTTGGGTCTTCTTCGGGATTGGGAAAACAGGCCGATGGATCACCCGGATTTAAACTTTGGCAATCGGCGCCTGGGTCACTCCAAACAGCATCAGTCCAAGTAAAAGTGCAGTTCGGACATGCCCCTGTAAAAACTGGCAAGTGTGCACAAACCAAGTACGGGCAAGCTGAAGTAAGAGGATCCGTGACGCAAAAAAATCTCTGGGCAAATAGTGGCGATGAAATTGCCATGAGGCAAATCATAAGGATAAAATTTTTCGCAATCTTTTTCATACTCTTTGTAAATTTAAGTTGTTTGTTATTTTT
>JABDEJ010000111.1 GCA_013287095.1 Bacteroidota bacterium | reverse complement strand
CTGCCATGTCTTTGAGGCCTTGACCCATTTTTGCGCGATTGGTAAAGTTGGTTGCTGTAGGTCCGGGAATCACGCAGCAAACATGGATGTTTGTTTCCTCAAGTTCCATTTGCAGCCCTCTCGTGAAGGTGATCACAAATGCTTTGGATGCAGCGTACAAACTCATAGCTGGCACGGCCTGGAGGAGTCAGGAGTCAGGAGTCAGGGGTCAGTCAATTAAGACTTACGAATTCGGATTATCACTATCTTGCGTCAGCTATTCCCCGCCTTGAAAAGGAGGGGTGCCCAACGGGCGGGGTGGTTAGGTGGATAACCTCAAAAGTTGTTAAGACGTTCCGCAATGAATTCAACTAAAAACATACTCTTCTTAATAGCCATTTTCTTAGGGTTATCTCTCCATTCTTATTCCCAATCTTCTGATCCCAAACCCCAAACAGACAAATTTGGTGGTATAGGTGTATCGGTTGATATTGATTCATCGGTAATGCTGCCATATATTGTTGATATCCTTTCAGCCAAGCCCGGAGCAATGGCCGGACTCAGATCCGGAGATCATATTATTTCTATAAATGGCTGGAAGACAAAAGGTAAATCGCAGGAACAGGTAGCTGGTAAATTGCGGGGAAGAGTTGGGTCTAAGGTGGACATGGTTATAGATCGAGGTGGGAAAGACGTGAATTTTGAAATGAAGAGGGAGCATATAGAAGTCAATGAAAAGGCAGGGAATTTTTGTGAGGAATTGGACACATTATTAAAATCGGCTGTAGATAGTTTTGTTAATATCCGGGCCGAGAAAGTATCGGACATTTACTTTACTGAATATAGCGGAAGGTTATTTAAATCAAAATTGGAATTACCTGGATTTGACTCTAGCGAGCTAAGAATTTTTGGGTCGGGCAATGACTATACGTTTAGTGAGACTTACTTTAGTGGCAAAGATTTGGTTGAATCTTCAAAAAAATTCAATGATTTAATTAATGCCATAAAGGATTGTTTGCCCTACACTGTTTGCTCAAGCTATTCAGAGAGGGTGGATACTCTGGATGACCATATCATTTGGGTCACATTCGAATTAAATAAAGTTAAGAATCCGAATTACGCAGCAATTCAAAGAGCAATTATTGACTTAAGAATGAATTGTGATGGTACGAATTGTACGGTTTGGCTAAACTATTTCTTACCACCATTTGGTTGTAAATGATTGTATCACGGCACAAATGCATCCTCAATATGATATATCTCATTTTCTCCGTCTTTTTTGAGTAATTTGGTCTCTGTAGGGCGCACCCTTGCGGTCGCCCTTTGCTCCAAAAATAACACACGAATGAACCTAATTAACCAATCCTTTTAATTCGCAATATACTCGAGTTTTAGGGCGGGGGCAAGCCTCGCCCCCTACATTGATAGGGCAGGAGTAAACCCCGCCCCAACAAAATATCCTCATCGAAAAAGGGCGACCGCAAGGGTACGCCCCTACATGGATGGGAAAACCCCATCCTACGAATCCTCGTGCTCTGCCTGGTAGGCCTTGATCAGTTTATCCTGCATGTCCATTGGCACAGGTGCGTAATCATGAAACTCGATATTGTATTTGGCACGCCCCTGGGTTATGGCACGGAGGCCGGTAGAATAATTCTGCAATTCCGCGAGAGGTATATGCGCTTTTATCTTTTGATAATGCCCATCCGTATCAATCCCTTCAATAATAGCCCTCCGTGTTGGCAGGTCACTCATCACATCACCCACAACATCTTCAGGTGCAAGTACTTCCAGTTCATATACGGGCTCTAATATCTTCGGACTTGCCTGTCCGAATGCGTCTTTAAAAGCCATCATCCCAGCAATTTTAAAGGCCATATCATTGCTGTCAACCGGGTGCATTTTCCCATCAAAAACGGATACACGCACATCACGGACATAAGATCCTGTCAAAGGTCCGTTTTCCATTTTTTCCATGATACCTTTCATGATGGATGGCAGAAAACGCTGATCAATAACACCGCCTACAATGCAATTAAAAAATACGAGTTTCCCACCCCACGGCAATGGCACTTCTTCACGCCCTCTCACAGTCATTCCTTTTGGGTCAGGCATGCCTTCGTACCAGGGTTCCACCTGGATATGGATCTCTGCAAATTGACCCGAACCACCTGATTGTTTTTTGTGCCGGTAAGTGGATTGTACCATTTTCTGAATGGTTTCACGGTATGGCACTTTTGGTGGAACAAATTCAACGGATAATTTATAATTTTCCTTCAACTTCAATGCGATAATAGCAAGATGCAATTCCCCCTGGCAATGGATAATGGTTTGTTTCAGTTCCTGCGAAACTTCTATTTTTACACTTGGATCTTCTTCATGCAATTGGTGAAGCGCCTGTGCAAGTTTTTCCTCTTCGCCGCGTTTGGTAGATAAAATAGCCATTCGCATACGAGGGTTCGGGAAATGGATAGGTTCTATTTCAAATTTTTCATTTTTGCTATGCAAAGTATTGTTGGTATGGGTGCTCTTTAGCTTTATTGTAGCGCCGATATCTCCTGCCATCAGCTTGTCAACCGGCTCACGCTTTTTGCCTTCGAGGGTAAAGAGTTGCGTGAATTTTTCAACCGCTCCTGTTTCTTCATTCATGAGTTCAGAACCGGCGTGTACCTCACCGGAATACACCTTGAACAAGGACATATCTCCCAAATGATGCTCTGATATGGTTTTGAATATGAACACGCAAGGATTGCCTTTCTGGTTAACAGGAAGCGTTTTACCATCCGTCAGTTTTTGGGGTGGCATTTCGGCAGCAGAGGGTGCTACATTGTCGATAAAACCCATCAACCTGCCTCCGCCCATGTTCTTTTTACCGGAGAGGCAAAACATCGGAAACAACTCATGGTTTATCATGGCTATTTTAAGGCCTTTGCGCATTTCGTCCTCATCCAGGCTACCTTTTTCAAAAAACAGCTCCATAAGGCCTTCATCATTTTCAGCGATTGACTCTATAAGTTCGTTATGGAGCTGATCTGCTTTGGCTTTTTCAGAATCTGGTATAGGGAGTTTTTGTGGCTTGCCACCTTCAGCAGGGAACTTATACATGGTCATTTTCAACACATCAATAATAGAATCAAATCCAAGCCCGGCATTCAATGGATATTGAACCACTAATAGTTTCCGTCCGAAACGTGCTTTGGCCTGTTCAACCGTTTTATCAAAATCAGCTTTTTCGTGATCAAGCTGGTTCACTGCAAATATCATTGGCGTTTTAAAGCCTTCTGTGTATTCCCAGATCAATTCCGTACCCACTTCCACACCGAAGGGTGCATTGAGGAGCATAACGCCCGTATCGGCTACCTTAAGAGCTGCAATGACCTCTCCGACAAAATCATCATTCCCGGGAGTATCGAGTATGTTTATTTTGTAACCACGCCAATTTGTATGCATTAAGGTTGCAAACACAGAGCATCCTTTTTCCTGCTCTATGGTATTGTAGTCCGACACGGTGGTTCCTTCTTCCACCGTGCCGCGGCGTGATATTAATCCCGCCTCAAAGATCATGCTTTCAGCGAGAGTGGTTTTGCCACAGCCTGCATGACCCAATAAGACAATGTTTTTTACCTGGTTTACATCATAATCTTCCATAACTTAATTATAATTTAACGTTGGAGGCACAAGGTATGGAGTTTCAAAGAAAACGCAAAGTTTTTTTAGTAAGAAAGAGTAAGAAGTGAGAAGGCCGTTCGGGAAATTGAAAGTCTACGGCAAACTTGCATAAGGCTGCATGATGGCGAGCAGTTCTTTGAGACCTTCTGCATGTTCGGTATCGTTTAATTTCTCATAAGAGAAAATAAGATTGCGGCAAACCCTCATGATAATATCCACATTGGAGCAGGGCTCATAATAAAGTATTTGCGGACGGATACTGAGTTGCTTGAGGAACTGGTCAATATTCCATTTGTTGAAAATGGCCCCTTTGTTAAAGGCATTGATATAGAATAAGATCTCTCCGGGAATATCATGGTCCATATAGACATTC
This sequence comes from Bacteroidota bacterium, assembly GCA_013287095.1. Next base: position 1,829 of record JABDEJ010000111.1, on the reverse strand, counting down.
CCTTTGAAGGAATTGTTTCCCTTCAGAAGCGAATCATCCTTATAAGCCAGAATAAAATGCTGGGGAAGGTTTACCCCGAAAATGGGGATATTTAATCGCTGGGCGATGATAGAATAAATGATAGCAAGCGATATCGGATTGCCTTTTTTGGTTTCCAGAACCCTGTTGATGTATGAATTGTCCGGCGAATGGTAATCGTCTATATTGCCTTTAAATCCATAAGATTCATAGAGAATAAAATTCAGTATCCGTACTTTATCAAGGGATGCAAGCTGAAAATTCAACTCAAGCCAGGCGTCCAGTTTTATCTTATCTAACTGGTTGTTGATGTATTGCTTATTGAGTTCAGGATAGCGGAATTTGGCGAGCAAAAAGAAGCCTTCAAACAGGTCTTTACCTCCGCCCGCAGCCCATTGAGTCAGGTTGCCCCTAAGACTGGAATGATGTATGAGGTCAATAATATTGTGGATCCTGGCCTGGAGCAGCTTTTCAGTCTCTGCCAGGTACCTGTCTTCCAATAGCGGAAGGACTTCATAACCATAATTCAGTAGTTTGGTAGTGACATGCTCCACCACTTCCTCATCGGTGTCATCCAATAAGGAAATGAGGGCGTTTATTTCTTTTTCACTAACAACCATAGATCAAAAACAGATCAGGAGTGCTAAGATAAGGAAATTCTACCGAACAATGTTTAAATCTCTATGACTTTTTTGCAAAGCGCCGTCCTTTCGGCTTTGCAGCGCCTTCTGGTTTTGCCTTGATGATCTCTATACATTGCTCAACTGTAAGCTTTTCGGGATCTTCACCCTTCGGTATCTTATAGTTCCCTTTGTCATAAGAGATATAAGGACCAAACCTGCCCCTGAGTACCAGCAAAGGCTTGCCTTCATAGTCGAAGGTGGCGATGTTTTTATTAGCATTGTCAACCCTTTTAGCCTCAATAATCTCGATGGCCCTTTTATTGTCAATCGTATAAGGATCATCCGTTTTAGCCAGAGAATAAAATGCTTTAGCATGAGAAACATAAGGGCCGAATCTACCTACCGATACAATCACAGGAGAATCTTCAAATTCACCGACTTCACGAGGCAAACGGAACAATTCCATAGCCTCATCAAGGGTAATATTTTCAACCAATTGTCCTGCTTTGAGCCTTGAATATTTTGGTTTTTCTCCGGTATCCGGATCCGCATCACCTATCTGAACCACAGGGCCAAATTTGCCAAGCTTCACATATACGTTTTTACCAGTTGTTGGATCAGTACCAAGCAAGCGTTCACCTTTCACACGGGCTGAGGTTTTGATGGTTTCTTCAACCGTATCATGAAATGGCTTGTAAAAACCACCAATCATATTCTGCCAAACGATATCACCATTGGCTATTTCATCAAATTCCTTTTCAACATTGGCCGTGAAACCGTAATCCAGTATTTTCTCAAAATTTGCAACCAGGAAATCATTGACGATCATCCCGATATTACTTGGGAATAATTTGCCTTTTTCCCTGCCGAAAACTTCTGTTTTTCTCTCTTTACTGATCTTATCATTTTTCAGCGTATAGATCGAATAAGGCCTTTCAACCCCATCCTGATCCCCCTTAATTACATAACCTCGTTTTTGGACCGTAGCAATGGTAGGTGCATAAGTAGATGGTCGGCCGATGCCAAGTTCTTCCAGTTTCTTCACCAAAGAAGCTTCCGTATATCTTGGTGCAGGTCGGTTGAAACGCTCTATGCCTTGCATCGCAATGAACTGCAGGTTTTGCCCCACAGCCAGCGGTGGCAACATGCCTGAAATATCCTCATCCTCCTCCTCGTCATTCTGTTCCA
>JABDEJ010000110.1 GCA_013287095.1 Bacteroidota bacterium | reverse complement strand
GGTATCCTATGTTTCTGAAAACAACAGCAGCTGTAAAACCTGGAAGAAATAAAGCCCTTTTGGCAAAGCGGAAGTATTCACAGAAATGGTGCCTCCTGCACCCATTTCTTCAGGGAGGTTTAATACTGTTTTCCCTGATGCATCCATCACATTTATCCTTGCAATGGTTTCGTCCCCGGTCATAATATTGACTTTGTCAGACGCCGGGTTTGGATATATCTGGAAAGCAGGTTGACTTGCTGTTTCCTTAATGCCGAGGTACGTAGATAAGGCGAGGTTATCTATATAAATAGATCCTCCAAGGTCTGAAATGTAATTGAACTTTATAACGGCCTCTGTAGCTCCTGCGTAAGGAGCGAGGTTTATCTCTTCAATTCTCCAATTGGTATCTTTTGGCACAATAATGCACGTTGCAATGGTTGTAGGGTTGAGAATCGGATCATGAAAAGTGGCAAGCTGTGATCCGCCCTTTTTGTATAAGGAGTGCCAGGTATCGCCACAATCAGAGGATATCAAGACTTCAAGCGTATCAGCAAAGGTTGAATCAATTCCTAAAACCGCTGCCGTGTAATGAATATAATTATAAGAAACATCGAATTTCAATCCCGGATTGCTGGTGGATGTTAAATCCATTACGGGGGTCATGATCCCCTCTCTTCGTTGCGTATTATCAAAAATAAAGATCGAATTAAAAGCGCCCATGGCTGCATATCCTCCCACTTCATGAACAGTGCTGTCAATAAACCAGGGGGTCCAGTATTCTCCTTGTGGCACTTCCAGCCAATTGGCAGGCGGCACGGTAGGCCCATTAAATGTTTGAAGGAGCGGTAACATAGTCCCTTTGTTTACATACTGAAAGGAAGCTGATTTTCTGTTGCTGCTAAATACTGAATCAGAATCTGCTATAGTGCCATTTAGGTTTTTAATACTCACATTCAGGTTTTGGTTGCCCGAGCTTGCATTTAATGTCGGCAGGGATATTAGGGCGTGTTGAAACGGAGTCAAAGTACCTGTCCAGGTATAAGTCTGAGGCGTATTGTTTACGGAATATTGAAGCGTTACAGAGTTTATAGTCTCTTGTCCGGTACTCCTGACAAGTACCTGTGCCGGCACAGAAGCATTACACGAGCGAGGCGTTACAATTATGCCCTGAATATCGAGATTATGGCCCTGAGTTGTCGGATTATTAAAAAATGGAATAAAATTTATAATCTTATTGATGGGAGGTATATCATGGCCTAAACCGGGAAACTCAAAATACCAGGCCTTGCCATTGTTTAGCACCAGTTGCCTGAATGCGGTATCCACAGGCCCCTCGTAAGCTATATCCGTTTCGCCATGAGTAATATAGATTGGGATTTTTGAGGCATTTGCATAATTAAAACTGAAAGACAAAGGATGCCCGTTCAATGCCTCTTTAACACCTTGTACGGCAGGCGTATTTAAAAACAATCCTTTGAACTGCGCATAATGATCAAGCCCATATCGCAAAGCGGCCCTGCCCCCAATGGAAAAGCCTTGAAGGATTATATCAGTTTGGTCAATATTATAATTCGATACGGCGTAGTTAATACTCGCCTGTATCACGGAATCATCGCCAGCCGGTGTGTAAAAATCCTGGGAGGTATTATATGCCTCCGGACAAACAAAAATTGTATTGGGTATGTTGGTGGGCCAACCGAGGCTGATAAGACTGTTCCTATAATTGTCAATATTATCGCCGAGGCCGTGGAGGCAAATCATCAACCTGTATTTCAAAGTTGAATCATAATTATTGGGTACGTAAACCGCCAATCCCCTGGATGCTCCATTGAATGTAATGGTAGCATCAAAACTGCCTTTTTTCGTGGCAAAAGCCGTCGTTAAAGTTAAACTAATCAGCAGGGTAAGAAAAGCTCTCGAAAATAAATCAGGTTTGTTCATTTGCCCGGAAATTTTAGGTTAAATAACATTTATCTTCAGGTAGAGACAAGGCAGTGCCTTGTCTCTATTTCGATACAATCCCCATTTTTTCAAATTCATTATCTTTCAAAGTCTGCAATGCCTTTTGATAGGTATTGTTATCCTCATTTACAACTTGATAAAATCCATCGTTCTGAAACAGTTGACGCGCCACAAGTGCTTTCAATTCGGTTTTGATATAATTTTGAGATGTCGCTAAAGCTTTATCGTCCTTTTTCACGCCCTCTTTTTCGCCGTATTTTACAAAGTCGCCAAGAAAGTTATTATCAACAATAAAGTTCTTGTCAAACGAATTAAAATCAGGGTATTTGGTTTTCAATTCTTCCCTGTGTTTATCCGTATAGGTAAGTATAAATTGATTGAAAGTGCCTTTGTTTAATAGCTTCACCAGGTAGGTTGAATTTTCAGTGGTATCAAGCGGTACAAATACATCAGGAACAATACCTCCGCCGCCATATACAACGCGATGGTTGTTTGTGAAGTATTTGAGTGAGTCAATATTTTTAATGCTGTCCTTATTTTCCAATTCGCCGCTTTTATACCTTTTTGCAAAATCCTGGTAATATTCCTCAACACCATTTTTATATGATTTCTGGATACAGCGTCCGCTTGGGGTATAATACCTCGCAATGGTAAGCCTGAGCGCAGAGCCTTCGCTAAGCGGGAATTGCTCCTGTACAAGGCCCTTCCCGAACGACCTGCGGCCTATAACAAGGCCACGGTCCCAGTCCTGCAAAGCACCGGTAACGATCTCGCTTGCAGATGCAGAACCTTCATCGATCAGTACGGCTACTTTTCCTGCAAAAGGCATATTATCCTTAGAATTATAAACTTCTTTTTCGCGCGCCCTGCCCTGGGTATAGACCACCAGCTTGCCCCTTGGCAGGAATGTAGATGCAATTTCAATGGCGGTATTCAGATATCCACCCGGATTACCTCTTAAATCAAGGATAAGGTTACTCATTCCCTGTTTCTGAAGTTTATCAAATGCTGAGTTAAACTCATCTGCAGTAGTTCCACCAAAACGGTTGATCTTGATATAACCAACACCAGGGGCAGCCATATAAGAAGCATCAATACTGTATATCGGAATTTTATCCCTCGTAATTTTAAAATCAAGCAATCCCGGGTTGCCCTTGCGGTACATGCTCACGGTCACGTCTGTTCCTTTAGGGCCTCTGAGGTTTTTGAACACGTCCGATTCTTTATAACCTACACCGGCTACGGTTTTGCCATTTATCTTTATGATCTTATCTCCAGCCCTGATACCGAGCTTTTCTGACGGACCGCCGGAAATAGGGGTTACCACAAAAATGGTATCATTCAGGATGTTGAACTCAATACCAATGCCTTCAAAATTGCCCTGGAGTTCTTCGTTGGTTTCTTTTAGTTCTGATGCGGGAATAAAAACTGAGTGCGGGTCAAGCTGTTTCAGCATGCCTTCGATAGCGGCCTGAGTAAGTTTATTATCATCAGGCTTATCCACATAGTCGTTATTGACATGCATCATCACCTCCTGGAACAATGCATCCGGGTCGGAACTACCGCCGTCCATTTTGGAATGGCTGGAAAACTTCGCCCCTACGAACATAGCAAATGCAGCCACAACTGCGAAAAGCAAGGGTATTTTGTAATTGAGTTTCTTTTTCATAATATCATTAAACGCTTTATAGAGTCGATGGTTTTATCTTTGTCAGACTTCAGTTAACAGTGAGCAGTGAGCAGTGAGCAGTTAACATCAGTAAAATAAAGTAACAAAGGTAAAGGCAAAAACCATTCCATCATGTTCCTGACAAAAGGTATTAATATTTATTAACTAATGCAGATTGCAAAAACAACCCAAAGCGCCATTGATATTATCAAAAAGACGGCTGATTATATCAGGAAAGCACGCGTGAAACTTGACGAGAAAGGCATTTCCTATAAAGACGATCAAAGCCTTGTGACATCAATTGATGTGGGTTCTGAGGAAAGACTGGCATCAGCGTTGCAATCCCTCCTTCCTGGATCAACCATCCTGGCCGAAGAAAACCACAACGCTGATCCTAAAACTGATTTTATGTGGATCATTGATCCCATAGACGGCACCACCAATTTCGTTCATAATTTCCCAATGTATTGCATCAGTGTCGCTCTTTGGCATCATGGAAAAATTGTGATGGGGGTTGTTTATGATATTCCCGGTGATGAATGTTTCTGGGCTCATTCTGAATCAGGCCTTGTGTACCGGAACGACAGGGCCATAAGGGTTTCAAAGGCCAAAACATTGAGTGAATCCCTTCTCGCCACGGGTTTCCCTTCTACAGCCTTTGATAAAATGGATGATTTTGTTGCACATTTTAAATATTTTATGACCCACACCCATGGCATCAGGCGCTTGGGTTCTGCCGCGCTTGACCTTGCTTATGTTAGCTGTGGACGGCTTGATGGTTTTTTTGAATACCAATTAAAACCCTGGGATGTAGCGGCAGGGGCTTACCTGGTGCAAAAAGCAGGTGGCAATGTGACTGATTTTTCCGGCGGGAATAATTTTCTCTATGGCGGTGAGATGCTGGCTTCCAATAACTGGATACACCGGGAATTGTTGGGGCGGTTTGAACCGAAAAGTTGACAACTTTACAAAAGTTGCCAACTTTAAAAACGTATCAATAATAAATAGAATCTATCTGGATGATTTGCTTTACGATAACGTTATCATCGCTTTTGAAAACGATGGTATATACTCCCGGACGGGTTTTAAGGTTTGCGGCATTAAAGGCAGTATTGTATTCTCCTGTTCCTAAGAAGCCGTCAAACAGTGTGGCCACGTTCCTGCCAATCTCGTCAAAAACCGTTATTTTTACGTATGTTGGGTCTGGCAGTTTATATTGAATATCAGCCTGCAGGCCGAAAGGGTTGGGGAAAATGGATACTTGTACAGAGTTGATAACCCAGATAGTAGAATCATATTGCGCGCTGCATATAGATAGCCCTACCTTGAATTCCCCGCTCTGTTTGTACGTATGTGTTACTGGGTTGCCCGTGGCATAATCCCCATCCCCAAAATCCCAGGTATAATCCGGTTGCTGGTATTGGCTGTCAATGGCTGTAAAAGTTTTGGTTAAAGAGCCTAATGGTGTGACTGCCCAATGGGTATCGGGTGTTAAAATGTTATAAACTGTAAAAGACGTATCATTTCCCGGCAGCGAATCCTGGACTCCATTTGGATTTGAAGTCCAGGCTTTAATTGTATCCATTCCTGGTGGAAAAAATCCAGGTGGAAGTGTTACTATTATAGAACTGTCCGGGGCAAGTTTGCCCGCCCAATGATAGGATAATTGCATTTTTCCATTTATTGACCAGCCAATGGTTGATGAATCCAGTGCACCTATACCATAATTACGTAGCTGTACTTTGATGCCTCGCAACCCGGAGCATTGAACTGTGGCTATGTTTTGAATGGAATCTATTCCCGCATCATGGGTCAGATAATTAAATTTAACAAGAAAAGCATCACCTCCGGAACTACCATTTGAAGTCTGAAATGCACCTTTGGTGGCGATACCTGAATCGCTGTGCGTAAATCCGGCCATATATATGTTCATGTATTTGTCAAGGGCAAGGCACATGCCGCCATCATTTTGGCTGCCGCCATAGTAAGTAGCCCACTTGAGAGCGCCTTTGGGATCAAATTCTGCCAAATAAGCGTCCCCTACTCCATTAATTGCTGTATGGTAGGCTCCTTTTGTGGAAATACCCTCTGTAGCGTCCGTTGCACCTGTTATATATACATTCCCAAATAAATCAGTTCCAATTCCTTCATTATCGGTATAATCGCTTCCGCCATAATATGTTGCCCATTGGCATACGCCATTATCATTGAACTTTGCAAGAAAAGTAACTGTTGCATTTTGGTTAACGAATGAAGTTTGATATGCCCCTGAAGTGGCTATACCTGTGGAACTCGAAGTTTCACCAGATATATAAATATTCCCAAAGTCATCCGCAGCTAAACCATAAATATACTCCCATTTTTCGCCACCAAAATAGGTCGCCCATTGTCTTACCCCATCACGGTCAAAT
>JABDEJ010000109.1 GCA_013287095.1 Bacteroidota bacterium | reverse complement strand
GACATAGCCCTGCCATGCATGTTCAGTTGGAATCGAAAGCCTTTCCTTCCATCATGCCTCAATTTACTACACCTGATTTTGAATTAAAAAAAATGTTAAATTCACTCTCAAGTGACAACCATACTTCTTTTGGATTTACCCTCTTTCCTGAAGCTCCAGAAGTAATCAAAGATACTCTCATCATATCCAGAGAGGATATTGCAAAACATATTGAATTCATGGGTACATTTCGTTCAATCGGAGAGCCTTTCTCTCAAAAAAAATCAAACGCTAGAAAAGCCGCTATAAAATCTATTCATGTGGGGATTGCCTATGCAATTGACTACGGATTTTATACAGGGGAGCTTCACCACCAAACGTATTGCATGGTGGATATTTTTAAAGTTGACCCTGCCTATCCTAAAGTTGGGCTCGCTATCCCTCTAAATATTAATATTTCTGGTAAAGACGTTTTGCCTGTAACAAATCCCTACGGATGCCAAGCAAGCTAATTGGTCGGTTCATAGTCTCATTGAACCAAGCTCTATTGAAATTTCTTCCAGCCTTCAAAAAATGTCCCACATGACCTGCAATTGATTTTTGGCACAAATTGTCTTACAATATCTAAGAATCATATAGGAATTTAAGGCATGGAGGGCAAAAATGAAAATAGGGTATGCAAGGACTTCGACGCTGGAACAAGAAGCAGGACTGGAGGCTCAAGTCAGAGAGCTTCAATCCAGCGGCTGCGAAAAGATATTTTCAGAACAAACGTCTTCAGTTGGAGCAAGGGCAGAACTTGAAGCGGCTTTGGATTTTATAAGAGAGGGAGATGCCCTGATCGTTACCAAAATGGACAGGCTCGCAAGGTCTGTCACCAACTTGGGCGAAATCGTTCAACGCTTAAGAAGCAAAAAAGCCAATCTTCAAATTCTGAACCTCGGCATTGATACTTCCAATGCTACTGGAGAGCTTGTCCTGAACGTCATGGCTTCCATCGCGCAGTTTGAACGATCCATGATGTTAGAGCGTCAACGGGAAGGCATTTCTAAGGCCAAAGCAGAGGGCAAATACAAAGGGCGGCAACCAACGGCAAGAAAGAAGGCCGAAGACATTCAGAGGCTGTTTAAAGCGGGGATTGGGGCAATGGAAATAGCTCGACAGCTCCAAGTCAGCCGTTCATCCGTCTATAGGTTGCTGGAGGCGTAGATTTTTAACGTAATGTATAAACCGTTGAATATACAGATTTCTATTGACAAAGATACCAGAACACTATAATAATCGTACTGATATTTTGGATTGTTTATCGAGTGATTCTTTTTGAGAGTAAGTATTTTTTATAATTAACTTCCGTCAACAGAAAAGCCTCCCCAAGTAAACCGCCATAAATATCCCTGTAATGTCTCGCGGGACATAAGGGTCTATGGGGAGATTTAAAAAGGACGGCATAACCTGCTGGTTCTTTCTTAATCTCCCCTCGCATCGGTTCCAGAAATAGCGGTTCCTCGTATGAGAACGTGATTTTTTGGAGCTATTAACGCCGAAATGCTTACCGGAATGGTTTCGGGAAGATAGAGGAAGACTGTCTAAAAATGGGAATAAAAACGAATGAATATCTACGAAAAGATTAAAGAAAGAGAAAAGAAAATGTTGACGCTGTTTTATAGCGATACCTTGAACAGGAAGGATTTACACAAAGAGTATAACATCAGTAAAAATATAGATTTACGTAATATGTTATCAGCTCAATACAATTTTTTTCAAGATCAAGAAAACAAGAGAGATTTTAAAGATCACCTTGGCAGCATTTTAATCAACCTCTCTAAGGACCACGAAATCTTTTTTGCAACTTATACCTTCAAGGATACATCCGTTGAAATTCCCTATGAAAGATATCAGAACTTTTTTGACATGCTTTGCGAGAGGCTTGATTCAAAACTATTGAGCAACCCAGAGGCAAAACGTACTCGAACAAAGCTAGTATTTTTCCCTGAACGTCCAGAACATTTAGCGATTGAAGGGAAACATGCCTGTAAACATTTTCACGGATTTATTCTCGTTCATAAAAACTACAGCAAGAAATTCGTGAAAAAATGCATCTCGGATATAACAGATGAAAATACAGCAGCAGGTATCAAGGAAAACTATATCCTCAATGAGGAGGTCTTGAACCCCTACCCCAAGAAAGTGATGGAAGATTATAACAGGTTTGATGCTTACAACCGCTACACCGATCCTAAAACCACCCTGCTATTCGTTCAAGAAACCCGTATCTATCCAATAAAAAGTATCCTCCAATATTTCGCAGTAGGAGCATACGGCATGAAAGAGCTTCAAGGACTTCATGTGTTTTATGACGATATTATTATCTCATGCAGGATATGAATTTTTTTGGCGCAAGACAAAAAGCGCGAAGCGTTGTTTACAATCACTTTAACAAAAAGGAATTTAAAAAATGAAGACTGCCCCGATAACCGATAAAACAGAAAAAATGATAAAAGACCTGTTGAAAGAATATCCAGATTTTAAAAACGTTGAAGATATTCTGGAGGAAGCTGTTGTCTGTTTTGCCCATTATTTACTGAGGATTGAGTATTTTTGATAATTTATTGCGGCAGCTTTTATTCTCATTAAAAAATATCTTATTTATTATGTAAATATAATAAATAAGATATTGATAAATAACAATAATTAAAAATATATATTATTTACATAATATAATATATAGACGTCGAAATATTCTCCCAAAAGATGTATTTCTTGAAAATAATACAATTACTTTAACTTTTTATTAATCCTTAAATGGCATATTTAACCCGCAAACAAATAATTATTAGGGTAAATATAATGACTGCGCCGAAGAAAAAGCCTTCATCCCCGAACACAAACGTTTGGGAAAGAAAATGGAAACCAGATTCTCGGCATCCCGCAAGAACCATTCCAAGAGAACTCCCGAATGAGTTTTCAAGGGTTGCCATTGCAGACATGAAGCGGCGGCAGGTCAGAAAAGTTTTGGAGCTTGGTGCTGGGGCTGGAAGGGATACTGCTGCTTTCGTTGAAAACGGATTTGATGTTACGGCTGTCGAAATTTCAAAAAGCGGGGCGACAAGACTGAAGAACGATTTCCCCGCCGCGCTGATCATCAATGGCGATATAAGGGAAGTGAAGCTCTCCCCTCAATCAACCGTCGATGCGATCTACGCTTTTTCTGTCTTGCATTATTTCACGGATGCAGAAATAAACAAGATATATAAAAATCTCACCCCTCACTTAAAAGAAGGCGGGAGATTGTATATTGCGATGCGCTCCGTCAATGACGAGATGTACGGCAAGGGCAAGAAGGTGGGAAAAAATACCTATGAATTCAATGATGCCGTCAGGAGATTTTTCACGCCTAAAACAATGGTGGCGCAAGTCTCGAAGAACGGATTTGAGGTTGTTTCCATGAGCGACCGGACTGTCCAATATCACGCTCATGACGGCGACCACAAAAGCACGTTCATTGAAGTCATCGCGCAGAAAAAAGTACAGCCGAAAAAGTCTTCCCTAAGAAAATTCCTTACGAACCTTTTCAAGATTTAGGAAGAACCACTGTACGGCGATCAGGGTATGGGAGTTGATGATCCTCCCCTCTTCCATGAGTTTTCTCAAGTCGGCAACAGGAACGAGCGAGATTTTTGTATCCTCATTCTCCTCCTTCAACCCGCCGCTAAGATGGGTTTTCGAGACATCCACTTTTCCGCAGAACAGATATATTCTGCGGGAGCTGAAGCTGATCTCGGGAAAGAAGTAACCTATCTTCATCATTTGCTGAATGTCGCAATTCGCTTCCTCGGAAGCTTCTTTTCTTGCAACCTCTTCAGGATCGGTAGCGCCTTTATCAATCAATCCGGCTGGAATTTCTAAAGGATAGGGAATGTTCTCGGCCACAAAGCAGCCAGGCCGGAATTGCTCAATCATAACGACACAATCCCGCTTGGGGTCGTATAACAGGGCTGCAACGGCACTTTTTCTCTCGAAAACTTCCTTGTCCATGCTCAAGGTCGTTTTCCCGTCAAAGCCGGAAAATTCAAAGAAATATCTCGTAATCTTGTTGAATCCTGCGTACATCACTTCGCTTTTCTTTATCTTGATGTTATGAGGATCGTGCATTTTCATTCTCCAATATGTGTAATTGCAGCAATATCTCTATATTCCACACACCCGTCAACTCAAATCTGGGCATGAAGAAAATCCTTGGCAAATTGCCCTGCCGCTTCTACCCTTCCCGCAACATCCATTAAAGACCTGAAAAATGACCGAAATTCTCGACATTGTGAATGACAAAGACGAAGTAATTGGACAGGAAGAACGCCTCATCGTCCATCAAAAGCAACTTCTGCATAGATACGTTCATGTCCTGATCGTAAGATCGGATGGCAATCTCGTCATCCAGCAAAGACATCCCAAAGTCACAAACTATCCCTCAACCTTCGATGCCTCAGCCGGAGAGCATGTGAGAAGCGGCGAAAGCTATCTGGATGCGGCAATGCGCGGATTGACTGAGGAGTTGGGCATAGAAACAAAAGTAAGATTTTTGGCAAAAATCCAGAACTGCCTAAATCCCGCTATCGAGAATATGATTGGTGAGCTTTTCATTGGTCATCATGACGGCCCCTATCATCCTCAAGTGTTAGAGATTTCTCGACTTGAATTCATGACCATTGAAGAGCTGGATTTTATCCTTGGGCGCTATCCGTATCTTATCTGCGATAATTTCAAGCCTTCGATCAGCGCGTTTATGAATGCTAATCGTTAACTTAACTCAAAGCCCAAATTCAGATCTTCTTGCATCAATGATAGGCTGTATGACCTTATCCAATTCGGCTTCAATAATGATCGGAGCACCTTTCCAGAAACCCCAGAAACTGTTAATCTATCTATCTCCATGCACAATATAAAAATTTTAAAGAGGTAAAAATGCCTTGGTCGAAGGACAGACTCGGAAGACAGCTCGTAGCCCAAGATTTCACAAAAATATTGAAGAACCTCCCGTTTAAAGAAGACGCATGGGTTATTTGCATTGATGCCCCTTTTGGATCGGGAAAAACCTTTTTCATTGAATGCTGGCAAAAAGCCCTAGAACAAGAAAAGCCAAAGCCCTTTACAACACTCAGATATAATTCATGGGAGCATGATTATTCTGACGATGCCTTTACCTCATTTGCCGCAGAAATTATTGAGCAGCTTGTATCCAAAGTTTCAAACGATGCATGGTCTGAGTTAAAAGACATTCTCGATGAGTTAGTGTCCTTCTACAAAATATTTTGGCCAATTATAAGTCATGCATCGGCACATCAAGACATGCCCCTAAAAGAAATATTAGAAAATGCAAAAAGATTTGGCAAAAAAGTTGGTAAAACAAAGGCAATTCTGAACAAAGAAAAAACCCTTCCAGCCGATTTGTTAGAACTGCACACTCAATCAAAAAAAGCTCTCCAACAGTTTAGAGAGTTACTGCAAAAAGCCGCTGAAGAAATAAAAAAGAAGACGGGAAATCCATTAGTCGTTTTTGTCGATGAGATTGATCGTTGTAAGCCCACTTTTTCGATCAGGTTACTGGAACGGATAAAGCATGTTTTCAACATCAAAAATGCGATATTCATTGTCAGTACGAACAAGCAATCCCTTACTCAATCCGTTAAAGCAGTCTACGGACAGGGCTTTGAAAGCATGGAATATCTCGAACGCTTTTTTGATCTGCCTTTGATATTGCCTACGCCAAGTCAAGATACCCTTATTGATGACTATATAGAGGATCTTCCAATAGACCCTCTCCATAGAAATTATTTTTCAATCTTCATGCCTATTCCCGATGCATTTAGAAGTTATGCAAGGTTCTTTCGTCTCAATTTCAGAGAACAAAAGAATGCTGCTCATCTAGCAGGACTTGTCTTGCAAACACTTAATTTTAATACCCCGCAAAGCATAAAACAGAATGGATTATTTCTGCTGCATACAACCCTTTTAGCTTGCTGCATCAAAACATGCCCAATAAAAGGAATATGGGA
>JABDEJ010000108.1 GCA_013287095.1 Bacteroidota bacterium | reverse complement strand
TGCCTTCGTGCCGTGTCTAACTGTGTTTTTAGCTGTGCTTTTAGTTCGTTGCTGTTAAAAATATCTGCGGTATAATCCTTTTCCTTTTGTTTTTCTTTATTGAACTGAAAAATATTTATACCTATGGATGTCAATAACAACAGCAGCAATAATACAATAAAAAAAAGCATTGTTCCTGCTTTTTCCTTTCCCCCGGTTGCCTTCAGGTGTATTATTTATATACGTTTCGTTCTCTGTTGACATCTATATAAACAGCAAAAGCTGCCAAAAATACGGATTAATTAATTCCGCCGGACTAATATATCTCGCTCCCTGAAAAAAAGAAATGTGCTTCAATATCAGCATTTTCATCCGAATCAGAACCATGAATAGCATTTGATGACAAAGACTTTCCGAACCTTTTGCGAATAGTGCCTTCCTCTGCATTGGCTGGATTTGTAGCACCGATAAGGTTCCTGAATTCCGATACGGCATTAGCTTTTTCAAGCACCACAGGTATCACAGGCCCGGAACTCATGTATCCAACAAGTTCCTGGTAAAATGGCCTTTCTTTGTGCACAGCATAGAAAGCTCCGGCCTCTGTTTCGCTCATGTGCTTCATTTTCATAGCCATTATCCTGAATCCTGCTTTTTCTATTTGTTCAAGAATCGCCCCTGAATGCCCGTCCTTAACAGCATCAGGTTTGATGATCGTAAGTGTAATATTATTCATTTATTTTATTTTCAGGCGGCAAAATTAAGGTTAAGTAGGGAATTTACCAAAGGAAGACCTCCTTTAAAAGTTTTCACTTGATTGCCATATCCTCTGCCTGTGGCACACAGGCTGAAACCTGTCAATATCAACACAAGCGTATTCCCATGTCCTCGGCCTGTGGCACACAGGCCGAAAGGTGTCATAGTTAACTCAAGCTTATTCCGGTCTGTGTGCCACAGGCCGGGGAGTTGGAGGAGAACAGAATGTAACAGTCTTAAGATTGGAAAAATAGATTTCACACAAATAATCAATCTCCATAACGCTTTCCAACCAAGAATAATTTGAAGCAGAATTCAATATGAAACCAAAATGCTACCTATATTCAGTAAATTTCTATGTATGAATAAACCAAGCAATTGAACCCCAAATCAAAACCGAACTAACCTAATCTACTCAAAATTAATCTCAGTGCTATCGCCAAGGTTCAGGCTCTGGCTCAAGCCCCTGAGGGATGCTTCATTTCCAATAAGGGAATCGTGAAGTACCGCATTCCGGAGCTCTGCATCCAGGCCAATAATTGACTCGCGGACGATACTGTTTTCAACTATTGTACGTGCGCCAATGGATACATTGGGCCCTATGATAGAATTATGGATACGGCAGCTCGAATCAATGTTGACCGGCTGGATAATGATCGTATTTTCAAAATGAAGATTATCGGTTACAAATTCTGCCTTTTTAAGCAAAACAGCATTTGTTTCAAGCAGTGCATCTTTTTTGCCACAGTCAAACCAGTTCTCTACATTAAAAGTCGTGAATTTTACACCATGATCAATCATGCGCATTAAAGCATCGGTAAGCTGAAACTCATTTTTGGTACGGATGTTATTTTCAACAATATAATCGAGAGCTTCCATCAGGGCAGCCACTTCTTTTATTTTATATATCCCTATGATGGCGATGTTGGAAACAGGGATAGCCGGTTTTTCTACCAGCCGGGTAATAAAATCATCAGGGCCGAGCTCAACCACGCCAAACCGTCTGGGATCTTCCACTCTTTTAGTGCCAAGAGTTGAATGCGGAATCTCCATGAGGCTCTTCATATTCATATCGAAAATGGTGTCCCCAAGGGCAATAAGCAACTGATCCTCTTTACCTATATGGTCCTTTGCCATCCAGATCGCGTGGCCAATACCCTCGCGAACCGTTTGCATAATAAAAGTTGCATTGATATGCTTGTAATTGTCCTCAACGTATGTTTGAATTTTTTCACCGAGATAACCAATGATAAATACAAAATCTTTAAACCCTGCATCTACAAGACTATCAATAATATGCGCCAGTATTGGCTTTCCTGCCACGGGAATAAGGGATTTTGGCTGCGTATGTGTATGAGGCCTTAAGCGGGTTCCTATTCCCGCTACTGGAATTATTGCTTTCATGGAATTTATATATCTCTCTGTAATTTCTGGTTGGAGTTTTCTTTGCTTTCAAATGTCCCTGTAGCGAGCATCACAAGTGTGCAGGCATTAATGGTTTCTATGCCATTACTTTGTGCAAGACCCTCAAGATCAGTGTTCTCCGCTCCCGGATTAAATATAATCCGTCTTGGATGCAGGGCAATAATGTAGTCGTACCAATTTTGTTGGTTCTTTGCATTAAGATATAGGGTAACTGTATCAATATCTTTTATTTCCGAGAAACCATTCATGATTTCCAAACCCTGGATATTCCCTTTTTTTATGCCCACTGGCAAAACATCATGGCCATGGGCAATAAGACTTCTAACTGCCTTGTAAGCATATCTTTCAGGATTGGGGGATGCGCCGAGCACCAGGGTTTTCATTTTATGCAAAATTAGGTTATTATCTTAAATGATAGCTAATTCAGGGCTTCAACATTGCCATTCTTAACTAAAAGTAAACAAAAGATTTCCCGTAAAATTCCAGAATACAGTAATACCTGTGGCAAGTAGTTTTGCTACATAAAAATTTTGCTTCCGGTTGTGATGCACATAATATAAAACAGTTGTATTGATTCCCAACCCTATAAGAGCCACAACAATGAATTTGCTATATTGGATAAGAACTCCAGGATCATTACTATGAAATGTCCATGCCCGGTTGATGAAGTAATTTGCTGTTGCGGAAATCAAAAAACCCATTGCGCTTGAAAAATACTTGTGTGCCTTCAGGATTTCCTTAAAAAAATAGGTAATGCCGAAGTCTATTACCATGCCGATAAAACCTGCCACCCCAAATCGCAAAAATTTGAAGACGAATTCCTGTATATTAAAATTTTTCACGGGTTTTTGAGGGTTTTAGCTATTAAAGAAATACTGACTGGGCATTAAAAATTATATTATTACCGTTCCCTGTTTATCAAAGCGCCTGCAATTTCCTTAAGATTTTGCTTCCTCTCCTCTTTTACGTTTATTTTCTGCAGGCAGTCTAATGCGGTATTAAAATACATGTCCCGCGCTTCCTCTGATATTTTTCTGATTGACAATGAATTATAAATAGAGATAGTTTTAAGTATCCTCATCTCAGAATCAATTTCTTTGTTACGGGACAAATATTTCAATTCCTTCAGATTATCTCCTTCAGCCAGTTCAAGGGCCTTTACTGCGAGAAACGTTTTTTTATTGGAATCGATATCCCCGCCTATTTTTTTGCCCCATTGACCGGCTTCTCCATAAGCATCAAGAAGGTCATCCTGTACCTGAAATGCAATCCCGGCATAATGGCCGAACAAATATAAATTTTCGGCATCCTCAGGCTTGCTTCCTGCCAGTAATGCACCCATTTTAAGGCTACCGGCAAACAAAGCTGCCGTTTTTTTTCCGATCATTTCAATGTACTGGTCGAGAGATACTTCATCTGTATTTTCATACATCATATCCAGTTGCTGGCCCTCGCAAACCTTTTTCGCAGTAGCATTAAAAATGTTAAGCACGACCGGCAGTTTTTCCGGACTTATCTCACTCAATAACTCATAAGCCAATACGAGCATTACGTCACCAGATAAAATCGCTGTCCCCTCATTCCATTTTTTGTGGACGGTGGCATTGCCTCTTCTTAGCTCAGACCGGTCCAGAATATCATCGTGAACCAAGGTGAAATTATGGAATACTTCCATGGCCAGGGCAGGTTTTATTGCATTTTCCATGTCGCCCCCAAACAACTCATTAGCAAGCAAAGTAAAAATGGGCCTTATCCTTTTTCCACCCAGGCTCATCATGTAATTCACTGGATCATAAAGAGATGAAGGATTGCCTGAAAATGAAATCTCCTTTAATCCCTTTTCAATAATCTTGTTATAATCCGAAATGGTGAGCATGTATTGGGAATCTCTGGCTTTGAAAATAAAAGGGCAAAGGTAATGGGATATTCATAAACAGGATGCTCTAAAAACGCTTTCTTTTATGGCCCCATCCTTAATCCCCGTCTGCTTTTCGGGCAGGCTTCTCCTTAAAGAAAAGGTAAAAGGTGCGTTTTAGATTTTCGTTAAATAAGTTTTAAATCCTCTTCATTTATAGCTATGACTGCCTTTACTTCAGGAATCGCCCTCCGTACGGCATCTTCAATTCCTGCTTTCATGGTCATGATGCTCATAGAACATGAGCGGCATTGACCCAAGAGCCTGATTTTTACTGTCATATCATCCTCAATATCAATCAATTCAACATCTCCCCCATCTGCACGAAGGTAATCCCTCATAGTTTCAAGGGATTGTTCAATCCTTACCAATAAATCCGATTTCTTTAACAGCTCCATATTAAGATTCTGACACGAAGTTACACAATTTCAAGCGATCAACAAAAAGCAGATCCGAATCATCATTCAACGCAAAAATATTTGATTTAAGAAACCAGTTCTCCGGTTGCATTTAAAACAGCCATTTGTTGTGCCACTTTTTCAGCCAATTGAATGAATTCGGTTTTCAATATAGCATTGTCTTGCATAATAGCGGGGATTCCTTCATCTGCTTTCTGAGTAAGGCTTTGAAACAATGGAAGAAAACTCAGAACCGGAAGGCCATACTCTGCTGCCAATTCTTCTGCCCCGCCTTTACCAAAGATATGATATTTGCTGCCAGGCAATTCTGCCGGACTGAAATAGCTCATATTTTCAACAATACCCAATATGGGTTTGCTTATGGCGGGCATCCTGAACATTTCAATACTTTTACGCGTATCGGCGACAGAAACCTGCTGCGGCGTAGTGACAATAACCACTGCAGATAGCGGAAACTGTTGGGCCATAGTAAGATAAATATCACCAGTTCCAGGCGGCATATCCACTACGAGATAATCAAGCTCACCCCAATTAACATCCATCATTAACTGGCGCAAGGCAGTGGTGATCATCGGGCCCCTCCAGACCAGTGCCTGCTTTTCGTCAATCAATAAACCAACCGACATTGACTTGATCCCAAATTTTTCAATAGGGTTGATCACCATTTTTTCGCCTTGTTTGCTCACATCCGGCCTTTCACCTGTCTTTTTCTTCATCCTGTCCACTATGGCATCCTTTACCTTCAGGCAAAGAAGGCCCATAAATATCTGCATCCAGGAGTCCTGTTTTTGCGCCCATCATTCCCAATGCTATTGCGAGATTTGTGGCAACTGTAGATTTTCCTACACCTCCTTTACCTGAAGCAACGGCTATAATATTCTTTATCCCAGAAAGGGCATCTCCGGTCGTTCTTTTTTGGGTTGTCACCATTGAATCAATCACTATTTCAACTTCCAGGTCTTTGTCAACCAGGTGATGAATGGCATTGAGACAAGCATTTTTGATCATGTCCTTCATTGGGCAGGCAGGAGTGGTAAGCACCAGCCGAAATGTAACTTTACTCCCTTCGATTGTGAGGTCTTGCACCATGCCAAGGGTTACAATGTCCTTTTTCAGGTCGGGATCATCTACATTCGAAAGTGCCTGGAGTATTTTATCTTTCATAAGTGATTTCTATCAGTTAAACCTATAAGGTTTCCAAAACCTCATAGGTTTTTCGACTGCAAAACTCGGTTAAAAAAAGGGGAAAGCAACTCCTGACCTTGTAAAGTTGGCAACTTTTGGAAAGTTGTCAAATTTAATGACAGAACTCGGGCTACACTATGATCCCCTCGTCTTCAACCACTTCACTCAAATCCAATTTCCTTAGTTTTGGTGCTCTCCAGGCCGTGGCCCCAACCACTCCCAGGGTCATTAGTCCGCCAAGTATGACTGAAGGGATAATTCCCATCAGTTTTGCAGCCACTCCTGATTCCAGGGCCCCAATCTCATTTGAAGAACCGATAAAAATGCTGTTTACCGCTGAAACCCGTCCGCGCATGTGATCGGGTGTCTTCAA
>JABDEJ010000107.1 GCA_013287095.1 Bacteroidota bacterium | reverse complement strand
GCATATTCGTGAGTAACATTGTAACCCGATACGGTGTCTGAGTTTGCCGAAGACGAATCACCAAAAAACCAATGATATTGCCAGGATGGATAGTTTGGGCTTTTGGCCGTGAATTGGAATTCAAAGCCATTAATACTTTTTGTTTCAAACTGAACATTTGGGCTTGGGAATACCGTTATTTTCACGCTGTCAGAATCAGCACAGCCAAAATTGTTTGTTTCTTTGAGCTTGTACACCGTTGTTAAACCCGGACTATCGGTCGGATTGCTTAAGGTGGAACTGAAACCTGTTGGATTAGACGACCATGAATAACGGTACCCTGATATCGGTGGGGCACCTAATTGTATGATGGTTTTTGAGCATATATTTGCTTCAATGCCTGCAATGGGTTTTGGCCTTGGCAATACTGTTATAATCACGGAATCAAAATTGATGCAGCCATTCTGATTGGTAACGGTAAGCAAATAAGATGTGGTCTGGGTTGGGTTAATGACCGGGTCAGATAAAGTTGATGTGAATCCCGCAGGGTTTGAAACCCAGGAATATATGTTGCCCGTAATGGGGCCGCCTCCAATTGGGTCCGGGCCACCTGAACAGATCGTCTGGTTGGACCCAACATAAGCAACCGGGGCTTTGAGGATGCCTACTGAAATCGAAGCCGAATTTTTATTGGTACACCCTGTGGCCGAATCTTTTACGGTAAGATAGTAGATGGTATTGGTGCCCGGGTCCACGGTTGGGTCTGCCAGGGTTGAAGTAAAACCAGCCGGAACGGAAGCCCATGAATATGAGAGGCCGGGACTGGCATTTGCCCCGATTTTAATACGGGTTCCCGTACATATCTGGTAACTGCCCTTGCCGGGATTTGCTATAGGCAAGGGGTTAACCGCGATTTTCACAGAATTAAAAGCCGAACAACCTGTAGCCTGGTTGGTTACGATCAGTGTGTATGTAGATGTGACAGGGGGGCTTACCTTTGGGTCTGAAATTTTGGAACTGAAGCCAGGCGGGCTTGATAACCATTCATATCCATATCCTTTTGAAGAAGTATCACCTATTGCAATACTATCGCCTCGGCATATTGTTTCTGCCGGGCCGGCATTGGCAACAGGGCGTGGGTTTACCGTTATCACAACCGAATCCGTTTTGGTGCACCCTGTGCCATCTATGGTTTCTGTTAAATAATAGGTTGTTGTTTTTATGGGGTTAACATAAGGTTTTGAAACAGTGGAACTAAAACCGGTTGGGTTTGAGGTCCATACATAACTGTCCCCGTTTACAGCTACAGAACCTACCGTAATACCACTGTCTGCGCATATCGTTTCATCAGGCCCTGTATTTGCCACTGGCAAGGGATGTACATTTACAATAGTAATTGAAGTATCGTTTTCCGGCACAGAATCCGTTACCCCGTTTGGTTTGGTGGTCCAGGCTTTAATGGTATCCGTACCGATAGGAAGCGTTAAACTGCCTGCTGTTACGGTCATGCTGCTGTCAGGGGCAAGTTTCCCTTTCCAGTGATATACTGGCTGTATTTTCCTGTTTACAGAGCTGTTTATGGTTACAGAATCAAAACCATATATGCCATAATTATGCACCTGCGCTTTTAAGGTCTGCATATTGCCACAGGTGGAACCGTATGGATTTATAATGGCTGAAATTCCGGCATCGTACGCTGGATTATGAAATTTGACCAGAAATCCATCTATCTCCCCACCATAATTTGTCTGAAAAGCACCGTTGGTCGCGATTCCCGAACTGCTTGTGGTTGATCCAGAAAGATATACATTTCCATTGACATCTGTAGCAACACAAGAGAAATTGCCGCCAAGAAATCCTGTCCCGCCAAAATAGCTTGCCCATTGGCGTGTGCCGCTACTATTGAACTTGGCCAGGAAAGCATCCTCTTTATTGCTAAGATACGTCTGGTAAGCCCCGGCGGTTGCGATATTGGTGTTACTGTATGTATATCCGGTAATGTATATATTCCCGGAACTGTCGGCTGCCACTGCGTCGCCAAAATCTTCCCCATTACCCCCATAGTAGGTGGCCCACTGCCGCGTGCCGCTACTGTCAAACTTGGCCAAAAATGCATCGCTATCACCCGCATACTGTGTCTGGTAAGCACCTGCCGTTGCTACGTTTGCACTGCTGCTTGCATATCCTGTAATATATACATTGCCGGCCGCATCCGTGGCCACCCCATTGCCTTCTTCCCTTATGCTGCCGCCATAATAGGTGGCCCATAGACGGGCACCGCTGCTACTGAACTTGGCAAGGAACGCATTAATATTGCCGGCCAGACTGGTCTGGTAGGCACCCTTGCTGGCAATGCCAATGGGACTCATGGTATATCCTGTCATATACACATTGCCCCGGCCGTCCGTTGCGATACCCAAAGCGCCATCATCGACTTGAAAGAGTGTTCCCCTACCTCCATAATAGGTGGCCCAGAGACAGGAACCGCTGCCGCTGAATTTGGCCAGATAGGCATCATTACCACCGTTATTAGAAGTCTGGAAGGCACCTTTTGTAGCAAGCCCCGAATCACTTCCTGTAACACCATCAATATATACATTGCCTGTGCCATCGGTAGCGATTCCATAAGAGATACCATTCGTTCCAAAATATGTGGCCCACTGCCGCTTGCCGCTGCTGTTGAATTTTGCAAAGAATACACTAAAATTGCTGCCGGAGGTCTGATATGCCCCGCTTGAAGCAATGCCTGTGTCACTGTCCGTATTTCCGTACAAATATATATTTCCAAGGGCATCAGTAGCTACTCCAACCCCTTGTGCACCATGATTTCCCCCATAATAGGTGGCCCATAGGCGTGCGCCGCTGCTGCTGAATTTGGCCAGAAAAGCATCACTTTGATAGAAATTAGTCTGGTATGCCCCACTGGTTGCCAAGCCAATACTGTTTATTTCTCCGGTAGCATAAATGTTCCCAGAAGCATCAGCAGCAATTGCAGAAATGTAATCCTCTCCACTGCCACCAAAATAAGTTCCCCAAACCAAGGTGGGGTCAATGATCAAAGTTTCGTTTTTGTTGTATTTGCCCACATGAAAGCCAATCCTGTTATGTTTTTTTAAAAAACTGCTTTCAACACGGTCTTTACCCTGAAAGCTAATTGGGACACTTTCGTGTATGTTGCCTAATGCAAAAGCATAAAAAACTTCTCCATTTCGTGTGACATGCGTATTTTGCAGTCCATTCCACTGTATCTTGATATTATTTACACTGCCACCCGGATAAACGACAAATTCATATTTCATGCCGTTCTCTTTTGCACGTAGAATAAGGTCTATATGGGGATAAATGTCTATATAAGTGATTGTTTTATAAGTATGAACATTTGTAATACCTTCCTTCCCAGTGTGGCCAAGATAAAAATTTTCGTAATATCCCTGTTGGTCTGAGGCAATAATTTGGGCAGAGAGATTGGAACCAATCAGTGCAAGGTCAACACGGTTGGTGGTGATTTTAGAACCGCCGTTGCCAAGGCTATGGCGGTCGAAGGCGGGTTGGTGAAGTTTCCGGCGCAGGGGTCCAAGATTTTGAACCCCTGCGCTGGAAACCATGCGGCCAGTTGCCTCTGAAATTTGTCCATTAACTTCTTTTTCAACCTTTGTAAACACAAAACTAATCATTCCAGGCCTGCAATAAACATATACTCCGCCCTGACGCCCATAGTATTTGACGCCGCTGATAGAAGCGGATTCCCCCTTTTCAAAGGGGTCAGGGGGATTAATTAGCTGTCCTTTGTTCTCTACAAAATTCCAATCCTGACTCTTTATAAATTTTTTTTGGATATTTGGGCTACCTGCATAAACAATACCTGGAGCAAAAGAAAGAATATATCCTAAAATAAACAAAACCGTGAACTTATGATTAAGGTTTGGCATCATTTGATTACGTATGAACAAAACAAAAATACGTAAATTTATACCATAAAGGCATACCTAAAAAAATATTTTACTTTTTTGTACCACGTATCAAATATTTTCGTAACATCGAAGCGTTTTTGAAAAAAGTCGAAGTATCCATTACTTTGTGCGGTAAAGAGTAACCGTATTTTGGGGAGTTTTTAATATTTGGGGCTGATGTTCGGGGACATCAGCAGTTGTATTGATTACCAGTCAATTAGACTGTATGATTTATATTTTTTAACCGTTTATTAAAAAATGACTCAAGATGAAAAAAACAACAAACAGACTAAGCTATTTATTTAAAAAAGCAAAGTATCTATGTGCGCTTTTGTTAATTTTCATGCTCATACCAGGCAAAAGCCATGGGCAAGGCTGCACTACAATTTCTGGTGACTTACACATAAATTCAGGGGGGGTAATATATTGGTCATCATCCGCAAATGTAGACCAAAACATTGTAATTGATCAAGGTAACGAACTTGTAATTAATAGCGGTGCTATTCTGACAATGTATCCTGGTGTAACCATAACCGTGGAACCCGGAGCTACGCTTATTATAGACGGTAGCCAGCTTATTGCGTGTTCGGGCAGTTGGGGAGGTATTGTTGAAGCAGGCGTTATGTCTGGTACATTATATGATGGCAGCGGCAATGCCCTTCCGAACAGTGATTTAGGGTACGATGGTTCTGGTACGTATGGCAGTAGTGCTCCTCCTTTGGTAATCATTGAAAATAGCTCATATATAGAAAGCGCTTTGTGCGGCGTTGAAGTACGAAATCTGGCTGTATTACAGGCTACTGGTGGAAGTTATTTTTATTGCAAAAAAGATATTTATATTAATACTAATGGTTCAAATGATGGTAATGCCGCAACAGCATATAATAACCAGAAACAAAGTGCAAATATCATTAATGGTTGCTGGTTTTATTTTTGTGCGCTATTGTCCGGGGATGTGGATTACAGCAATTACTATGCTATATACATAGACGGATCTCCATATATCGAACTTGGCGGAAACACGATGGCTGGTGGCGCTAACCCTTCATTAGCTTATAATTTTAACGAAACCCAGGCTGGCTATGGAATTTATGCCAACAATTCCTATTTTTTAGTACATTGTGGTACAATGTCTTACAGTTCAGGTACAGGTTGCTATACATGCTCATCTGCACCAACCTCAATTACGTGTTATTCTTTCGGTATTTATGCTACTGCAACTTCAGCTTCTACATATTCTTGTGGGATACAAGCCACTACGTTTCTTACATGCACTTATGAAATTTATTTGAATAATTACTATGCACCCCTTATAGATGGATGTTATTTTTATTATGATGATCTTGGAGGACCTTGGCCTTTCGATATGTCAGCTGGGGTAATTAATTATGAAATTTACATGAATAATTGCAATGAGTTTACTGTGGATAATAATACTTTCGAAAGCACAACAACCGATTACGGTACAACATTTGTTTATTGTTATGGATCTTCATCAGGTGTTTATGGGTTATTTCAATTTAATATTATAAATGGTGACCCCAGTTGGCCAGCAGGCCATCTATGGATCGGTTATGATTTTGCTGGCTATAATGATAACGTTTACCTAAGATGCAATACAGATAATAATAACCTATCGGCTGATTGGGTTTTTGAATCAGGTTCTACCATGCTTGCGACAATGGGTTCAAATACCTGGCCCTGGCATAATGTGTGGGCAGACCCAGTATCTTATAACATTTATAACGAAGGTACTACCTCATTTGTTTTGTATTTTGCCGGTGCAGGAGCTTATTATCCTTCAATTGGAACCTCAAATATTGGTATTAGTAGTTTAACAGAGCCAGAAGATTGCCCATGGCCAGCAATAGACTGCAAAAATGGATGGCCCGCAGCTCATGCTGCAATCGAGGCCTATGTAAATCCTACTCTAAATGTAAATGTTTTCCCAAATCCGGCTTCAGATTATGTTTACTTTAGCTGCAAGCTACCTATCCAGGTTCATTCTGCGCTCTTAACTATAACAGATGTAGACTACAAAGTAATCAAAACAGTAACTTATGATGGTTCAGACGGAAATGCTTATATAAGCACGGATAATTTGAGTGCAGGTGTATATCTTTATGAAATGCAAGCCGGGAATGCCGTTTCAAGAGGT
>JABDEJ010000106.1 GCA_013287095.1 Bacteroidota bacterium | reverse complement strand
TTTTAAGGCTAAAAAACAAAGCTGGCAATTATTTGTGGATCGAAAAAATGTGGGTCAACAGGCTGAGCGATCCTGATTTCGGCGCTATTGTTATCAATATGCACGATATTACCAAATACAAAGAAAAAGAAAACCAGCTAAATAAAAATATATCGAGATTTAATAGGGCGCAAGCCATTGTTCACGTTGGAAATTGGGAACTGGATTTTGCTAACCGGTATGCATTATGGTCTGATGAGCATTGTCGCATTTATGGGCTTCCGTCAACAGAAAACAGGCATTCCTTTGAATCCTGGCTTGGTTTTGTGCATCCTCAAGACAGGGGTTATGTTAAAAATGAAATTGAAACTGCGAAAGCATCTTTCAGCAAGTCCTCAATTCATCACCGCATTCAATTAAAGGACGGTAGTATAAAATATTTACGAACTGAATGTCGGTATGAATTTGATTCAATTGGAAATGCGGTTGGAATGTACGGAATTGCACATGACCTTACGGAAAAAATCAAATCAGAAAATAAGCTTATTCACAGTGAAATTAGAATGAAAGAAGCCCAGGCACTTGCACATGTAGGCCATTGGGAACTTGATTTTGCTACAGGCGTGGCTTTATGGTCTGATGAATCATTAAGAATTTACGGTATCGAGCCTGGAGAAAATGCCCAGACTTATGAATCCTGGCTGTCGTTTATACATCCGGATGACCTGGATTTTGTTCTTAAATCAAACAAAGAAGCGGAAATAGATTTTCGGGGTACTTCATTTGTTCATAGAATTATACGCAGGAATGGCATGGTCCGATGGATCCATTCTCAAAGCAGGTTTGAGTTTGACGAGGACGCCAAACTCATAGGACTTTATGGAATTTCTCACGACATTACGGAAGCAAAAGAAGCTGAAGATAAAATAAAAGCGCAACTTGAAATACTAACAGAAATATCCTCGATGCAATCCCATCAGGTTAGGTCTCCAATATCAAGCCTCCTGGGGCTTATTAGTCTTATGGATTTCGAAAACCCTTGCTGCGATCTGAATTTTGAACTTATAGAAAAAGTAAAAACCACTGCTGAAAGACTTGATGGAACCATTCGTAATATTATTGATAAAACAAACGAAGTAGAAATACTGAATGCCATATAGGCGCATCAATACTTTGTATTAGCTGGTGCTGCAAAAAAATGTTTTTATCATGATAGGCGAAAATGTAAATTGCACTTTTTTTCATTGATCGGTTCTTATCATAATGAAATTTAATCTGTACATTATTTTTTTGCCGCTTTTAGCATCATGTATCCATCAGAGGGCTGATGATGAAGCTGAAAAACAGGTTAAAGCCATTACCCCTGTCCAGGTGACTACACCAAAAATGGGTGCCATGTATGATTATATAGAGCTGAATGCGACCTCTTCTTTCTTAAGAAAGGAGACCATAAAATCTACAGCTAATGGATATATAGCAGATATCAACATCTCCATTGGGGAAAAAGTCCGCAAAGGCGACACGCTCTTCATGCTTAAAACCAAGGAAGCCAGGGCGATTGATAACCTGGGAAGCACCCAAAACACGAAACTCGGTTTCACGGGCAAAATACCTGTTTTATCAACCAAGGATGGCGTAGTAAGTGCCATACTTCACCAAAAAGGGGATTATGTCCAGGATGGCGATCAATTGGCTACTGTAGCAGAGCAAAACAGCCTGGTATTCCTGATCGATGCGCCCTTTGAGTACCATAAATACATGGGCCTGAATAAGCCCTGCAAAATATTGCTGCCAGATGGGGAACAGCTTGAGGGTATTATTCAATCAGGATTGCCCGAAATGGATGTGAGCAACCAGACCCAGAACTATGTGATAAAAGCATTAGGAGGAGATAAACTACCAGAAGGGCTTATTGCAAGGGTAAAAATTGAAACCGAGAAAAAAAACAATGCCATTACCTTACCTAAGGATGCCGTACTGGCAGATGAAAAAGAAGAAAGCTTTTGGGTGATGAAATTGATCAATGACTCTACTGCAGTGAAAGTTCCTGTGGCCCTTGGATTACAAAATGAAGAGGCAAAAGAAATTATCTCCCCGGTTTTTTCTACGTCAGACCGCATTATCAGCAGCGGCAATTATGGCCTTCCCGATACGGCAAAAATCAAAATCGTGAAGTAAGCAAGTGAAAAACTTTTTCTTTTCATACCGCTCACCTATCGGTTTTATGATGGCACTGGTAATTATTACTGGTGTTTTCACCTATACAAAAATGAAGTCCTCACTTTTCCCGGAAATTACCTTCCCGAAAATAAAAGTGATTGCCGAAAATGGGGAACAACCGGTGGATAAAATGATGATCACCATTACCAGGCCGCTGGAGAATGCCATGAAAAGGGTGCCTGACCTCAAATTGCTTCGAAGCACCACAAGCAGAGGCAGTTGTGAGTTATCTGCGATCATGGACTGGAATGCCGATATTGATATCAGCAAGCAGCAGATTGACGCGCGTATCAGCGAAATACGAAATCTGTTACCACCTACTACCCAGATCACAATAGAAAAAATGGCGCCATCCATTTTACCTGTAAGCGGATACACTCTCGAAAGTGCGACCAAAAACCCAATCGAGATGAAGCTGATTGCCAATTACATCGTGAAACCATTTCTGTCCCAGGTCAGCGGCGTTTCTTCCATTGATATCCTGGGAGGCAAAACAAAAGAATATTGGGTGGTGCTCAAGCCGGAAAGGATGACTGAACTGGGCATCACCATTGACACTATTTCAACGATACTTAACCAGACCAATTTTATCAATTCAAACGGCTATACATCAGACTATAGACGAATGTACCTGACACTGACTGACGCCGGGCTAGGTGACAAGCATGATATCGAAGAACTTGTTGTTAAAAGTAACAGCAAGCGTATAATCAAATTAAAAGACATTGCGGATATACAGATCAGCGAAAAAATTGAATATATAAAAGTAAATGCCAATGGCAAAGATGCCCTTCTTGTAAACGTGATACGCCAACCGAATGCAAACCTGGTGGACCTGGCAAAACTGATGGATACCAAGATCATAGAACTGCAAAAAATCCTGCCGGCCGGTGTTTTTATCAAGCCCTATTACAAACAGTCTGATTTTGTGATGGATGCTATTCATAGTGTAAAAGATAGCCTTTGGATCGGGCTTTTGTTAGCCATTATTGTGAGCGTCATTTTTTTGAGATCCTTCAAAGCCAGCAGCGCCATATTGTTAACAATCCCGGTCACGATGGGTCTGAGTATTATGGTTATCTATGCGCTGGGATATACATTCAATATCATGACCCTTGGCGCACTTGCAGCAGCCATCGGACTCATTATTGATGATGCGATTGTAGTGGTAGAGCAGATACACCGGACGCATGAAGAAAACCCTGATGAACATACGGCAGTTTTGGTTCAAAAAGCTATTAAATACCTTTTCCCTGCGATGGTGGGTTCCTCGCTCAGTACCATCGTTATTTTTATTCCTTTTGTTTTGATGAGCGGGGTGGCAGGTGCCTATTTTCATGTGCTTACCAATACTATGATTATCACGCTGATATGTTCCTTTTTTGTGACATGGTTGGGGCTTCCTGTGGTTTACTTATTGCTCACAAAACACAACAGGGATGCACCAATAAAGCAAAAACATAAAATCAATGTGGTAAAGACCCAAAAATGGGTTTCATTTTTCATCCGAAGACCCATCATTAGTTTCGCTATTATGGCAGGGTTTATCCTTGCATTGATCTGGGTATATCCAAGGCTCGAAACGGGGTTTCTACCAGAAATGGATGAAGGCTCTATCGTGCTGGACTACAGATCCCCGGCAGGCACATCGCTTGATGAAACTGACAGGATGTTGCATGAAGTAGAGAAGATCATTGTCAAAGTACCTGAAGTTCAAAGTTATTCAAGGCGCACGGGTACCGAAATGGGTTTTTATATCACCGAACCCAATAAAGGGGATTATTTGATCCAATTAAAAAAAGACCGAAGCAGAACTACTGAGGAAGTAATTGATGATATCCGTAAAAAAATTGAAAGCACACAGCCTGCACTTACAGTTGATTTCGGTCAGGTGATCGGGGATATGCTGGGCGACCTGATGGCATCTGCACAACCCATAGAGATCAAAATATTTGGCGACAACCAGGAAAAACTGAATATCATTGCCCAAAAAGTGGCAACTGAAGTGAACCAGGTAAAAGGGACCGCCGATGTATTTAATGGCATAACCATTGCCGGACCAACGATAAGCGTTTACCCAAACGAACAGAAACTGGCGCAGTATAACCTCAGTGCTGCCAGCCTGCAGTTCCAGCTACAAACCGAGCTGGAAGGCAATATTGTCGGCAACATCCTTGAAAAGGAACAGCAAACCGATATACGCCTCATATTTCCCAATTCGCTGAAAGGCGGGGTGGAAAGCATTAAAAATCAATCCATATTTATCAATGGCGGTATTTTGAAACCTGTATCCGAGGTGGCAACCGTTGAAATAGGAGAAGGCATCCCCGAAATTCAAAGAGAAAACCTACAATCCATGTCTCTTGTTACTGCCCGCCTAAACGGACGAGATCTTGGAAGTGCTATTTCAGAAATAGACCAAAGAGTTACTGATAACATCAATTTGCCTTCGGGATATTATATTGAATACGGAGGCGCTTACGCTGATCAGAAACAATCATTCAAAGAGTTGTTAACCATACTCATTACAGCTATTCTATTGGTATTCGGTGTCATATTATTTTTATTCCGCCGGCTTGGTGTTGGATTAATCATCCTGGTTATTGCGGCTCTTGGCGCAGCTGGTAGTTTTCTCGCATTGTACCTGACCGGAACACCCCTGAATGTGGGAAGTTATACCGGCATTATCATGATCGTAGGCATCATCGGGGAAAATTCAATTTTTACCTACCAGCAGTTCCGCACTTCTCATTTTGGGGGCCAAAATATAGATGATGCCATTATATATTCGATCTCTACCAGGCTCAGACCCAAATTGATGACCGCAGTTGGAGCTATCGTAGCATTAATGCCTTTGGCACTGGGGATCGGGGCTGGTTCCAAATTGCACCAGCCCTTAGCCATTGCAGTTATTGGCGGTTTTATTACCGCATTGCCATTACTATTGATTGTTTTGCCGAGTTTGTTACGAGCAAGTTATAGGGGTAGCCGTAGTGCTGGTCGACTTGCGGGTCAATAAGAAGAGTCAATTTCTACTACTTTACTAAATTCTTCAATCCCTGCAGATAATTCGCATCCACGGCTGTACCCAGACTTTGGGCCTGGTTGGCATCAGACAAAGCACTCTTGTAATCCTTCTTTTCAAAATATGCCCTGGACCGCTCCAGATAAGCCTGGCCTGATTCTGGTTTCAGTGTCAGGAATGTGCCAAGATCGACAATTCCGGCATCAATTTTATTGTGCTTGATCAATACATTTGCCCTGTTTTCATAGGCTTCAGGGATATCAGGTTTCAGGCTTATGGCTTTGGAATAGTCGGCTATGGCAGAATCATACCTTCCGCGCATATCGTTGTAATTGCCGCGGTTACTATAAGCTTCCGCCAGATTTGAATCAAGTTTTATAGCCTCATCAAAATCCCTTCCTGCCGAATCCAGCTTTTGCAAAATACAATAAACCACACCTCTGGATACATAAGCCTGCGCCTCGGTAGGTTTCATTTTAATGGCCATATTAAGGTCGGCAAGTGCAAGTTCATTTTTCCCTTGAATACGATAGATCTGGCCGCGGTTGGAATATGGGAGATCGAAAGTGGGCAATAGGGCTATAGACTTGGTAAGCAGCGGAATAGCCTCATCATATTTGCCCTGGCTGTAAAGCTCAAAACCGAGGTTATTATATGCGCTTGAAAGGTCAGGCTGTTTCTCGATGGCATCGCGCCAGAGGTTTTCATTGTTTTTCCACACAATACACCGGGCGTGGGCCGTCAAACCGAGCCAGATAAACCAGGCCGCAAACACAAAAGGAATGGTGCTTTTGAAACTATTTCCCCATTTCAAATTGCCATTCACCGAACTTGTATAAAGATACCCAAGCAAAAAGCACAAACCGAAATAGGCAATGTAAGAATACCTGTCGGCTATAATTGCCGT
>JABDEJ010000105.1 GCA_013287095.1 Bacteroidota bacterium | reverse complement strand
CGGGGCTGCTGAAAAGACCGGCGAAGAGGTAAAAGAAAAAGTGGAAGGCACTGTTGAGAACTTTTTTGACCAATGGAAAGCATTCCAGGAAAAATCAGTAAACATGTGGACTGAAGCTTCCCAAAAAATGACAGGTTTCTTTTCAGGTATTAGTAGCCACAATCCTTTTGATGGAATGAGTTCATCAAATGCATTGATGGATAATGCCCGAAAATACCAGGAAACATGGACCAATACACTTAAATCAATGGCTGACAACATGAAAACACCATTCAGCGGCCAACCTGCTGATTTTGCTTCTAAAACCATTAATGACACGATGGGCAGTGTTAAGAAAGGGTATGAAAGCTTTATGAAACTGTATGAACTTTGGGCTCCTGTCTTCAAAGCTGCGGAAAGCAAAGTTTTCAATAGCGAAGAGTACAAAAAAATGATGAACCCGGTTCTGTACAAAGAACTGATGGACAAAATGTTTGGATTTGACGCATTGAACCCATTGAAAAACGCGTATGATCAATATACCAAAAATGCTACGGCATGGTATGAAAAAATGGGAAACTCGGCAAAAGACGGTTACAAATCTTTTAAGGACAGTGTGGCGCAATTTGAGTCAAGACTACCTGAGAATGAAGCATTTTTTACTGAAATGTTTAAGAACATCAATTCACAGTTCAAAACCTCCGTTTCTCCTTTCTTTAAGCTGATGCCCGAAGGAAAAGAAAAAGAGCAAATGACATTGATGAATGAATTGGGTGAGTTATATATTGCATCCGCTAACAAACTTGCCAAACTTCAATACCTTGTATATACTCATGGAGCGAAAATCAACGAGCAAATTATTGAAGATTTTGCTGCAAAAGCCCAGAAAGGCGAAGCAAATCCTGATTTCAATGCCTTCTATACCAATTGGATCAGCGTGAATGGCAAAGAATTCGAAGGATTGTTTGGTACCGATGAATTTTCAAAGTTGCAAGGCGAACTGGTAACACTTGATTCAAAGATCCGTACAACAACCGACAAGTTGATGGAAATGAATCTGGCTGCATATCCTGTTGTATTGAAATCTCAATTGGATGACTTGTACAAAACCAATTATGAATTGAAAAAACAAGTTTATGAAATGGGCAAACAATTGGCTACGCTTGTAAAAGATACGGTTGTAACCAATGGTAAAACTGCTGCTACGGAAGCTAAAGCTGAAGTAAAATCAGAAGCCAAAGCTGCTGAACCTAAAGCAACTGCAAAGACTTCAACTTCAAAAAAATAATTCTTTCGGAATAATATAATGGCGATAGAAACAAAAAATCTGGCTGAGGAAATGGCCTCAGTAAGCGAAAAACTGGCTAAAGGTTTCGAAAACCTGAAAAACACAGGCGAAATCCTGGTTGCGCAGACCCCGAAAACGGAAGTCTGGAAAAGGGATAAGGTAACTTTATATCACTATACAAGAGATACAAAGCCAACGGTAAAAACCCCTGTGTTAATCAGCTATGCCTTGGTGAACCGTCAGGATATGCTTGATCTGCAGCCGGATAGAAGCCTTGTAAAGAATCTTCTCAACCTGGGTCTGGATGTTTACATGATGGATTGGGGTTATCCCGGTCCGGCAGAAAAATACGTGACGCTTGATGATTACATTAGTGGTTATCTTAATGATGCTGTTGATATCATTCGTGACGAGAAAGGTGTGGATTCTATCAACCTTATGGGAATTTGCCAGGGTGGTACTTTTTCTGCTATCTATTCTGCCATATATCCTGAAAAGATCAAGAACCTGATAACGTTGGTTACCCCAATTGATTTTGCGACCAATGATGGCTTGCTATTCAAATGGGCTAAAGATATGGACATGGATGTGCTTGTAGATGGCTACGGTACCGTGCCCGGTGAGTTTTTGAACACAGGTTTCGCATTGTTGAAACCGATGGCACAGGCATCTAAGTTCCAGAATCTATTGAATATCATGGATGACGAGGACAAGTTGATGAACTATCTCCGTATGGAAAAATGGATCAATGACAGTCCGAACCAGGCAGGGGAGTGCTATCGCCAGTTTATGAAAGACCTGTATCAGCAAAACAAACTGGTAAAAGGCGAATTGGTAGTGGGTAGCCATAAGGTGAACCTGAAAAACATCACCATGCCTTTGCTGAATATATATGCAACTGAAGACAATCTGGTTCCACCAGCTTCTTCCATACCATTCAATGATTATGTAGGGACGAAAGATAAAGAACTGTATAAATTTCCAGGGGGACACATCGGCGTATTTGTAGGTTCCAGAACTCAAAAAGAGCTCGGCCCGGCTATTGAAAAATGGTTGGCAGCACGGGATAAATAAAGGACAATTATTCTCTGTATATAAATCTCCCCAAGGGTTATCTTTGGGGAGATTTTTTTTGTTTTAGGCAGGCTTAACCGCAGAGAACGCGGAGGTTGCGCTGAGAACACAGAGGCTTTGTACAGTATAAATAATTGGAGAATAATCAATTTAAAACTTTGCGCCCTTTGCGATACCTTTGCGTTCTTTGCGGTTAACCTTAAGCTATGCTAACCAAAGTCAAATATTCAGAAGTTAATGGCATCAAAATCGCTTATTCCGAAGCAGGCGAGGAGCATCGGGATACTCTTGTTTTTATTCATGGCCTTGGCGAAACCATGCAAACCTGGGCAAAGAATATCTCAGGACTCAAAAAACATTTTCATTGTATTACGATTGATTTACCGGGACACGGGCAATCACAATCCGGTGATTATCCTTATACCCCTTTTTTCTTTGCTGAGACGATAGCCGAATTTCTTATACAACAGAACCTGAACCAGGTATGCCTCATAGGCCATTCCCTGGGCGGTCAGATTGCAATTGTTTTGGCTATTTCAAAACCAGCTTTAGTTAACAAACTAATACTCATTGCTCCGGCAGGCTTTGAGCAGTTTTCAGAATCCAGCAAACGATGGATGAGAGACCAGGCTAAAAATTATGCAAACTCCATGCAGTTTTTTGATTTCGCTTCATTGCCACCGGGCTATAAAATTAGTATCCAGCCGGCGAAGGTTTACCTGGCGACAATAAATGGGATGATAGATGAGCCAGTCTTCGATCATTTAAAATTAATTACCCAGCCCACATTGATCATCTTCGGGGAAGAAGATGCTTTGATTCCTTATCGGATTTTAAACCCATCCTTAACGCAGGTATCTGTCGCCGAAGACGGTGCGAAAGAAATAAAAGGCTCAAAACTTGTATTGCTCCCGAATGCAGGTCATTATCTACATATAGAAAGGTCAGGAGAGGTTGATAAGGAGATTGAGGGGTTTGTGGCAATGTGAACTTATCTTTTGTTTTAATATGGGGATATTAGTGACTCAAGAGGAATATTTAATTTCTGGTGCAATATCCTGATAGTTGATAACGTAAGTTTCCTTTTTCCATTGAACAACTCTGATTTCCTGCTCCTGTTCCCGAGTATTTTATTTAACTCACTTTCTTTCATACCCAACTGGTCCAGGCGAAATTTTATAGCTTCTATGGGGTGAGGAGGCGTTATAGGATAATGATCTCTTTCATAAGCCTCAACAAGGGTAAAAAGTATTTCAAATTCGTCACATTCGGGCGTGTCTTCCTTTGAACCCCATAGCTCATTTATCCGCTTTAGCGCGTTATCATAATCTTGCTCAGTTTTTATGGGATTGATGTTCATGCCATTATATATTTTTAGCGTCTATTTTATCGTACTCGGTATGTGTTCCAACAAATCTTATAAATATTTTGCCCCTACCGAATAATATAAGGATTATTAGCCTGTACTTGTTGCCTTTAATGTTAAATATCACTCTGTCATTGCCAAGAACACTTGCAGTTCTGTACTTTTCTTTTATTTCATGAAAGGAATTCCAGTTTTCTTTTAGCGCCTCATCATACCATGCTCTAAGTGCTTCTTCAGAATCCGGATATTTTTCCCAAAACTCTTTCAAAGTTCTCTTTGCTATTATTCTCATAACGCTACAAATGTAAAAAATGTTACCAAATTGGTAGCCTTTTTAAACCGGAAATGTGTAAATAGTTCTAAACTAGATGTTTGAATACGATGTTCTACCTCTACAGGGTGGTAAGGTGGCATTGGTTTGTTTTCTCCGATCATGTTACCCCTCAGGGGTAATTCGCTGATGAGTAAGAGGGCGTTAATAAAATCAATTTTTACTCTTCAAAGTATTCACTATCAAATTTGTAGTTGATCCTTTTATTGAACGCGTCATTTCCTTAATTCCTAATTCCCAATTCCTAATTATATCACCACCCTCATATTTATGTAATACCTCAATCCTCTTCCGCCGCCTCGCTGGTCCAAGAGTTTCAGTTCGAGCAGGGTATTAAAATCCCGCTGAATGGTTTTGCGCTCTACCTGGAAAACAGGCACCAGGTCTTTATTACTGAGAGAGCCGTATTTGGCTATTAAAAGCATCATTTCGTGCTGACGTGGTGATAGTTGGTCCAGTTTGTCTTTATGGATATAGAAGGCCTTCTCCAGCCAGAAATTGAGAGAGTTTTTTTGTCTTGGGGTGAGTGAAGCAAAATCAAGTTGTCTTCTCACGCATTCTGTTGCACCATTTCTGCTGGCAATAATATTGTTTCTGAACCCTTTCACACAGATATCAAGATATTCGGAGAGATCAGGGCTAAGTTTTTGGTAATAATCTTCCGTATCTGTCAGTTTTTTAGAGATTTCAATAAAATCCTTATCCCGGAAAACGTATTTATCGATGTTCAATGTGTTTAACATATCCAGTTTCTCTGACGCAATAATTCGTTTGCAGATAATATAAGCAACCAATTCATTGTAAGCAGGATATGGCTTTAGGATGTTGAAGTAATAATAAAAAATCCAGCAACGTGCCAAAGCTGGTGTTTGTTTTGCATTGGCAGCTTTTATAAGATCATCCAGCCAGGTTCTTAGATCCTTGTCGATTGGGTTTTGTGACTGAACTTCTTCAGTTGCCGCAAACAGGCTGTTGGTTTCCATTCTAAGCCCGATGCCGGAACTTTCATGTTCGAGACCCTGGTGTAGGTCAACTTGTATTTTTTGCAAAGATTGAAGCGTAACCTCTTCCTTGGCACCTCCTGTTGATTTTAAAATGGTTGAAAGATTCAGTGTCAGCCTTTCAGCATCATTTTCAGGTTCTTTATCGCCCCCAAGCAGAAAATCAAATTCAATATTTAATTTATCAGGGTTGTAATACCCGCTAAGGGATTCAATTTCTTCACGGTGCACCTTTTCGAAATAAGGTTTTATCATGGCTGTGCCTACATCGTAATATTGAATGAAGTCCTTGAATTCGGCAACTTCACGTATCGCCATCCCAACGGTTTCAGGTAAGGTATAATTAATGTTCAGTTTTTGTAACAAAACCGGCTTGATCATCTTCTCTCGTTCTTCTTTAAAATAGTGTTGTCACGCACTCTTATTTACAAACTTATGGAAACAAAGTTTTGTTTCATTCATAGCCTCACGCCTGCCCCTTCTTCAGGAGAGGGAAAGCGGAATACTTTAGAAGGCGAAATTAATCAAATTCAAAGGATAGAAACTAAATTTGAGGGGAAATGAACAATTTGGTAAAGAATAAGATCGGGACAGAAAAGATAGTGCGTGAAGCGCTTGAGCAGGTTATGGACCCTGAGATACGTATGCTATCAGTAATTGACCTGGGCATTATTCCTGAAATTGTTGTGGATGAAGACAATGCGCTTATAACAATCTCCATGACCCCTACTTTTTCAGGCTGTCCAGCCATTCATATCATGCAGGATATGATCAAAACAAAAGTAAGAGAGACATTGCCGGATTATATTGTTGAAGTCAAAGTAGATTTTGAAAGGCAATGGAGTAGTAACCTCATCACAGAAAAAGGTCGTGCTGCGCTCAAAGATTTTGAACTTGCCCCACCAAAAAAATACGAAGGAGAACTCGATCTTGAAACCCTGAAAGATGCCGCTTGTCCCAGATGCGGTAGTCACAATACCACCATGCAATCTCCATTTGGACCTACACTTTGCAGGTCTATCCATTATTGCTACGATTGCAGGCAAAGTTTCCAGCAGTTTAAGCCATTATAAGGAGTCAGGGGTCAGGAATCAGGAGCCAATGAAAATGCTTTGATTATTTTGACTTCTCCTAATTCCTGACTCCTGATTCCTATTCCCCGTAACAATTCGATAACCTAAAGGTAATGATT
>JABDEJ010000104.1:5669-6282 GCA_013287095.1 Bacteroidota bacterium | reverse complement strand
AGTGACTATTTGTACTTTTGACAGAATATAATTCAAAACGTTATGGCCAAATATCAGAAAATAACTTTCTTTCTCTGTACTATATTATTGATTTCATTTCATGGCAAAGCCCAGAAAATTACCACCTTTCAAAAAAGTTTTGGGGGCACCTCCAGTGAATACGGATGCGCGCTTGTCGCTTTGCCAGATAAAGGATTTATTTTGGGCGGGATCACAAATAGCTTTGGCTCGGGCGGGTACGACATCCTTCTTGTAAGAACGGATAGCCTTGGGAAACGTATATGGGCCAGGACTTACGGCGGCACCAGTGATGAAGGCGTCCCATACTATATATTCAATAGTGGTGTGGATATGGTTTTGACCCCGGATTCAAATATCGTAGTCTGTTCTAATACAAAAAGTTATGGTGCGGGTGGCACCGATGTTTACCTTTATAAAATTGATTTGAACGGTAATGCAATATGGTCTAAAACTTTTGGTGGAACCAGCAATGATTATGGCTATGGCATTGTAAACGACCCTAATGGCGGTTTTATGATTGCAGATTTTACAACAACGGATGCATGTATCAATAAGCAACCTGTTTCATTTGTGAATGCATCCACAGGAACCG
>JABDEJ010000104.1:0-5659 GCA_013287095.1 Bacteroidota bacterium | reverse complement strand
ACCCCGAAAGCAAAAAATTTCCATCCTTCGAATTTTTAATCTGAAGTGCAGCTTCTTCATAAGATGAACTCCCATAAGCTATGGCCCGGAAATGGCGATGTATTTCTTATTAAAACAGATGCAGGTGGCGGATTGGTATGGGCCAAAGCTTATGGGAGTTCATCTTATGAAGAAGCTGCACTTCAGATTAAAAATTCGAAGGATGGAAATTTTTTGCTTTCGGGGTATTCGCTCGGATCATCAAACGGTCAGGATGAAATGATCATGAAAGTTGACGAGAATGGCAAATTGCTGTTTAACAAGGTTTACGGAACCTCAAGTGATGAGAGTGCGGTTTCTGTTATTGATTTACCCGATTCCTCTATTTATACTTCCGGTGGCACCAGTTCATACATCGCGTCAATATTTTCCAAATACGATAAAAACGGGAATTTGAAATGGTGTAAGATGTATGACCAGAACCAGCATATTTTTACGTCGAACATCCTTTATGATCCGGCAAAAAAAGTATTTAACACGGTCTTTATCAAGAGCGGACCTGGTCACATGGGTATCATGAGATCAGATACATCCGGCAAGGTCATTTTTACCAAGATATACGGCCCGATCATTGGATCAGGATACTATACAGACGGTACCGGTTCATATATGGCACAGATAAGTTCTGGCTTTGCGCTTAATTATACCACAAGTGTCTTCGGCGCAGGCAGTACAGATTTCTTTTTTGCAAAGGTTGATACAAGTGCATCAAATTCAAACTCTTGTTATATCAGCCCCGAGACAACTTCCGTTCTTGATTTTACATCGTCGATTGGCAATCATACATATTCCTTTACCACTTCGAGTGCCAATCCCCAATCGGGATCTGGTATGTCTTCAGCATCGGCAAATGTAAAAGACAGTTTTTTATGCACTCCTTTTGTCGCCAGCTTCAATTTGCCAAATACCTGTGTGGGCCAAAAAGCGCAGTTTTATGATTCATCCTATTATAACCCTGTCTCATGGTCCTGGAATTTCGGGGACGCCGGATCTTCATCCAACACTTCTAACCTGCGAAACCCGACTCATACATATTCAAATTCAGGAAGTTACAAAGTAACACTTACTTCTTCAAGTAGCAGTGAAACGGACAATGTCAGCCGTACACTTACCATTTATCCTTTACCGGTCATTGCCCCGTGGGCTCAAAATGCGACTAAAAACACCGTCTCATTTGTTCCCCAGGATACCTCCATCGGAAAGTTTAAATGGTATTTTGGAGACCCGGATAGTGATAGCTCTCCAAATAAAGAACCGACATTTACTTATCCGCCAGGAAAGGGCAAATACCTGGTAAAATTATTTGTTACGAGCAAGTATGGATGCGTTTCAGAAAAAACGGACAGTGTTTTAATAACCAATTCCGGCATCAACCTACAAAAAACCAATGCGGATTGGATTCAGATATTCCCGAATCCTTTTAGTGGTATTACCAATATCAATTACACGCTCGAATCTCCTGGTAAAGTAAACATTACTATTTATGATCTTACAGGAAAACAAGTAGCTGAATTGAAAAACGGAATGTATGCGGCGGCCAGTTATTCTGAAGTCTTTGACGCAACAAAATGTCATTGTCCGCAAGGGGTTTATATCCTGAAAATGACAGTGAATGATGAGGTTTATACTGCCAGGATTGAGAATATGAGATAGTAGTCAGGAATCAGGCGTTAGGCCTTTTAACTGGCTTTAAACTAACAAATAGACAGAAGGTTTCGTCTATAGTTGGTCAATCATTTTAAATCAGATCCCAATACATTGAAAAACAGGCAAATTTTTCTCATCTCATTAAGCCTGATTCTGATCAATAACATCAATGCCCAAAAGCTAAACTGGTCGACTTATTTTGGTGGCAATGGTGATGAAGAAGGCAGGGGATTGGTGACAGATGCATCTGGCAATGTTTACCTTACGGGCTGGACAACAAGCACCGGCATTTCAACTGATGGGAGCTTGTTTTCAGGCGTATATGATGCTTTCTTATCAAAATTCAGTGATGACGGGAAATTATTATGGACTACCTATTTTGGTGGAAGCAATATGGAGAATGCATTTGGGATTGCCATTGATAAATTTGGCGGCATTTATATTTGCGGAAGTACGGCAAGTACAAATGGAATTGCGACCAATGGGGCTTACCAAACAAAACCGGGTGGCTTTACAGATGCTTTCCTCGCAAAGTTCAGCAGCAATGGCACTCACGTCTGGTCAACTTACTTTGGAGGCGAAGAAGACGATCAGGCATCGGCAATTGCCGTAGATTCTTTTGCCAATATCTATATAACAGGGTTTACCTTGAGCACCACGGGCATCGCGACAACAGGTGCATACAATACACACTACGGAGGAGGACGCGACAATGGTTTTCTTGCAAAATTTGACAGTGCAGGATCTATTAAATGGGCGACCTATTATGGTGGAAACCAGAACGATTACTCGTCAGTTGTCACCGCAGACAACCTTGGTAATGTGTATATTGCAGGATATTGCTCCAGCAGCAATGGCATAGCTACGGCAGGGGCGTTTCGCACTTCGGTTGGTGGCTTTTATGATGGCTTCCTGGCGAAATTTACAGACAGCGGCGCCCTCCAATGGGGAACTTATTTCGGAAACAATGGCGATGATGAATGTGAGGGAATATGTACCGACACGATGGGAAATGTATATATAACTGGAAATACATCGAGTGACAGCGGAATCGCGACCAACGGTGCATACCAGACGAGCTATTCAGGAGGGTATGATGTTTTCCTGGCAAAGTTCGGGGGTAATGGGGCGCTTAAATGGTGTACCTATTATGGTGGAACGGGAAATGATTTTACCTGGAATATGGATATGGGAAGAGACCAGGATATTTCAATTACAGGATACACCGATAGTCAGACAGGAATTGCAAATTCGGGGGCCTACCAGGTTTCAGAGGCAGGTATGAACGATGCTTATGCTGCACAATTCGATCAGGACGGAAATCTTGCCTGGGCATCTTATTTTGGAGGCACTGATAATGATAACGGATATGCCGTAAACGCAGATCAATCAGGCAATGTATATATTTCCGGGGTAACCTCCAGTACATCCGGAATAGCTACTCCGGGAGCATATTCTGATACATTAAATGGCAGCACCGATGCCTTTTTAGCTAAATTCAGCAGCCTTGCTTCGGGGATCAAAAAGGTACTTGAATATCCCGGAACTATTCAGGTATTTCCCAACCCTGTTTCCGATCTTGTAACGATAGCTTATACCCAAAATAAAACATCATTTGTCAGGGCAGAACTATTTGATATTACCGGAAAATCAATTACAGTCCTCGAGGATCATACGCAATCAGAAGGGAGTCATAGTTACATATTGGATACAAACACCCTCGGATTAAAAACAGGGGTTTATTATCTAAGATTATCAATGAATTATGGTATTTCTTATGCAACTATTATTAAGCAATAAACTAACTTTTTCTTTCCTAAATCGTCTTATTATAAAAATGTTCATATATCCATTTTCGCAAAAACCAGATATTATGAAAACAACCCGATTTTCCACTGTCCTTATCCTGCTTTTTGTTGCTATGTCCCTCAAAGCTCAAACCATTCATTATACCGCCCACGAATGGGGCACTTTTACGGGCCTCTGTGGCAGTGATGGAACGCCACTAAATGGCCTGTATATTGAAGAAGAACATTTACCTCCTTTTGTACATAATATCGGGGGCAATTTTCCAGAGATCGCTTATAATTTTGGGAAGGGCTTACCTACAGATGTGAATCTGGCCCATGTCACTATTAAAATGGAAACTCCGGTCATATATTTTTATTCAAATAATCCATTTACGGCTGATGTAAAAGTGCAGTTTACACACGGTTTAATAGGTCAATGGTATCCTGACGACAGTGCGGGGGTTTCAAGTATTTACTACAACAGCTTTGGGCCTGTTTTGGACTTTGGGAATAAACAATCTCCGCTAAGCAATGATATAGAATGGAATGCCAAAGTATTGCCATTAAATGCAGATCCAAATCTGGTCATTAAATCAGGCGAGACAAATACCTGGACCGCACCTCGGGCTACAGATGCAAACCTGGTTCAATATAAAAGCGAAACCGAAAAGTTTCTCTTTTATCGGGGCATTGGAAATTTTGATCTGCCGGTGAATTTATCTTTTGACAAACAGGCGAACCTTGTCATTAAGAATAATTACCCTGATATGATCCCCTATTTTTTTGTGTATGATAAAGAAGAATCCGGAGATGTGAAAGTATGGTTTTCGGGAGCGATTGCAAGTGGCGCTTCCAAAACAGCATCACCTGTTTCAGCCTCTCTGAGCGCGAATGATTTCAATGCCAAACTTGCAGAATTTCAGGCAGCCTTAACTTCTGCGGGATTATATAACAAAGAATCCGCTGCGATGCTGAATACCTGGCAAACAAGTTATTTTGGGAAGACAGGCCTAAGGGTATTCTGGATCGTTCCAAGAAAATTTACGGACAATATCCTGCCTTTGACAATAAACCCTGCGCCAGATTCCTTAAACAGGGTTTTGATTGGGCGCAGCGAGATATTGACACCCCAGTTTGAAAAGCAATTATGGAATTATTATCAAACAGATAGCAACCTTTCTGTTTATGCAAATGACCGCTTCATTGAAGCCTATAAAGACAGGATGGCTTATTTGAAAGCAAATCCATCCGCCATGCAGCTCATTGATGAACAAGTAGCTGCATCGAGTATTGAGCAGGGAACGCAGTATTCAGGAAAGATTGTTCTGTATCCCAATCCTGCAAGAACAAATATGTATATTGCGATACAAAACGCGGATAATGGCAATATCAACGTTTCGCTTCTTGATATGCAAGGACGTAACTTGATTAATTACCAGGATATTGTGAGCAATAGTTTTTATCAAAAAGCCATGGATATTTCAAACCTGTCGAATGGTATGTACTTGGTTAGAGTACAAACAGGTACTCAAAATTATGTGGCTAAACTGATAAAAGAATGAAATGCAGTAAAATCAAATGCCACCCAACTTTTATACCAGCAAATTGGTTATAGCCCTGCATTTACTATAAAAAACGGCGGCATATTATGAAGATATTTTTGATTTTATTACTCCTATTGACAGGCTTTCAAAATAAAGTAAAACTGAATGTCACCGT
Source organism: Bacteroidota bacterium (assembly GCA_013287095.1). The sequence continues at coordinate 464 of JABDEJ010000104.1, read as the reverse complement.
GAAAAACATCCAGGTTGGCAAAGGCAGTGTGAGGGTTGAGGTATATAATACAAGTGAGACTTTCCTTCACAAATATTTGGTAGGAGAAACCCTGAAAGCCAGCAGCCAAAGCCTTGGATTTTCATTCGATTTGCCGGAAGGGGTATATGCCGTTGCAGTCTATCAGGACCTTAATGAAAATCAAAAACTTGACAAAGGCTGGTTCGGTATTCCCACAGAGCCATACGGACTTAGCAATAATTTTGTGCCTATTATTGGCGCACCGACTTTTAATGATTGTAAATTCAAGTTGGCGAGCCAAATGACAATTACAATTACAATAAAATAAGTCTTACAAACTCACATGCTTGTAAAATATCCTCTTCGCCATTTCTGCAGTCATCGCATATAATGCTACCATTACAAACATCGCACCGATAAAACTCCAGGGCAATGGAGTGAAGTTGAATAGTTTTGCCAATGGC
>JABDEJ010000103.1 GCA_013287095.1 Bacteroidota bacterium | reverse complement strand
CGTACTTTCATATTCGATGTAAATCAGCAATCGCAAAAAAAATTGCAGGGTAATGGTTTTGCTTTAATTTTACGCCCGAATACAAAAAGAGAGGGAGTTTTTATGTCATTTACTTACGAAATGAACAAATTAATGCTCATTGATGGCATTTTGTTCGCATTGCCTGGGATTTCTATGATGCTTTTGCCCAATCCACAAACAAGGCTAAAAGAAAAGGTGGACTCAAAGGTTGCATTACCACCACTAAAAGATGTAAGGCTTCTTTTGGGAGCTGCGTATACCTCAATAGGCTTCTTGATTGTTATGCTTGGAGGCTTCTTGAGCGACAAAGCAGATCTTAATAATTTTGCTAAATTCAGGTCTATAAGCCTTATATTTATTGTGTATGCCCTGATTGTGCAGATGCTCCGAAAAAAATGGAAATGGAACGGCTACGCACTTATGTATCTCATCATGTATGGTCTCCTGATTATTGTTTACGCTTTTTTTGGCTTTATTGATCCTATGCCCATATATTGAGTACAAATCAGGATGATGCAAAACCCCTGAATGTGCCAATCACATGTTCTATATCGGAGTCAAGCATTGGGTAATAAAGCGGTATTATGATACTCCTGTCAGCAGCGTCCTCTGATACAGGCAGGTTTGTATCGCCTGCATAATTTCTATATGCTGTTTCCCTATGAGATGTCATGATACCCCTTCTTGTTGAGATTCCTTTATCCAGCATTTTCTGCATAAGTTCATTTCTTTCAAGGGGAAAATTCTCTTTAAGGTATATTGAGTAAGATTGATAATTGGATACAAATCCTTGTTTTTCAATCGGTAGCCGAACATTATTTAAATCGCTGAAAGCGTTATGGTATTTTTCTGCTATTTTCCTCCTTTCAGCAATGATGAAATCAAGTTTTTCAAGTTGCTTTATACCTACCGATGCCTGGATATCAGTCATCCTGTAATTGTATCCAATTTCCACATGATCCTCAAAAAGAACCTTATCAGAACCATGTCTTACACGATCATTGATGCTCATACCATGTTGGCGCAATAATTTTAATCTGTCATAATACGCAACATTTGAGGTGGTTATCATGCCTCCGTCTCCGGTACTGATCACTTTTCTCGGGTGAAACGAAAAACAGACCAACTCGGAGTGCGAACCTATTTTCTGTCCTTTGTAAGAAGACCCTGCAGCGCATGCCGCGTCTTCAATGAGTTTCAGGTTGTATTTGTTACAAAGAGTTTTAAAACTATCAATGTCAGCAGGCATTCCTATCTGGTGTACCAGAAGAATGGCTTTGGTTGCAGGGGTGATCCTTCTTTCGACATCAGCTATATCCAGATTATACGTTTCAGGGTTTATTTCTGCGAAAACAGGTTTTGCCCCAACATAAGTTATAGCATTGGCTGTTGCAATATAACTCATAGATGGACAAATGACTTCATCTCCTTGTCCAATACCTGCCACTATCATTGAAAGATGCAATGCAGTAGTACAATTGGACGTGGCCACAGCATACTTTGCCCCGGTATATACGGCAAATTTTTCTTCAAATTCAGCCACCCTCGGCCCCTGGGTTATCCAACCGGTAAGAATGGTGTCATAAGCTGCCTGAGCCTCTTCCTTGGTGAGATATGGTTTAGCTATTGCGATCATGGCACAGGTGTTAATTATTTTTCAAAATACCAGTCCGATAGCTTTTTCAAACCTTCTTCAAGACTTGTCTGAGCTTTGAAATTCAGCAAATTGGCAGCTTTGGAAACGTCTGCAAGTCTTCGGCTTACAGGGTTTATGGTATTATCAGGGACGAATTGTGGTTTGAGAGAGGAATTGTTGGCTTCAAGTAATACATCAAGCAATTGCTTTAATGATGTTTCCCTACAATTTCCTACATTAAATGCTTCATCGGTAATGTCTGAAAGCAATGCGGCTATATTGGCTCGTGCTATATCCTCAACATATACAAAATCCATGGTTGTTGCCCCATCACCATAGATGAGCGGCTGTTTTCCGTCTCTTATACAGTCAAGCCAACGGATCATTACTTCGGTATATTTTCCATCTGTATCCATTCTCGGCCCAAATACATTAAAGTATCTCAATGCCACATAATCAAGATCATACATAAACTTATAACTTCTAAAAAGCTGTTCTCCAAACATTTTGGCCGCTCCATAAAAGGTCTGGTTGTCGTATGGATTATCAGTTTCAGGTGTCGGAAAATGCTGGGCAAGGCCATAGACTGAAGCACTTGAAGAATAGATCACTTTTTTAATCTTATGCTTTCGGGCACTTTCAGCTATTTCAAAAGTGGCCCTCGTCATGACATCAAACCCTTCCCTGGGGTCTGCTGCGCATGCATTTATACGTAATGCGGCCATGTGAAAAAGATAATCGCTTTGCGACATGTATTTATCAATCAAAGCGGTATCCCGTATATCCCCCTCATAAAATTCAACGATTGGATTATCGATAAAACCCTTCATATTATCATGGCTGCCACGGATAAGATTATCGAGGATAAAAATTTTTGAGGGTTTGTATGCCAACAACTGCTCAACAACATAGGATCCTATAAAGCCCGCACCACCTGTAATGAATATAGTGGCATTTTCTATTTTGGTAGACATAGTCAAAACTTTTTGCAAAGGTAAGGGTTCTATTTATATGGATTTTTGAAGAGTTACTGAACAATTAAAGCCATAAACTTACCTTCTTTGGGCCATTAAAAGAATTCTATAATAATGAAGACGGGTTATTTATCTCAATTACCTTATCAATTATAAACACAGGGCGTTTTCTGCTTGAATCTAATGTCCTCCACAAATATTCGGCTATTATGCCTAATGATATGTTTGTGACTCCAAAACCTATGAGGAGGGTGGAAATAAGCGCCGGCCAGCCTGAATTTACATCCCCTACAAATATTTTACGCCAGAGTACATAAAACATCCAGGAACTGCCGATAATAAAAAAACTGAATCCCAATATGGTTACAAACCGAATTGGTGCGTAAGAAAAGGCTACAAAGGAATCAATCAGAAGCTTTATCTTTTTTGAAAGGGTCCATTTAGAACGCCCATGTAGTCTTTCAAGCTTATCGTATTCTACATAAGCTTCCTTATATCCAAAACTCAATATCTGCAGCTGAAGACTTGAGTTTGATTCTATATTCTGGTTTAACTGATATTGGATCTTTTTATTATACATGCAAATATCTATGCCCTTTTGCGGATAATTCCTGAATGCATATTTTTTTATCAATGCGGCATAAAACCCTGAAAATAATTTCTCCAAAAAACCTACTTTGGTCGTACGTCTGATTGCCCAAACCAAATCAAAACCTTCCGATATTTTTTGATAAAGCAGTAAAGGTAGATCAACGGTATCCTGTAAATCTGCTCCCTGAAAGGTAATATAATCACCTTTGGCAACCTGGTTCCCAGCTCTGATTGCTGCATGAGACCCGTAATTTTTTGAAAGCTTAATCAAAAAAACACCATAATTACCAAATGATGAAGACTTTAACTTTTCAAAAGAATCATCAGAGGACCCATCATCTACAAAAATGATTTCAACATCAACATTTCCCACATTTGAATATGTCCTGTTCAGCTCACCTACAAGATAGTCTATATTCAATGACTCATTTAATAAAGGTATAATTACGGAAATGCGATTTTTTGTCATTATCATCATTTGCGTTTATTCCTTTAATAAAATTACTGAATCGCTATCCAATATATACTCCCTTCCACATTGGCATTTAGCCTTTCCTTCCACAAATAGCAACTTATGCCTGTGGCATTTGCATATCCAGGCAGTTTGCCTGGTAGGATTGCCAACCATATAACCATAAGCTGGCACATCATGTATTAAAATAGAGCCAAGAGCAATAAATGCGGAATCACCGACTATTATTTCATTTTTACAACAAGAATTAGGTCCATACCAGATACCTTTCCCAAATGCAACACTACCCGAAATTTCTGTACATGAAGAAATAGTGCAATCCTCGCCTAGTACGGAGTTATGGGCGATGTGAACGAGGTTTTCTGTTTTTGTGCCATTCATTATTTGTGTAAATACACCGGTAAGAGCCCTGTCAATAGTATTTAATGAGCCAATTTCGACATTTTTACCAAGGTATGTCCCGCCTATATGGCTGGCTCTTTGTCTTATTCCATTTATTAATTTGTATTCTCCACCCTGACCACCAATAATTGAACCAGCACTTATTCTCACGCTGTCATCAATTCTAGTATTCGGATATAATACAGCATTAGCATCAACCGTAACATTATTTGCGATACTTACGTTATCATAAATGACTGCCGAAGGGTGAATTATGCAATTTGAACCAATATACGATTTTAGTTTTGGATAATATCCTTCCTTTGCAAGATATTCATGAAGGTCATAGAAAGCCTGTTCTGCGTTTCCATTAACAATAATAGCGCTTTTATGATCCGGTAAATCTCCTATCGAATTCCTATCAACTACGGCTGCGGCATGCGCAGACAAACAGAACATCTGCCAATATTCAGGGGTGGTTACAAAAGTTAGAAACCCGCCCAATCCGGGCTTAAATGCTTTAAGCCTGGCAAGGTATTCAATTGGCTGATCCTGACCAATGAGTGTGCCAGATACAATTTTCGAAACACTGCTTAAATTAATGTCTGAAAGAGGGAATCCTTTGTCAATATTAAAATCGATCAACTTCATTTCAATTTTCAAAATTATTTTCTCTCCAAATGCCGGCAATTTCCGAAAGCGTATGGGATGAAAGCTGCTTTTCTTTTATATATTTAATAAATCCATTTAATACGGTATCTGAGCCTTGTCCTTTGTTCCTGAATTTTTCAATCTCTTCTCCGCTCAATTCAAATAGAGGTTTTATTCTTTTTAGTTTCTCATAATTGTCCATTGTATCTGCATTCAGGTAAATATACATGGGGTGAAAATTCCATACTTTCAAACCCTGAAAATGGTATTTTAAATTATTAAAATCCCAGGATTTTGCGGGATTATGCATCTCCACATCGTCCTCCCAGCAAAAGGGTATTCTTAAAAGTTTTTTTGCACGATCATCAAAAAACATTTCGTGAGGCATCAAGTGGTGGCTTTCCCTTAAAAGCATCGATGACTCAATTTCTATATCAAATTCATTCACCATCATTTTAAGGATCGGAGAAGTTTGCACAAGACAATGGGACCTTGAAGATTTTGAATCAGGAAGCATTTTCTGCATAAATTGAAGGACCTCCCTTTCTGTTTTGCCATGACTTGAATTCGGAAGAAAATTCGGATGCCAACCCAGTTCGAAAATTTCAGGATGCCGGCTAAGCCGCTCTATTGAATCTGACCAATGAGTCACAAACCAGGTTGCCTTTATATTATTATTCAGTAATTTGTCCGCGAGATAGTCAATAGCCACGTCAGGTGCCCAATCAATATCTACTGTCAACGCAAAAAAATTAAAATCCACCTCCATTTTATATAATCCTTAACTTCCTGAAAAAATTATTTTTGCTTTAGCATTTCTATTTCGCCTTGAAGCTTTTTAATTTTCCTCTCCATATCCTTCATTTTCTTGTTATTACTATATACGAAGCCATCGGGTAAATCTTCGTCAACAAAGCTCATAGGCGAAATAAAAACATTATTCCCGATTGTGACACCAGCTGCAATTACTGAATGGCCGGCAATGAAACAATTGCTTCCGATTTTAGTAGCCTTATAAATGATGCTCGATTTGCTTGACCCCGTTTCTCCATATAAAGCCTGAAGATGTGCCGTGTGACTAAAAATCATTACATACAAACCAATATGGTTGCCATCTCCAATTTCAAGTCCTCCTTGTGCGTCAATAATAGCGCCTTCGCCTATCCAGTTATGAACACCACAAATCAATTTGTCTTGTCTTAGTATTTTAGCATTCTCCCTGATTCTACAACCTTCAGGCAAACCCATGAAACGTGCCCGTTCGACGTCATTCATTAAAAATGTACTCCTTTGCCTTAATATTTCCTGCCTGATTATATTTTGATTATCAGATCCGTCCTCAAAAAAATTGTCCATATTATTACTCTATTGATCGATAATTACGCATATAAATTGTACCTGCAAAAAATTTACGGGGAGTAAATTTTTGTATTCATTTTTAGTAACCATTGATAGTTTCAATTACTCTTTCAACTTCACTATCTTTTAATTCCGCAAACATTGGCAAAGACAAACAATGTTCTGCAAGGTATTCAGAATTAGGTATATCACCTCTTTTATATCCAAGATATTTATATGCTTTTTGCAGGTGACAAGGTACAGGATAATGCAATCCCGGAAAAATATTATTTGATTGCAG
>JABDEJ010000102.1 GCA_013287095.1 Bacteroidota bacterium | reverse complement strand
CACATTATACGGATTGGATACCGGCACACGTCCACGTGGGCACACTGGGCTGGAATGGTTTTCTCACCTTCGGCATCCTTTATTGGCTCGTTCCCAGAATATATGGCACCACATTGTATTCCAAAAAGATGGCCAATACCCATTTCTGGATCGGAACAGTTGGCATGGTATTCTGGATTGTATCGATGTATATATCAGGCATCACGCAAGGCCTTATGCTGCAGGAGTTTAATGCCGATGCGCAACTCACTTACAAGAACTTCCTTGAAACAACGATGCAGGTAAAACCCATGTACCTTTTAAGAGCTATCGGGGGCTTGCTGTATGTAACGGGAATGATTATTATGGCTTATAACCTGTATAAAACGGCTAAACAAGGGAAACTTGTTGCCAATGAATTTGATGAAGCTCCCGGACTTGTGAGAATAAACCATGGTGAAAAGAATATGACTGGTTACGAAAGGCACCGTATTATCGAAAGGAAACCGGCATTGTTCTTTTTGGTTACAATGGTCGTCATCCTTATCGGAGGTTTTGTAGAATTCTTACCTGTATTCACTATTCAGTCAAACATCCCTACCATTTCTTCCGTGAAGCCTTATAGTCCTCTTGAACTTGAAGGGCGCAATATATATATCCGCGAGGGTTGCAACAATTGTCACTCACAAATGATCCGCCCGTTCCGTTCTGAAGTAGAGCGATATGGGGACTATTCTAAAGCAGGAGAGTTTATATATGATCACCCATTCCTTTGGGGTTCAAAGAGAATCGGGCCTGACCTGGCTCGCGAAGGAGGCAAACGTCCCAGTTCATGGCATTACGATCATATGTTTGATCCGCGCAGGGTATCCCCGGGATCTATTATGCCATCATATGACTTCCTGACCAAAGATGACCTGGATGAAAGCGATACAAGGGCCAGTATTACTGTCATGAGAAAAATGGGTGTCCCTTATCCGTATGGCTATGAACAACAAGCACTGGATGATATGCATTTGCAGGCGGATTCTATTGCTGCGAGCATTAATAAGGACCTTGTTAAAGACAACGTGCATGTGCAATCACAAAAGGAAATCATTGCCCTTATTGCATATCTTCAAAGGCTCGGAACTGATATTAAGAAAGCTACAGACGTGCCAAAACACTAAATATTAAGGATTAAAGGATTAATAATTAAAATAATTAAAAGATAGAAATCATGTTTAAGGATTTTATTAAAGAAGGAGCAGGGGTTGCTTATTACCCCATCATATCCCTTGTAATGATGTTTGTGTTCTTTGTTGCATTGTCGGTGCGGGCATTGATGTACAAAAAGAAAGAACTCCAGGAAATGGCAGGAATTCCCTTGGATAAAAACCATAGTATCAACAATGAAACAATTACAAGCCATGAATAATATAAGAATAATATTAGAATCAACCAGTCAGCCCATAATTGGCGTGATGGAAATGCTTGTGATCCTTGTTTTTTTGATGGCTGTCATCGTTGGATTGCAGGGGTTTGAAATCTTTCTTGATTTAAAGAGAATGTCGAACAAAATGGTAGAAGCCAAAGGCATTCTACCGGTACGGAAAACTACCTGGTTTGATCTATTCAGAAGGAGAGGCATACCAATGGATCATTTTGTGGAGGGTCATATATATGATGGAATCCAGGAATATGATAATGCTCCGCCAGCCTGGTTCAACTGGTTGTTTTTTGTCACGATAGGGATTGCCTTTTGCTACCTGATGTACTACCATGTTTTAAAGATAGGAGACCTTCAGGTTGCAGAATATGAGAAGCAGGTAAAAGAAGCCGCGCCGATTCTTGCAAAGGTTCAGGAAAGGGCCATATTTCTGGCAGACCAGCCGAGGCTTACAGATGAATCCAGCCTGGCGATGGGCAAGGCCGTCTTTAAAACCAACTGCGTAACCTGTCATGGTCAAAATGCGGAAGGTATTGCAGGTCCGAATCTTACGGATGATTATTGGTTGCATGGTGGGCATTACAACGAAATATTCAAAACCATTTTTAATGGTGTGGAACAAAAAGGAATGCCTGTTTGGAAAAAGACGTTGAAGCCAGACGATATACGTGCAGTCGCATCTTATGTATATACTTTAAGAGGCTCAAATCCGCCAAACCCAAAGGCGCCGCAGGGCGAAAAAATGACTGATGGTCCTCAGGCTGCCGGGACGAAACAAAGCGGTTTGTAACAACAAAATGGAAATAAATAAAAATAGCGAAGAACATCATTACGGTCATGACAGTTACCGTGATGCGCTTACTACTGTGGATGACAGCGGGAAGCGGGTATGGGTGTTTGCCAGAAAATTCAAAGGCAAATGGTTCAGCCGCCGCAAATGGGTGGGTTATATCTTGTTCCTGTTTTTCATCTCAGCACCGTTTATTTATATAGATGGCCACCAGATGCTACAATTCGATTTTATTCATCGCAAGTTTGTAATGTTTGGCAGCGTTTTCTGGCCGGCTGATTTTTATTTATTTGTAATAGGGTTCATTGCTTTTATTATTTTTATTTTTCTTTTTACTTCCATTTTGGGAAGGTTATGGTGCGGATGGGCCTGTCCTCAAACGATATTCATGGAATTGATATTCAGAAGGATCGAGTACTGGATAGAAGGAGATGCGTCTGCCCAGCGCAGACTCGATAAAATGGAATGGAACGATGAAAAGGTGAGAAAAAGGGGGTTGAAATATTTTGCCTTCTTCGTCGTTTCGTTCCTTTTATCTAACATTTTCCTTGCTTACATTATTGGTTCACATGAACTTATCGCAATTGCAAAGGAACCGACTTCAACTCATTTAGGTGGCCTTATTTCAATTGTAATTTTTTCAGGCGTTTTCTTTTTTGTGTACAGCTATATGCGCGAGCAGGTCTGTACAATTATTTGTCCTTATGGCAGGCTTCAAAGTGTACTCCTGGATTCTAAAACGCTCATCGTAGGATACGATTATAAAAGAGGAGAATCCAGGGAAAAATGGGGCAAAAACAGAAGCGATAAAGCAGGCGATTGCATTGATTGTGGCCAATGCGTAGACGTTTGCCCTACAGGCATTGACATCAGGAATGGCCTCCAAATGGAATGTATCCATTGCACAGCCTGTATCGATGCTTGCGATAGTGTGATGACAAAGATCGGGAAACAACCTGATCTGATAGGATACAAGAGCCTCGATGGTATTGAAACCGGTGAGAAATTCCGTTTAAATACAAGACGTAAATTATATATTGCCCTGATAAGTGTTTTGCTCTTTATCCTTGTCTTATTATTATCTACCCGCAGTGATGTACAGGCTGATATATTAAGGACCCCGGGACTTGATTATGTAATGAAATCAAAAGACACCGTACAGAATTTATACAATGTAAAAATACTCAATAAGACTTTTAAAGATATGGCTGTAGAATTAAGACTTGAAGATATTCCAGGCCATATTACAACGGTTGGAGGAAAGAACATCAATGCTGCCGGGGAGGATTATGGTGAGGGAATTATCTCAGTTGAAATACCTAAAAATCAGCTACAAAAAGCGGATAATCCGATCAGGATCGGGGTCTATTACAATGGAAAAAAATTATCGAATGTCAAAACAACCTTTATGGGACCTACAATATGAAAGACTTTAAAAAGAACATTTGGCTATATGCCACCATCGGAACCTTTATTGGTTTTGCTGCTTTGGTCACATTTTTTACATTGATTGCTAACCGGCATCCTATTGATCTGGTGATCACGGATTACTACAAAGCGGAGATCAATTACCAGAAACAGATCAATAAGCAGAAAAATTACAATGCCATGCTGAGCAAACCTGTAATCAACCTGGATAGTATTGGGAAAAATGTAAGTATTTTATTTCCGGGTTTTACCAATAATGATTCTCTCTCAGGAAGGGTATGCTTTTATCGTGCAAATAACCAAAATGAAGATGATACGGTTGCGTTACACGTTAATAATAAAGGTCTTTATTCCATGTCATTAGCTAAGTTTGAAAAAGGTTATTGGAAAATGAGGATGGACTGGAAGCAAGGGGAAACGCAGTACTACATGGAAAAGAGTTTCAGGCTTGAATAAATCATATCAAAATGATACAATTATCATGGGCGGCATTTGTATTGGGATTGGCTGGCAGTATGCATTGCCTTCTTATGTGCGGTCCATTGATCACGAGCGTATCTTCTAAAAAATACGGACTATCAGGCACTCTTCTATACCAGGGTGGGCGCATATTTTCTTATCTGGTTATAGGACTCGTTTTTGGACTGATAGGCAAGGTGTTATCATTGCTTTTTTATCAGCAGTTATTGTCTGTTATTTCAGGAATGCTTTTGCTGCTCTGGGCTTTTTTTTACTTTTTCCCTGCAACTTCAATATTTGGTTCCGGTGCTTTAAAATTATGGTCGAGGTCCACCTCAGGATTATTTTCAAGGCTTTGGAAAAGAAAGAGTATTTTATCGGTATTGGGATTGGGTGTCTTAAACGGATTTTTGCCATGTGGACTCGTTTATCTTGCTGCTTCAGCGTCAATCAGTCAAGGGAGTATTTTATATAGCATTGGATTTATGTTTTTGTTTGGGCTGGGGACCTTGCCTGCAATTCTTACCTTGATCTTTTCAAAAAAACTGTTGCCATCAAAATGGAGTTTCCCGGTGAAAAAACTGACCCCCTATTTATTGATATTTCTGGGCTCGATGTTTATTTTAAGAGGGCTTGATTTAAATATTCCATATCTCAGTCCACATATTATTCAGGTTCAAACGGGTCATAAAACCATTACCTCACAATGCTGTGGTCGGCCTGATAAGTAGGAAAGTCTTAGCTATTTTTAATTCACTAAAATCAGGTTGCCACCTCCTGTCGTTATGATGACAAGGTTGATAATTAGCAACATTAGATCATAATGCCAACCCATTCCCTTTTCACCCCAGAATCCTGTTTTCCAAACAAATATCTTTTTTTGTATTGCTCCCAGCATCACCAGGATTAAGCCCAATGCAGCAAAACGGGTGAGGATTCCGAGGATTAGTCCAATTCCGCCGGCAATTTCGGCGACTCCCAAAAATATGGTGAAAGCATACCCAGTACCTGTGCTTTTGCCTCTGGCTTCCGGCGCACTTAAATCTCTTCGGCCACTGTCTATAAATATAATAGCAACAATTATCCGTAAAAGCAATAGTGAAATACCTGTATAATCTGTTAAATTTGATAACATCTGTTTTGGAAAAGATTATCGTGCTATATTGTTGAGATCTATTTTTTGCTTAACGAATATTTTTGATTTTTATTGTGGTGGAGATCAAATTTAAGATTGATGCTTGCTTAGTGTGTTTCCCCTAACCCCTGAAGGTTGAATGTGAGTATTAACATTCAAGCCCTTCGGGTTTGGGGGTTGAAGCACGATTACTACTAAGATTAGATTAATTTTGCATCTTTAAAAAGCACTTTCATACCCTAAATTTTCCTCAAAATCATGTTTGTTGACGCCATCAAAAAAATCGAAAAAACGATGTTCCCCATTTTTTTTGTGGAAGAGATGGCACCCGGACAAGCCACGCTGGGAATAAGCGGGACGGGTTTTTTCATAAATTCAGATGGGGTGTTTCTTTCTGTGGCGCATATATTTGACTCAATCGCGGAAAATAAGAAATATGTGTTTTATGGGTTTCTGCCTGACAATGTAGTTAACCCTTACATCGAGATTCAGGAATTGTGCAGGGATAATGAGCATGATATTTTTATTGGAAAGGTTGATATGAAAACGCCGGATTTTCTGGAGATATCTGAAAAAATGCCCGATATCGGGAAAACAATATGCATTGCAGGTTATCCACTGGCAGAAATAACCCTAAATGCAGCGGGAGGATTTGAGCTTAATGGAGTCAGGAGATATTATCAACCCTCATTTGTCCTGGACTACACAACCGCGAACATAGGCAATGATAAAGGCGTAATAAGGACTCACAATGGGTTCCTGGTTCGGGATTTTGGTTTGTATGGCATGAGCGGGGGCCCCGTATTTGATATTACTGGCAAAATATTTGGTATCCAGGGCTCTGTCACCCGTCCCAGGATCAGCACAAACGGAACGGATTCTATAACTGTTCAAAATGCGGTTGCTATTAAGACAGATTTGATTTTGATGGAAGCGAATGGGATAAGATTCAATTAGAGGGGCTGAAGCAAATTGACTTATAATTCCGGCAATGTTTTCAAAAGTTGTGCAAGCTGTTTGTCAGAAATATCTTCCTGTTCAGACTTGTCATAAACAGATAATAGGAATACCCGGGATTTGTTTATTTTAACATGGGTTATGACTCTCCCACCACCCGATTTCCCTTTTGATTTAGAGGTAATTGCCATCCGTATCTTGTA
>JABDEJ010000101.1 GCA_013287095.1 Bacteroidota bacterium | reverse complement strand
AGCGTGAGTTCAGCCTTTAGTTTCTTGTTGTAGGTATTGCCGCTTGTAAGCTCTGTAGATAATTCCGCATCTTCAAAAGGTTTTTCAGTGCTTATAAGTGTCTGACAAAAAAACTGTTGCTTGAAAGATACCCAATCCGTAGGTTTTTTAAATGTTTCCTGATCATCCTTTGTTTCAGAAAGGTAGTTTGGTGATTCACCCACATTCCGGTAATGGATGGTGGTATTGATCTTGGATATGGTGGAATCGTGTTCATTGCTGAGGATCGCGCCATGCCAATTCAAAAAGAAATAATTGATATTGTTAGGGATAACATTTTTCATGCTATCCAACACCAGTTTATAACCTACCAGATAATCCGAGTCATTCCTGAGTGTATATATTTGTTCTATCCTTCCTCCTGTTGGCAAATGCACAGCCATCGTGATGGAACTGGCCGTTTGAGCTATTGGCGTAAAGTAAAGGCTTTCTGTATTGATATTCTGGCCTTTAACGGGTAATTGATAACCATAATGCGAAGCAGAATCTATGAGAACCAATGGCCTTTTATCAGAAGTCTTATAAGTTTTAAGCTCGGCATAGTCAATCATCCCACCTTTCGAAGAAACCCTGATGCGAAGTTTTGCATTTTCAAGGGAGTAATCCTTTTTGATTCCTTGCGTTATAGATTCCCAACCTGTAAGAACAACCGGTTTTGCTTTTTGGTTGGAAGTATCAGAAGTCGTCTTTTTAATGGAATCAGGTACAGCAGTTTTTTTGGTAGCAATCTCTTGTGAAGAATCAACCTTGTTTACAATAACTGGCTTATCAGACTTCTTAGGCCCGAAAAAATAAAAGGAAGCTATAAGGATAATGGCAATGAGAGATATGCCGGTAACAGTATTCTTGTCCATCAATTATTAATTGAGCGGCAAAATTAGGGGAAATTGGGTTATGTGGTTACGTAGATAAGAAGTAATTAAGGTTCGATAAGGCTTTATTACATTAATTTTGCCATTTATATGCAAACCCGAATTGGCAAAGACATTTATCACGCCGCTGAACTACTGAAAACTGGTTCCGTGGTCGCCATTCCTACTGAAACAGTATATGGCCTGGCAGCCAATGCGCTATCGGAAACGGCAGTTGTCAAGATATTTGAAGCCAAAGACAGGCCTTTTTTTGACCCTTTGATTGTGCATATCAAACCAACAGACGATCCGGCAAAGTATGCTTCCTACATCCCGGATATCGCCAAAAAACTGATACAGCGTTTCTGGCCCGGCCCTTTGACAATAGTACTTCCTAAAAATGAAATAATTCCAGCCATTGTTACGGCGGGACAGGATACGGTTGGCTTAAGAATGCCATCACAACCTCTTGCACAACAGTTGCTTGAAACATTGCCTTTTCCACTTGCGGCACCAAGCGCGAACCCTTTTGGTTATATTAGTCCTACCACTGCGCAGCATGTTTTTGACCAGTTACAAGACAAAATCCCCTATATTCTTGACGGTGGTCCTTGTACCGTTGGCGTCGAATCTACAATTATTGGTTTTGACGGAGATAAGCCAGTTCTTTATAGATTGGGTGGAACTCCAGTCGAAGAAATTGAAGCTATTACGGGAAAAATAGGTTTCCAGATCAACCAGTCTTCCAATCCATCAGCACCGGGACAGCTAAAAAGCCACTATGCGCCGGGAAAGCCTGTTTTACGAGGCGATATTGATGAATTGATCCAGCAACATTCAACTAAAAAGATCGTTGTTATTTCTTTTAAAAAAGCGTGGAATGGTGAAAATATTCAACAGAATTGGATACTAAGCAAATCAGGAAATCTCGAAGAAGCCGCCATTAATTTGTTTAAAGCTCTCCGAGAAGCCGATCAATCGGATGCAGATATAATCCTTGCGGAAATATTTCCGGATGAAGTATTGGGGAGGGCGATTAATGACAGACTTAAAAGAGCTTCTTCTTAATTAGCCTTCACAAACTTATTCCTTACAGTCGAACCATTAACCGATACTTCATAGAAATACAATCCGGCACTTAATTGGTTTATCGGAATAGTTATGGTAGAACTCCCAGAATTGAATTGATTATCAATCAGTAAACAACCTTCGGAATTATATATTTTTAGGCCAAATTCTGAGGGCACAGTTCCTCCAAACCTGATATTTAGTTGGTTTTGGGCTGGATCCGGAAAAGCTGAAATTCCAAAATCTGGTTTTGAAAATGAAAGTATTGATGCAAGAGGTTGGGATTTTAGTTGCAGATTATCCAGATAAAACGCGCTGCCACCACCTGGTGGATATAGAAACGAAGAATATATGTCTATTCGCATAGTATCGGGCGTTATAGGTGAAATTATGGGAAATTGAAAATAAGTCCAGGATTTGGCCGGACCAAATACAATTCCGGGTAGGGGTTGTAAATAGCTGCCGCCGTCCTTTTGCAAATTGATAAAAATCCCAGCAGAATCATTTCCAACCGGAGTATATTTATAATATCCCGTAAGTGTATCAATAATTTGTTGATAAGGTTGGCCCCCGGTTATTGCTACCGCAGTTTGAGGAAATATTCCTGATGTTAGTTGGGGCAATCCAAAATTACCAGGGAATGGTTCCTCTACCATTTTTAAACAATAAGTTCCCGGATTTCGACCTACTGCCCGGCTGATTCCGTTTTCACTATTTGGGAACACAGCTGGTGGAGAATGCCAGCCAACAGGAAGGTCATTTGATTTTGTAGTCCATGTATCGAAATTACCGTCTATCAGTTGCTGGCTGATTCCCGAACCTGTAAATGATAAATCATCAAGTTCAAGCCAACTTCCGTTGGTAATGTATTTGCTATTTGCCAAATTACCTGAAACTGCATCAATCGTCACACTATCAGGAGGGAATGGGAGGTCAATAACTATATTAAAACGTGTAAAAGACGATGCATTGCCATAAAAAGGAACAATTTTTTGATAATATACATCCTGATTTTTTATAAATCCAATTGTTAAATAACCAGTATCGTGGGTATTAATATTGCATCGGTAATATCCCGTAAAACCGGAGGGAGACTGCGTATATGGAGTACCATTTATGTATCCATCAAAATTTAATATTTCTCCTGGTACCGTATCATTATTGCCAACATAAGTCTGCAAATGAACAGCTTGCCCACTTAGTCCTGTTACTTTTGTCACGTTAGGATTTCCTGTATAGGCAATACATTCAGCATTTGAAGTTATCCACGGTGAATCGAGATTATCGAAAGATACAGAATCCCATGTATTAAAGTTTCCGTTTGGTACTGCCCTTACTATCTGTGCTTTGCTGAGGTCTGACAATAACAAAATTGCAAAAAAAACAAGAGTGAGTTGCTTCATGATATTCGATTTTTGGCTAAACGAATATACATTTTTTTTAATTAATTACAAAATACGATTTTGTATCTTAATTACTCTTCACAAACTTATTCCTGACTATTGAGCCATTTGTGGTTATTTCATAATAATATAATCCAGCACTTAACTGGTCAATAGGGACTGTAATTGTAGAACTTCCTTCATTTAACTCATTATCAATTAGTAAACGACCTTCTGAATTATATATTTTCATTTCAGATTTTATAGGGGCAATGCCTAAAAATCGTATATTCAATTGATTTTGAACTGGATTAGGAAATGCCGTTATCGCGAAAGTTTTTTGGGCCGGGTTGAATAATCCTGAAGTATGCGGTTGGGATTTTAACTGTAGATCGTCAATATATAGATTGCTACCAATATGCAACTTCACACTTTTGGATGGATAAATATCAATTCGGATCGTATCGGGTGTAATTCCAGAATTTATAGGTAATTCAAAATATGTCCAGGACGCCGACTGCGAAAACAAATATGAGTTACTTGAAGCTGAATCAATTTTTCCATCTTTTTGAAGGAAAACATCAATCTTAGCTGTGTCTGCACCAGCAATGATAGGATACTTATAATATCCTGTAAGAGTATCTTTTGAAAGTTGATAAGGCAGTCCACCCGAAAGATGCCCCAGTTTATCAAATTTTCCGCTCGTTATAAAGGTAAAACCAGGTGATGGTTGTGAAACTAATTCTACAGAATAATTGCCACTAACATGATCGTCTGATCTATAAAGTCCTCTTGCCGGGCTGCTTTTGCCACCATGGGAAGTATCAGCAGTCCATCCGGTAGGAATAACCGTCATCGAATCCCACATCTCAAAGTCATTATTTGGTATATATCTGATGGTCTGTGCGTTATCAATATTAGATATTGAAAGCATTGAGAGCAAAATCAGAAACAACGTCTTTATTATTTTGTACATATTGTAAATATTAACGGGAAATTAATTGCCTTTTACAAACTTATTTCTAATTATTGAGCCATCCGTGGTAACTTCATAAAAATATAACCCAGCATTTAACTGACCAATCGGAACACTAATAGTTGAGCTTCCCGAATTAAATTGATTATCAATCAGTAAACGTCCTTGTGAATTATAAATTTTTAAATCAAATTCTGAAGGAACATAGTCCTTAAACCGAATATTGAGTTGATTTTGGGCAGGGTCTGGAAAGGCTGTTATTCGAATGGATTTTGGAATTATATCAAATAATCCTGCCGTATGTGGTTGGGATTTTAACTGGAGATCATCAAGATACAAAATACTGCCTATATGCTGCATAAACGGGCCAATGCCTCAACTAACTACCGGGATATTCGATCAATATAGCAATATCTCGGGAGGCCAACCTTATCAGAGAACCACAGATACTTTGACTGGATACTACAAATACATCCCATCAGGTATAGATACAGGTGGTTTATTGGTCAATTTGCAAAGCCAGGGCAATATCCTTTATCAAACTGGTTCCAATTTGCCACCAACTTCCACATGGACTCCTTTTCTGATACCTATAAATTCGCCTTCAAGGCCTGATACCATGCGTATTGATTTGTATTCGTCTACCAATTATTTGAACACGGGTGGCAGTACACTTTTTCTGGATGCACTTCAATTAAAGTCACAACCACATACAGCAGGAATATCTATTAATTCAAAACCGGATTTTGGCATTTCTGCTTTCCCAAATCCTGCTCAAAACCAACTTAATATTCATTTTGGCAGTAATGTCCCATCGGAATTTGGTATGAAAATATATAATTCTGAAGGTCGCTTAATGCTTGATAATGAATTCAATTCAGGTACTTCAACGATTACCGTCCCTATAAACCAGCTTAGTGATGGTTTGTATTTCTATGAGATTTCTACTAATGGTACAGTTGTGAGGAATAAGTTTGTGAAGAATAATTAGGTGCAAGTCGGTTTAATTGCTTTTCTGATAAATAAAGAGCTATATTCGTTTGGGCAACAACGAATATTATGAAGCAATTGGTCCTGCTATTTCTTGTCATGGTACTTATATCAGGTATTGGGAAAGCCCAAACGGTCGAGGCCATACCAAATAGGGACTTTGAAAACTGGGATTCAAGCTTTTATAATATACTTGATTCCCCATGGGTGACTTCAAACCCTGCTGCAGTAGCCAACATCGGTACTCCAAACGTTACTAAAGTTGCTGGTTTTAATGGGCAGGCTGCTCATATTCAGACCGATATTGTGAATGGTGATACGCTGGTAGGTGAAATATCTAATACCGGAGACCATGCATTCGGTGTCCCCTACACCCAAATGCCTACAGCCGTTCAAGGCTATTATCGCTGTAGGATGACAGGTCTGGACACTGGTTTTCTTTTCATTGGCTTCATAAAAGGTGGCAATATTTATTATGATAAATTGATCCCTTTTTATGGCAATGTATCTTCCTTTACTTTTTTTTAACGATACTATGAACCTTCCTTTTGCACCTGATAGTCTTATAATTGAAGCAATTTCAAGTAACCTGGTCAATTTTGTGGGCATTAATTCAGGTAGCTGGATTGAACTTGACGAACTTGCATTTTCCGGAACCGGAATCACACAGCAGATAGCCAACGGCAACTTTGATTCCTGGGAAGTCCATACAGATTATATTCCGCATGGATGGCAAGCCCCGCCTTCGTTTAATCAAGGAGATACGACTGGTATAAGTCGCTCAACGGATCATTACTCCGGGAGATATTCTTTAAAGATGACAGAACCTTACAATGCCTATGATGAAATTTTAAGCAGCGGAAAATTTGACCAGAACGGCGATGTTTCCGGTGGCCAGCCATATCAACTTGCAGGGGACACTCTCACAGGATATTATAAATACTTTCCGAATGGAACGGATACGGGAGGAATTGAAGTGACATTGCAAAACGCTGGCACTATTGTTTTGCAGGTAGGTAATATATTCACTTCAGCATCCAAATGGACCTATTTTGAAATGCCATTTGGCGGAACA
>JABDEJ010000100.1 GCA_013287095.1 Bacteroidota bacterium | reverse complement strand
AATAGTGTTTAATGCATTTTGAACTGAATAAAAACGCTCTTTACCTCCGTGAACAATCTTTACAGGGATATTACTGATATGGCTTTGTTTTGATACCATTTCCCATTGTTCAGAAAAATCGGGATTAATGGCGACAATAATTTCAATATCAGGATCATATTTATGAAAAGTCTTGATACTATACGCCAGCATAGGTACCCCACCAATTGGAATGAACTGTTTCGGGGTTTGGGAATGGATCCGGCTTCCTGTACCTGCAGCAACGATAATGGCGGTTTTTTTCATGTTATGAGTTCACTTCATAGCAAAGTTATATAAAGATGAATCTTTTTGAGCAGGTTCTACGTATTTATGTTCATGGATGTAGTTTTATTGACACATATAATTAGTTTCGCCTCCGTATTTATTCCTTGTCAAAATACGGGCAAACACAAAATAATGAGCAATAAACCAGAAATAAGATATGCAGCCATCGGGGATTCCTATACCATTGGCGAAGGAGCCATAGAACCCGATGAGGCCTGGCCTACCCTGCTTACCAACAACTTAAAAAACAATGGAGTAAACATTTCCCTGGTCGCAAACCCTTCAAAAACTGGATGGACTACCCAGAATGTGATTGATCTGGAACTTCCCGTTTATGATCAATCAAACCCTACCTTCGCAACTTTGCTTATCGGCGTCAACGATTGGGTTCAGGGCGTGAGTGTAGAAACCTTTCATAAAAACCTTAATTTTATCATAGAGCATCTGCAATCAAAACTTCAAAACAAAAAGAACCTGGTTTTGGTCACGATCCCTGATTTTGGTGTGACACCTTCAGGTGGGCAATACGCAAGAGGGCGGGATATCTCCCAGGGATTGACGGGGTTTAATGATATAATTAAGGTAGAAGCGAAAAAAAGAGGTCTCGAGGTTGTAGATATCTTTCCAGTTTCTTTGGGAATGAAAGATCATCCTGAACTAGTAGCCACAGATGGCCTTCATCCTTCGGCAAAGGAATATGCTTTATGGGAAAAGATGATTTATCCCGTGGTGAAAAAAGTATTGGAATAAAACATCGTATAAAACTCTTATGCGTATCTTCTGAGGTCAGGGCAATTCCAAAAACTTCACGTTCTTTGTATGATGATGCGAAAATTCAATCTTATCCGGTCCTTTATCCTGTTTTATCTTTGCTTATCAGTGATTGGTTTTATTTTGCTTTCATTGCCCGGTATTGCAAATAGGCCCCTTACTAATCTGGAAGTATTGTTTACGACAATTAGCGCCGTAACCCTCACAGGATTACAGATATGCGACTTTGCAGGAATTTTCACAATGCAAGGTCAACTTATAGTACTGGCTTTGATTCAATTTGGTGCCATAATCATTATCAGCTTTTCTCTTTATTTCGGTTGGATGTTGGCTAAAGGATCCTTATTTATTGATAACGAAAAACTTTTAAATTCGGAAACCAGTCACATCAATCCTTTTAAGAAAATACTCCGTAATATATGTATTTACCTTTTAGCCTTTGAACTTGTTAGTTCAGGCATTTTATACGCATTCTGGACCGGGGATGTTCATTTTACAACTACAGAAAAGCTTGGCTATGCCTTTTTTCATGGGGTATCGGTTTTTTGTCATTCCGGTTTCAGCAATCTTGAAGGGAATTTCAGTAATCCCAATATAAGCCATTCATATCTCCTACTATTTGCTGTTACTGGCGTTATCGTCTTAGGATCTATCGGTTATGCGACCACCTTCGACCTCATTTCTATCAAAAGACTAAGAGAACGAATGCTTGATCCTGATAAAAACTGGACATTGCAAACCAGGATTGCATTGTATTCAACGATTGGTTTGATTGCCGGTGGAAGCATTATCTGGTACATTTCAGAAATAGATCGCTCTTTGGCTGGCAAAAAACTTATTGAAGCCGCTTTTACAGCGATTTTCAATGTGGCAGGGGCCCGGTCAGCAGGGTTTTATTCCGTAAATGTGTCAACCATCGCCCATTCCCTTTCGATACTTTACACCGTTTTGATGATCATCGGAGCTTCTGCTTCGTCACCAGGCGGAGGGATAAAAACATCAGTTTTATCCTCAATATTTACCAAAAAAAACCGGATTGGAGCTATTCCGATGCGTTTATTCTTGTATTATGTAGCAGGAGTACTTATTCTCAGCCTGATATTCCTGATGGCAGTTGATCCTGAAATACCAAAATCATCCCTACGCTTTGAAGTGCTATCAGCCTTTACCAATACTGGTTTGAGTTCTGGCATTACACCGACATTATCCCTTTATGGAAAATATATCCTGATGTTGGATATGGTTTTAGGAAGGGTTGGAATACCTGTTGTGCTTTATTGGCTGATGCAAAGTCGGAAACATGCAAAAAACGAAGTACTTATGTTTTGATTCAAATCAATAAAACTCCGGCCATTTCCCGGGATCTACCTCATTCATGATCTCATACACTGCCAGGAATACATCCTCAGCATTTGGTTTTGAGAAATAATCGCCATCAGAACCATAAGCTGGGCGGTGTTCTTTGGCTGTCAGTGTTTTAGGCTGAGAATCAAGGTAGAAATATCCGCCTTGTTCTTCCAGAACTTTTTGCATCATATAAGAAGAACATCCTCCGGGTACGTCCTCATCAAAAAATATAACCCGGTTGGTTTTTTTGAGGGATTCAACAATAGAATGGTTAATATCAAAAGGCAATAAAGTCTGTACATCAATTAGTTCCACAGAGATACCTGATTCGTTTAATTTTTCTAAAGCCTCTTTTGCAACGTCTGTACAAGCACCATAAGTGACAATAGTAATATCGGTTCCCTCGACCAAAATTTCAGGCACACCTAACGGCAAAGTATAATCTGCAAGATTGGAAGGCATTTTTTCTTTGTGGCGATAAGCATTGAGACGCTCGATGACAAGCCCAGGTTCATCCGACTTTAAAAGTGTATTGTAAAACCCCGCTGCTTTGGTCATGTTACGAGGGACACAAACATACATTCCACGCAATGCATTGATAATAAAACCCATCGGAGACCCTGAATGCCAGATTCCTTCGAGCCTGTGGCCGCGGGTCCTTACAATCAAAGGTGCTTTTTGTCCGCCTCTTGTTCTATAATATAACGTAGAAAGGTCGTCAGTAAGGCTTTGAATGGCATAAGCAAGATAATCAAGGTATTGTACTTCGGCTATTGGTCTTAGGCCACGCATGGCGGTGCCTATCCCCTGCCCTATTATGGTTGTTTCGCGAATACCAGTATCTGTAATTCGTATTTCGCCAAACTTTTCCTGTAATCCAGCCAAACCCTGGTTTACATCCCCGATTTTTCCCACATCTTCACCAAAAGCAAAAATTCTAGGATCATTTTCAAATGCGGTTTCGAAGAATTTGACAAGTACTTCGCGCCCATCAACTGTTATAGCATCATCTGCATAAGCTACCTTTACTTCTGGCACCTTTAAAGCAGTGCCGCTGTACAAATCAGAGCTATAATCCTGTTCATTTATTTGGGCCACCTTGTTTTTCCAGGCCAGTAAATTTCTCCTGGCTTCAGTTTCACTATCCTTCCTGCTCAGGAACAATACGTTCCAGCAGGCATGGATATTCGTTCGTTTGTCTATATCCAAAGAATCTTTCAGCGATTCTACTTCTTTCAGAATTGCTTCTTTTTGAGAGCTTGCGGCGGCTATCTCATTAAATAAATTAACTAAAGCCAGACGGTCATCAAGTATTCCGCGCGTAGCTTCTTCAGAAGCAGCTTTTTGTTCCTGCTTTACAAATTTCTTTGCATCGTTTTCTATGGAATCCAGTTCTTCAGCATTTGAAATTCCCTGTTCCAGCATCCATTCACGCATCTTTTTCAGGCAGTCATATTCAGACTCCCATGCCAAACGCTCTTTAGACTTATATCTTTCATGTGACCCCGAAGTAGAATGACCCTGTGGTTGGGTCATTTCTTTAATGTGGAAAATGGCAGGGATATGATTATTTCTGACAGATTCAATGCCTTCTTCATACATTTTTACAAGTTCTGCATAGTTCCAACCACGGGCAGTGTGTAAATGATACCCCTGGTGCTTTTCCTCGCTGTAAGAAAACCCGCTTAATATTTCGCTCAGATCCTGCTTAGTGATCTGGTATTTGTTAGGTACGGAAATACCGTACTCATCATCCCAGATAGAAATGGCCATCGGTGCCATTAGCACCCCGCCGGCATTGATACATTCCCAAAAAGGCCCCTCTGCACAGGATGCATTGCCAATGGTTCCAAATGCTACCTCATTTCCGTGATCTGAAAATTGGGTCAGGTATTCTAAATGTTTGTTGTTTCTGTATAATTTTGACGCATAAGCCAGTCCAAGCAATCTTGCCATTTGACCCGCAGTAGGTGAAATATCTGACGAAGAATTTTTTGTTTCAGTCAGGTTTTTCCAATCTCCGTTTTCATTCAGGCTGCGGGTGGAATAGTGGCCGTTCATTTGCCTGCCTGCAGAAGCAGGTTCCCTTTCAATACTTGTATCTGCATATAACTGTGCAAAAAACTGTTTAACAGTCAATTCCCCTATGGCAAACATAAAAGTCTGGTCACGGTAATAGCCTGAACGAAAATCCCCGTTCTTAAAAGCTTTCGCCATGGCAATCTGGGCCAGTTCTTTGCCATCCCCAAATATGCCAAACTTGGCTTTACCTGTCAACACTTCCTTCCTTCCAAGCAGACTAGCCTGTCGGCTGATATGAGCTAACCGATAATCATCAAGCGTCTGCTTTTTAAATTCATCGAAAGTTATTGCCTTTGGTTCTTCTACCATTACTGCCTTCGCCATGCCATGTTTTACTTTCCTGCAAAAATACATTTCTAATATGATAATGTGCTAATGAGACGATGTGTTAATTGGCCGACGCAAAATTGCCGTGTGAAGCAGCAAATTTTCTCAAGTAAGCCTTCGGGTTCAAATTTCATTCGATCTACTATTGAACGACGGCCGTTACGATAACTGAAAAAAACTTATTTGGTCAAATTTTTGTATTTTTGAAGGCGAAATCAAGAGATAAGAACCTAATGGCGACGGTAAAAGTAAAAGGAAGTGCAAAATTATTTGATAATAAGATCCTTGATCTGCTTACCAGGACGCACCCAGCTATTATTCTCGGCATGTATATTCCATTGTGTGCCTTTTTGTTATGGTATTTTCACAACTACGTAGAGCCAAGTGCCGCGGCTCTTATCAGTATATTCTTCGTAGGGCTATTTAGCTGGACTTTTTTTGAATATATCCTTCACAGGTACGTTTTCCATTTTGTGAACGATACCAAATGGGCGCAACGTTTTCACTATTTTGTACACGGCGTGCATCACGAATACCCAAAAGATAAACAAAGGCTCGTGATGCCACCCGTACCCAGCATCATTATTGCAGGGGTTTTTTTCACGATTTTCAGGTTGACTATGGGGAGTTTTGGGCTTGTATTTTTCAGCGGTTTCATTATAGGCTATCTTTGCTATGCCATGATCCATTATACCCTTCATGCAGTGCGCCCCCCCAAAAACGCCCTCAAGTTTGCATGGGAATATCATAATATCCATCATTTCAGACATCCTGATAAAGCATTTGGCGTTTCGTCTCCGCTTTGGGATCTTGTATTCGGAACTTATCCACCAAAAAAGGAGTCAGGTATCAGGGGTCAAAAGACAAATGATCAATGATCAATGAGTCTAAGCATACAATTGTGCACCCGCAAATCTTTTAATTTTTCAATCTTTTAATCATTTAAATGTACACTGTAAAAGCAAAAGGTCGGGCCAGGTTATTCAAAAGTGAATTGTTGGAATTTGGTACCAAAACCAATCCTATTGCGATCCTGGCAATTTATATCCCACTTGTTGGGGGGCTTGTATGGTATTTTTATACTCACGTACACCCTACTTTCTTCACTTTGGCAATAATTTATATTGCCGGCGTTTTTACCTGGACCTTTTTTGAATACATTTTACACAGGTATATATTTCACTTTGTAAATGAAACTAAATGGGCGCAACGCTTTCACTACCTGATACATGGGGTACATCATGAATACCCCAAAGATAAATTAAGGCTTGTGATGCCTCCGATAGCCAGCCTGGCAATTGCGTTTATTTTCTTTTTCGTTTTTAACCTTATTTTGGGGAGGTATGTGAGTGTTTTTTTTGGAGGATTTATTACAGGATATATTTGCTATGATATGATCCACTATACATTACATGCTTTTCGCAAACCTAAAAATGCCTTTAAGTTCTACTGGGAATATCATAATATTCATCATTTTAAGGAGCCTGACAATGCTTTTGGTGTTTCATCACCGCTTTGGGATATTGTTTTCGGGACATATCCGAAGAAAGGAATTAGGGGTTAGTGTTTAGGCATTAGGCGTTAGTCCTGAATGG
>JABDEJ010000099.1 GCA_013287095.1 Bacteroidota bacterium | reverse complement strand
AAGGCTTTTAGAAATGAGATTGTTGCGAGACAATTTATTTTCAGGATGCGCGAGTTTGAACAGATGGAAATGCAGTTTTTTGTGCGCCCCGGAGATGAAATGCAATGGTATGAATACTGGAAAACCAAACGTCTGAACTGGCATTTATCACTCGGTATTGAACCTGAAAAATATCGGTATCACGATCATGCCAAACTGGCACACTATGCCAATGCAGCCCTTGATATTGAATATGAATTTCCTTTTGGTTTTAAGGAAGTTGAAGGGGTACATTCCAGAACTGATTTTGACCTGAAACGTCACCAGGAATTTTCGGGCAAAAAACTTCAATATTTCGACCCTGAACTGAACCAGAACTATATTCCTTACGTAGTCGAAACTTCTATCGGAGCCGACCGAATGTTTTTATTGATCCTTTGCAACGCGTACAAAGAGGAAGTATTGCCGGATGAAAGTGTGAGGACGGTATTAAAAATCCCACCTATATTGGCACCGATCAAAATTGCCCTACTACCGCTCATGAAAAAAGACGGCCTGCCAGAAAAAGCCAGGGCGATCTTTGATGACCTGAGGTTCCGGTATATGTGCCAGTATGATGAAAAAGATGCCATAGGCAAGCGGTACAGGCGTCAGGATGCCATCGGCACACCTTATTGCATTACGATAGATCATACAACTCTTGAGGATGATACTGTGACATTGAGATTCCGTGACAGTATGGAACAGATAAGAATACCTGTAGAGCAGGTAAAAGCCATATTGGACAAAGAGTTGAATATGGATGATATGCTGAGAAAGATTTGAAAATTATTAGGCAATTAGACAATGAGGCGGGCGACTCAATAACCCAACAACTCAATAACTCAATAACTTCTCCATGTGGAACAATTTTTGCCTTAATAGTGTAGAGTGACATAGTTAATATGAGAAAATTAGTTCTTCTGTCTTTTATATTGGTTTGCATCAGTTTTCGTGCTTTGGCCGTGGAGATATTTATACCCATGGACGACCAGCAAAAAAACCATTTGAAGGCTTATGGTATAACCTATTGGGTGCTATCCAAAGGAGGAACGGCCGATTGGCTGCTCAACTATAGGGGCGGTAGTTTTGCCATTCCATGGACGGCTGATATAGAAGCTGAATGTAATATCAGGGGTGTTACTTATGAAATAATGCCTGATGCTCAATACAATAATGTTAAAGACCAGATAGCAAATCCTTCTACCAATGAAGATGTGGTAAAGCTCGAAAAAGCGCCGAAGATTGCAGTTTATTCGCCATTGGTAAACGGTAAGCCGGTTGATCAGCCATGGGATGATGCTGTGACCCTGGTACTTAAATATGCTGAAATTCCTTATGACGTGATATATGATGATGAGGTGCTGGAGGGGAAACTACCATTGTATGATTGGCTTCACCTGCACCACGAAGATTTTACAGGCCAGTTCGGGAAATTCTGGGCACAATATCAAAATGCGCCATGGTACCAAAAGGTGGTTAAAGTGGACCAGGCCACCGCAGCTCGATGGGGTTATCAAAAACCTTCTCAACTGAAACTTGCAGTTGCCCAAAAAATCAGGGATTTTATAGTTGGCGGCGGTTATATGTTTGCCATGTGCTCTGCGCCTGATTCTTATGATATTGCATTGGCAGCGGAGGGCATTGATATTTGTGCCGAACCATTTGACGGAGATCCTGCGGACCCTAATGCCAATTCAAAATTGGATTTTTCAAAGACATTTGCTTTTCAGAATTTTAGCGTAGATGAAAATCCGTATAGTTATGTTAAATCAAATATAGATGTTCCCGTTCCCCGATCCATTCCGGAATCAAGCGATTATTTTACCCTTTTTGAGTATTCTGCAAAATGGGATCCCGTACCCACCATGCTCACCCAGGACCATGTTCGTATCGTTAAAGGATTCATGGGACAGACAACAGCTTTCCGTTTGCAATATGTGAAACCTACTGTAACGGTCATGGGCCAAAACAAAGGATTAAACGAAGCAAAATACATACATGGAGAGTTCGGTAAAGGTATGTGGACCTTCTATGGTGGCCATGACCCTGAAGATTACCAGCATTTTGTGGGCAACCCTCCAACAGATCTGAATTTACACCCCAATAGCCCAGGATACAGGCTTATATTGAATAACGTACTATTCCCTGCTGCCAAAAAGAAAAAGCAGAAGACGTAGGAAAAATTTTAAATCATCTTCCTCAGGGCCTCATATCCACCTGTGATATGATAGAAATTATGATAGCCATGGCTCTTTAGGATGGATATAACTGAGGTAGATAATTCTCCATCATCACAATACATATAAAATGTAGTTTCTTTCGGCAATTCCTCTAAGTTATAGAGCAGGTTTTGAGGAGGGATATTTTCGGCATCTTCAAGATGATGGGCATCATAAGCCTCTTTTGACCGGATATCAATCACTTGTGGGTCATCAAATTTCATGTCCATTAGCAATTCATCCGCTTCAATAGAGATGATGAGGTCAATTTTGTTTCCACTTTCCCGCCATGTTTCATAGCCGCCCTTGAGCCATCCATCTACATTCTCATATCCTAATTTTTCCAGGGACTTAAGCGCTGATTCTTCCCTTGTTTTAGGTGTTATGGCAACTATCGTCTCCCCATGAGAAATGATTTCAAGGCACAAGCCCGAAGCAACAAACGGATGGGACATATAAATAGATCCTGGAACAAAACCATCAATGAACTGGGCTCCTGGCCTGAAATCCAGCGCAAAGGCACCTATATCGGTTTCGTTTTCAAATTCTGCGAGATTGAGTGGACGGGGCATGGAAAAAGTTGTTAAGTTATTAAGTTATTGAGTTGTTAAGTTGTTGAGTTGTTGATTTGACTATGGGTCATTGATAATTGATCATTGATCATTTCCCCGGTGCAATATAAAAGTCTTTGAGATAAAATGGTTCGAAGCTGTATACATCTTCGAATTCTTTATTTTCAAACTTCTTTTCAGCCAAAGGGATCATCGCTTTAGACGATGGGTAAATATCTGTATCAGTGAAAATTGCATTCTGATTGTTTGATAAAAGCTGTTTGCATTTTTCGGCACCATTGCCGAAGAAAATAATTTTGTTTTCAGCCAGGTGTTCGGCTAAAAAACTTTCATCAATTACGACCGCTTTTGTTTCTTCTAAGAAATTCATGTTTGCATCAAAAAGGGCATCATATACTTCCATCCGCCGGGCATCGATCATTGGGCAGAGCAATGTAACGGCCTCTGTTTTGTATATGCTTTGATAATAGTAAGCCATTGTTTGTAAGGTATTTGTACTAAGCAATGGCTTATCCAATGCATAACACAATCCTTTAGCTGTAGAAACGCCAATCCGCAAGCCCGTATAAGATCCGGGACCTTTGTCGATACAAATTGCATCTATATCATGAAGAGTCATTCCGGCTTTATTCATCAATTCTTCAATCACAAGATTAAGTCTTGAAGAATGAATATTTTGCCCCCTTTCTTCAACAGAAAAATCACCAATAGCTACCGAACAAACTTCTAGTGAAGTATCTATGCAAAGAATTTTAGCGCTCATAAAAGTGCAAAGTTACCGCCAATGAGGCAATTTTACCGTAAGATTTGATTGATAATTCGTTAGGCCTGTTATATTATTTGCATATAATGCGAAGGATTTTGAAACAGAGGTCGTCTATAGTCTTAAAGAACCTATAAAATACAAGTTTATGAAAAAGAGAATTGGAATTTTTGCAGCAATAGCTATGGTGGCCATAGTTTCATGTAAGAAACCTAATGACACTACTCCAGGCAATAACAATACTACCGCCAATGATAGCGTGCCGGCTATATTTAAGAAGTTTTATGGAACAAAAAGCATCACCCGTGATGGTGATTATATCGTGATAACTACAATTGATCTGCCCGATCATAAAAGTGTGTATTACAAAGGTACCCAATGGGCAAGCACCCTTTATGAAGCCTATAATGGATCTAATTCAAGTTTTTCTGCTGCACCCAATACTATTGAACAGCAAAATATTACGTTTAAAATCCCTGTTAATCCTGCCGTAGATGCTGCTCACGCTTCAACACCTCTTGGCCCAATAGGAATCTCTCTGAATGGTGTTCCTTTCTTTAATCAATATGCTGCAGGTGGAGCTGCCCTGGGACCAGAGATCAATAGTTTTGATCAATATGATGGCCACCCACAGCAGAGCGGAATGTATCATTATCATATAGAACCGATTTGGCTCACTCAAAATAAGGGCGAAGATGCATTTCTGGGATTTTTATTGGATGGTTTCCCGGTATATGGCCCGCAGGAAAATGGAAAAACGCTCACTTCCAGCGATCTCGATGCTTATCATGGACATTTTGGAGTTACTGCCGACTACCCAAACGGAATCTACCATTATCATATTACTGCCGATGCACCTTATCTAAACGGTGATGGTTTTTATGGAACTGCTGGAACTGTAAGCCAATAATATATAACAGATTAAAAGTTGAAAACCAACTTTCGCCTCCTTCTCTTAGTTGTCGCAGGTACGGGGAGTGCCTGCGGCGACTATTTTTGGACAAAGGTTCCTGATATACACGTAGAAGCATCTTCGGAAGGTTTGAAATCATATAATAACACAATTTCATATCAGAATAAGCCATTTTCAGGATATGTATATAGCTTTTATCCAAATGGAGATTCTGCGTGGTCAACTTCATATTTAATTGGCAAACAAGACGGTAGGGAAGTAAAGTGGTTTGAAAATGGCAAAATTTCTGAAGAGCGTTGGTACCATGATGGCAGAAAAACCGGGACGCACAGACAATGGTACCCCGATGGGCACAAACGATTTGAAGCTCAAATGGTTGACGACCATTACGAAGGCTATATGAAAACCTGGTTTGATAATGGCCAGCTTTACCAGTATTTCAATTATAAAGAGGGCCACGAGGAAGGCATGGAACGAATGTGGAAAGAAGACGGGACGGTGATTGCAAATTATGAATCCAAAAACGGAAGAAAATATGGGCTTACGGGTGTTAAGGGCTGCCAGTCTCTTTGGACTGACCGCCTTCATTAGTATATTCTTACTCTCATGCGAAAGAAAAGCAGATCCAAAGGTTGAAGGGCTACCTTATTACAATACGCCCGATTTTACGCCACTATGGCTAACTGATGCAAAGCAAATTGATACTTTGCATACAATTGCACCGTTTCACGTTACAGATCAGGATGGTAAAAGTGTCAATAACCAGACTTTTTCAGGGAAAATTTATGTTGCTGATTTCTTTTTCACGAGTTGCCCCGGCATCTGTCCAACACTCACCAAACATTTTAAAATGATCTCAGATACTTTTAAAAATGACAATAGGGTAGGGCTTCTTTCTTATTCGGTTACTCCTGATATTGATAGTGTCCCGAGATTAAAATTCTATGCTGAAAGATATAATATTCCATCAAGCCAATGGCACCTGGTAACAGGTAATAAAAATGATATTTACCGCCTCGCCCGGAAATCATATTTCGCAGACAAAGAGCCGGGTTTTAGTATTGATTCTACGGAATTTCTGCACACGGAGCATTTTATTCTGGTTGATTCCCATCAGCATATACGAGGGATTTATAATGGGACAGTATTGCTGGAAGTGGAACGGCTCATTTCAGATATGAGAGATTTGTTGGAAGAGAATTAAAATCACATATCGTTTGGTTAGCATTTCCAAATTAGAAAGGTCGGTAGGGACACCGACCTTGGACATATCATATCCCTGCTCTACTGTCCTTGGTCGGTGTCCCCACCGACCACCTTAATAGACGATATCGCAAATCATTTCAACCCCTCAAAAAAATCTATAATAATCTGCGGGCTGTCTATATCCTTATTAACATTCCCAAGCATTTTAGGCCAGAAATTAAATCCCGGGTTTGGAATGTTATGACCTCCATTCACAATTTTGATAAAGACTACTTTTTTGCCTGTTTGCGGGTTTGAATAAGTATAGTTGTATGCTGTAGAGTTGTCATCTTTATTTACATCAGGATACATGGAACTATCTGCTCTGTTGGTACATCCATCCAGTTTCAGCCAGTAATTAACACTTTCGGTGGTTGAAACAGCTTCACCTCTGTCGTAGCCATCATTCAGTCCAGTTTTGCCGCCATTATAAGGGTTTAGCGGGTCGGCAGTTCCATGCATGATCAACATGGAGACGGGTAGTTTTGATTGATAACAATCATTATTGGTTTCGACAGGCATATTGGCAGCAATAGGAGCAATACCTTTAAAATACTGAGGTATTTCTAATGCCAGTTTGGTACACATTTGTCCGCCATTAGAAATACCTGTGGCAAACACCTTTGTGGCCGACCACCCCGGAATCGTTTTTGTCCTGCACGGATCTGATGGCAAGGCAGAGGTGATGCGAATTGTTACTGGTCACGAATTT
>JABDEJ010000098.1 GCA_013287095.1 Bacteroidota bacterium | reverse complement strand
AGCCCATTGCTTCGCTCAGGGCAGAGTTTGATTTAAAGCTGGGATTTGTATTTATGTCTGCATGTACCTCAAGATCAATCTTATATTTATCGAGAAGCCCGCATAATGAATACGCAATTTCAATAGATTTGGAGACTTCAAGCAACATACGTTCCTTGATGCTCATTTTTTGACGCGTATTTTCCTGGCGAATAAACATAAAACCACCACGTCGTTCACGAAGGAAAACAATGACAGTTGCAAATTCGGTAACCAGTCCATATACCTGTGAATCAGTACCGATGCAAACTTTTAATTTATTGCCTGATTCCTGTTCACGAATCAATACCTGTTCAACCTCATCAAGAATTGAACTTTTAAGATTTTCTCCGTTAAATTTCTTCCACATGGCGTTATTTGATTACCTAATGAAATCCGCCACAAAATAGTTTATTTATTTCGAATGACCATGTTTCGAAAGAGTTAAGTTTATATTAGGAATCAGGGGGCAGGAATTAGGAATTAGAGGAAAAATTATGATTCACAATAAGTTCCAATTAGGATGCAAATTTATTTAAGCGTATCAATGGGCGTTATTTTCTCTCCTAATGCCTATTGCCTAAGGGCTAACGCCTTATCCATTATTCCAAAACCACTTTTTTAAATAAACGGCTGCCAGATACCTGATCAGTTATTCGAACCAGGTATACTCCGGGAGAATAATTTTCTGAATTTACTTTGATGTCACCGCTCAGATTATTGTTGCTTGCAAGGACTTTGCCATTGAGGTCAACCAATTGAATTGTATACTTTCCATATTCGGGAAGCGAAATTGTAAATACTTCTGTGCTGGGGTTTGGGTAAATGTCAACACTAAAATTTCCATTGCCAGTAGCATTGTTAATAGATGCAACATCAACAGGCTTTTTACCTATATATGCCCTGATCATTGGAACGCCTTGCTGAACGGATCTATACCATCCTCCTTCTACATTATAATATAGATTAGATTGTGTTGCAAAATTGCTTAGATAGTAATTCCGGTCAAAACCTACGTTCAAAAGGAAATCACTTGTCTGGTCCCAACCAATGTAAAAACTATTGGAAACCGCCCTTGGGGTGTCCAATGGAAAATAATAAAAACCGTTTCTATGAAAAGTATATTGTGGTTTAATATTATCCAGTTCTGCAATGATCTGATCCGATACATTTGTTAAATTTTCTGTATCAATTGATGACCATACCCTCAGAGCCACAGCATCATTGCTCACATCGGCAAGGCTTTGGTTAAAATTGATACCGATGCCATAGAGTGTATCCGAACCTGGTATCGTGAATTTTAGAGCGACTTCAGACCCCGGACTGGATGTATTGGTGTTGGTAATCCCATATCCTTGTTCAGCAGTACCATCATCATAAGCAAGGTATGTATTAAAAACCTGGAGAAATGTTGCTGTATCATTTGGAGCAAACAGGGTATCCTGGATCACATCACTTTTTGCAATCGTCCTTACTGCCAGTACAACACTATCAGGATTTTTCGGAACAAATAATGGACTCAATGGATCTGCCTGTAATGAAAAATCAAGATACTCTTGTCCATATACATTTGCAACCTGGGTGCTTTTTCTATTTGCCAGAGGGGTTTTATCAGGCAATGATTTTATATCATAGCTGAATGTTACGTGTTTTGGAGTAGCTGCGGCTGCATCATTATTATGAGTGTATATATGAATGCTGTCGGTATAATAAAGACTTGTATTGTTCTTATAATAACTCCATGGTATTGAGTTATAGCCGTTGATAATACTTTTAGAAGGTTGGTAAATGGCAATGTCTGAAAAAGTGGTATCGTTGTGGAACCTGTGATTGTTCAGGTAAACATAATCAACATTCCAGATATCAAGGTTTCCTGATTGATTGCCAAGGGCACGGAACCTGAACTGGAATCGCTGCTGGAAGAAATTGGTATCTTTCATAGCCTTCACATGAATCATGGCTATTTTAAAAGGATAAACATCCGAACCAGCCATACTCCACATTGTAATCCACTTGGAGCTACTCCAACCGGTTATATTCAGTAATGTATCAAATGAAACAGGAACACTATCCGGTTTGAATTCTAAAAATTTCTTTGGTAGGAGTACCACGTATCAAAAAAAATTATAGCTTGCCTCAGTCATTCCTTTAGCCAGGAGGACAGAATTTAAAATTATTGACATTACCCAAGGTCGCAATTTGTGAGGTGACAGTGGTTTGTCTATTTAGGGGTGTTTAAAACAAGAAGGGAATATGAGGCAATTAAAAATCGTAAAACAGATCACCAACAGGGAACATCGGTCTCTCGATAAGTACCTTCAGGAAATCGGGACCGTAAGTATGGTAACCGCCGAAGAAGAAGTTGAACTCGCGATTCGAATTAAAGATGGTGATGCACAGGCACTTGAGAAACTCGTCAATGCAAATCTTCGTTTCGTGGTGTCCGTGGCGAAACAATATCAGAACCAGGGTTTGCCATTAGGTGATCTGATAAACGAAGGGAATATGGGACTTATCAGGGCAGCCCACCGCTTTGATCATACCCGTGGATTTAAGTTTATCAGCTATGCTGTATGGTGGATTCGTCAGTCTATTTTACAAGCGCTTGCTGAACAGGCTCGTATTATCAGGTTACCGCTTAACAGGATAGGTGCCTTAACAAAAATAAATAAAGCTGCATCAGCCCTTGAACAAAAGTTTGAAAGGGAACCGTCAGCTGAGGAACTCGCAAACCTTCTTGATATTGAAGTAGAACATGTCGAAGATTTCATGAAGTCGTCAACCCGACATATTTCTATTGATGCTCCTATTAGTGCAGAAGATGATAATAGCCTGCTGTCCCTGCTGCAAAGTGAAGATGAGCCTGAACCTGATTCCGTACTACTTATAGAATCCCTTCAAAGCGAAATTCATAACAGCTTAAAGATTCTGAGTGAAAAAGAACGCTCGGTATTGTGCTATTTCTTTGGCATCAGCAGGCATTCTGAAATGTCACTGGAAGAAATAAGCCATAAAATGACACTGACGAGGGAAAGAGTAAGGCAGATCAAAGAAAAGGCCTTGCGCAAACTCAAAAATTCTTCCCGCACCAGAAGTTTGAAAATGTACCTGGGATAAATAGTCATCAGTCATAAGGATCAGTCAACAGTAAAGAGACTTTACTCTGATGCAAACTGACATTACTGATGACTGCTAACTGATGACTGTTTACTGTAAAAACGGATACCTATAGTCGTGTGGCGGATTAAATGTTTCTTTTATCGTTCTTGGAGATACCCACCGGATCAGGTTCCAGCTTGAACCAGCTTTATCATTGGTGCCTGAACCTCTTGCTCCGCCAAATGGTTGCTGACCAACCACAGCGCCTGTGGGTTTATCATTGATATAAAAATTACCTGCGGAGTTTGTTAACATTTCAGTTGCCTTTACGATGCTGTATCTGTCCTGACTGAAAATGGCACCCGTCAATGCATAAGGTGAAGATTGGTCTACAATCTCGAGCATTTCTTCAAACTTATCAGGCTCATATACATAGACACTTAATACCGGCCCAAAGATCTCTTCACACATAGATGTATAAGTAGGGCTTTTGGCGAGAATAACAGTTGGCTCTATAAAATAGCCTTCTGATTTATTGTAGTTACCCCCGGTTACAATCTCTGCATCAGGGCTCTTTTTGGCACCATCTATATAAGACGCGATCTTATCAAAGGCCCTTTCATCAATAACAGCATTTATGAAATTTGAGAAATCTTCTACATGACCCATTTTGAAAGTTTTCAAATCTTCAACCAGCTTTTCTTTCACTGCCGGCCACAAGTTTGATGGGATATATGCACGTGATGCGGCAGAACATTTCTGTCCCTGGTATTCGAAAGCGCCCCGGGCCATAGCAACTGCAACAGCGATAGGATCAGCGGATTCGTGAGCCACAATGAAGTCTTTACCACCCGTTTCCCCTACGATTCTTGGGTATGACCTGTATTTGGAGACATTGTCACCTATTTCTTTCCAAATGGTTCGGAATACATCGGTAGAACCGGTAAAATGGATTCCTCCAAAATCTTTATGTGAAAAAATAACGTCCGAACAATCCTGCCCGGATGAAAAAACAAGATTGATAACCCCTTCAGGTAATCCGGCTGCTATAAATATTTCCATAATTACATGTGCAGAATAAATCTGCCTTTCAGATGGTTTCCAAACAACCGTATTTCCCATCAGCGCTGCTGAAGCAGGTAGATTGCCACCAATTGAGGTAAAATTGAACGGCGTTAATGCAAATACAAACCCCTCCAACGGTCTGTATTCCATACGGTTCCACATACCGGGTGCTGACGCAGGCTGGTTCTGATATATTTCTTTGGAAGCATACTGTACATTATACCTTAAAAAGTCGATCAGTTCGCAGGCGGCATCAATTTCAGACTGGAAAGCATTTTTGCTTTGACATATCATGGTAGCGGCATTCATTCTTGCCCTATAAGGCCCTGCGAGAATATCTGCCGCCTTTAAAAAGATGGAAGCCCTTTGTTCCCAGGGCATACTCCCCCACTCATTCTTGGCCTTCATGGCAGCGTTTATGGCCTGGCTGACTTCTTCTTTGCCTCCCTTATAAAAATTCCCGACAATTTTACGATGATCGTGCGGTGGACGTATCTCAAGCTTTTTCCCGCTGCGTACTTCTTTTCCATCAATGTACATTGCGATGTCGCGGTGCTCAGCGGCAGAATCTTTTAATTCTTTCTGAAGTTCTGCCCTTTCAGGTGTGCCTGGTGCATAGCTTTTGATGGGTTCATTAACTGCAATCGGGGTTTGGAATATGGCGTTTGACATAATTTTTGATTTTGAGGTGCAAAGGTAGGGCATCAATGGTCAATGACCAATAACCAATGATCAATTAACAATAAGAAAGAGATTAATGTTTGGATCCTATAATCAAAATGGATCTCAAAAACAATAAAATGTCCAACGATAGAAAACTCCAACAGAATTATACAAAAATGGCAGTTCCGGAGAATTATTAAAATTGAGATAAGGTCCCATATCATGACTGGCACGTATTCCTATCTCATGGCTATGTCCATTAGGACTGGTAAATGAAACGCCTGCCTCTGCAAACAGGCTAAACTTTCCGAACTGGTACGCAGGAAGGTTGAAATCTGTTGAACCCGATTCAGGCACATTATAAGTCTGAATTTCCCTTTTGATATTAACGCCATAATAACCTCCAAATTTTAATTCAAGAGCATGATAACGGGATTGGGGTTGAAATATTTGAAGTGGAATATGCGTGGAAATTGCCAAAGGTACTTGTAGAAAGGTTTCTGAAAGTGTTTCGGGGTCACTCTTATTATTAAACACATTCAGGGAATATGAAGCAATTGAAATGCCGGAATTCAGTTTTAAAATGAACGGATCTTTTGCCCCGATTTTAAACACATGCCCAACCTCTAATGATGCAATTGGCTGATAAGCACCAGAAAGGTTGTCTCCCAAATTATAGCTGCAGCCATTGAGAACAGCATTCCTGTAAGAATAATTTGGCGACACATAATTCATCCCGGCATCAATGGATATATAATTTGAATGCGTTAAGAGGGGATCTTCAATCTGCTTGACTTGCGAGAGTGCTGGCATTGTGCCCGACAGAATAAACAATGCCGAAACTACTAATATCCAGATAGATTTCTTGATATTCTTCATGTTTCCAGTTATTTATATGGTTTACAAATAAGATTCTTCTACAGGACGAAGGATGTAATTAGTAGGTTGTTCCGCAACTTCGAAATCGCATCAAATTCAATCAATTAATCTTTCATCCTAATCAAAGCTAATTAATTAATCCAATTAAAGGTGTATAGAGCCAGTATTTTTTGTCGAGCCAACCAAAAAATTCTCAACCTTGTCCCCTTCAACCCATTCCAATCCCTCTTCTCTCCTTAACCATGTTATCTGCCTTTTAGCATAATTCCTTGTATGCTGTTTGAAAAGGGTAACAGCCTTTTCAAGATCTGTTTTACCATCCGGATAATCAAAAAACTCTGTGTATCCAACAGTATGTAAAGGCTTTAGGTGACGAAATGGGTACAATTGTTTTACTTCCTCCAGCAATCCATTAGAAATCATTTCATCACAACGATCATTTATTGTTTTGTAAAGAACAGACCTGGGAACATCAATTCCAATTTTGATAACAGAATAACCTTTGTCCTCTGGCTTGTTTTTCTTTAAGTAAGAAGAATAAGGTTTCCCTTCTGAAAAACATACTTCCAATGCCCTGGTAACTCTTCGGGAATTGGCCATGTCAACAGATTTAAAATAATCAGGATCAGCTTCTTTGAGCGCGAATTGTAACCCGTTCAAGCCCCGATTTTTTTCAATTTGTTTTACTTTTTCTTTGGCTTCCTTTGTTATTTCAGGGAACTCATCTATCCCTTCCAGAAGTGCTTTAAAATACAATGTTGAAC
>JABDEJ010000097.1 GCA_013287095.1 Bacteroidota bacterium | reverse complement strand
AAAACCAAAAATGGTAAGACTACTAAAAGCACAACAACTAAAACTACTCCTGCTCCTGCAACGAAATAGGTTTTGCTGGAAACATAATTACTTTTATGCAAGCCCCGCCCGTACATACGGCGGGGTTTTGTTATTTTAATGCTGGTATTATTTCGTATAGAGACGAGGCAATGCCTTGTCTCTATGAAGGAGCAAACACACTAATTTCTATTCCTTCGCTCTTCGCTCTCTTCCTTCGCTTTCTTTTCCCTTACATTTGCATTTTAACAATTATTAAAAGAAATCAATCATGGCATTTAACAGAAAAGCATCAGCCGTATGGAACGGCACCGTTAAAGAAGGTAGCGGCAAAATTACTTCTACCAGTGGCGTATTGAACGATACCCCGTATTCTTTTGCAACAAGATTTGTGAGCGAAGATGGCAAAATGGGTACCAACCCGGAAGAACTTATAGCTGCGGCACATTCGGGCTGCTTTACGATGGCTTTAAGTGCTCAGTTGAATATGGCAGGGTTTACTGCTACGGAATTGAAAACCGAAGCGACTGTGACAATTGAAAAGGTAGAAAGCGCCAATAGGATCACAAACATAAACCTTGAGGTTTCCGGCACCATCCCGGACATTACCGAAGACAAATTCCAGGAACTGGCCAACAATGCCAAAATAGGCTGTCCCATTTCCGTGGCTTTGTCTGCTGTGCCAATAACCATGAGGGCGAAATTGGGATAAATCAGGGGTAAGGAATCAGGGGTCAGCTGGCCTTTGTCATTTCGAGCGAAGGTACGAAGCTAGAAATCTGATTCCTTAAGACTCGCTTATATGAGAAAGCGGGCGCTCAGCCATCCTTTTTTACAGAATCCTTACCTTTCTCTTTACTGTATTTCTCAAGGTTTTTGATGAGGGTTTGGCGGGCGGCGCGTTTACGGGCTACAAGACTTAATTCTCTTGTGTTTTCGGGGATATATAAATATAGCTTGACCATTTTCTTTTCCATTATGCTTGAGTTTTAACAATTTTCGTGCCAAAAATTGTAAAATATTTTAGATCAAATAGTTATGATGATTTAACAAAATGTCTTTGTCCTGAATTTCTCTGCGGATGTCTCCCAAAGGGGATCCGCGATGCTCTTGGGATTTGTAATCCCAAGACGACTCAACCACATTCGCATATTTAACTTCCCCTCAGTGTCTCCCCACTGCACAATATTTATGTACCTACACCTCTGATGGGGGACACTGAGGTATGCACGACATGAGTTTGCGTTCGTATTTACCTCAGTCCCCTTTGTTTTGAGGTTGGGGAACATTGTGCCGGGGGAGACTCTGAGGGAAAATTAATGTACTTGAGAAACGACCTCTCACTTCTTACTTTTCTCTTCTTACTCTTTCCTGACAACTGACCCTGATTCCTGATGACTGATTCCTATCTTTGCCCCTGTTCCACGGTCTGTCTCCTGACAGACCGGAATACGCTCGTAAACAATATATTATCCTTGATAAAAACCCTTTTGCTTAGGATTTATAAAACTATTTTGAATACCTTGGTATGTAGTTAAGTTCTGGTCTGTCAGGAGACAGACCGGGGAGGGGTAAATAGACGACTTCTCTGTCAGGAGACAGGCTAGGGAGAGGGAAATATCTTGGTATGTAGTTAAGTTCCGGTCTGTCAGGAGACAGACCGGGGAGGGGGCAAGTCTTCTCAGCGGAAATTAAAGACAGGCAACCTGTTTTATTAAATATCCGTCTGTAGCTTAAATTTAAGCTGCAATCTCAATCAATCCTATAGTCGGAATATGAGAAGCATTTTATTCATTTTGTGTTTTCTGCAATATGGCTATTTGGCAAAAGCCCAAAAAGTGGAATGGCTTGATGCCCCTTCAAAACAATACCATGGGACTAGTAATGGTGAACAGGTCATTCATATCAAAAACTCAGGAAAGGTTTATTGCCAAAGCGGCATTTCGGATACCTTTTCATTTCATGCCAAGACCTTCAGGGGATATTATTACAACCTTATAACCTGCTATGATACGACAGGGAAATTCCGTTGGACAAAACAGATAAATAACTTCAACACAGGATACTATTATTATGATGCATTTATTTCAGGGCATTCAGGGTTCAAAGGTAATTTCTACTATGCCACAGCTATGCACGATTCTTATACGAAAAAGGGGTTTTTTTTAACCGAATCAGACAGTTTGGGCAATGATTTATGGACACATAGCATCATAGACAGCGCAGTTGGGAATTCGTACATTACAGGCCAGCAAATGGTTTCGGACGATTCGGGGCATATCTATTTTCTTTTAACTGATAATTATTCAAATGGCCAGGGGTTTACTGCCCAGGGGAAAAGCTATAACTTTCATTCAAATAACTTTACTGAATTCATCGTTAAAACTGACAGCCTGGGAACTATCATTTGGCTAAAACCTTTTCTTCAGGATATGTCAGGTAATTTTGATGTAGCTATTTGTGTTAATAAACAGGGAAACATTTATTTTAATGGGTCAACGACAGACAATACAATTACCGCTCAAGGTACAACCTATTTAAGCTCTTATGGATTCAACACTATTTACCAGGCGCAGGGGCATTTTATAGGAAAACTTAACAAAGAAGGCAGTTTTGCCTGGTTTCATTTCTTTGATGACATTTTCGGTTATAGTTCCAGTTGCGATGTTGACAGTTCAGGAAATATGTGTGCCAAAATGTTATTGCGAGGCAGTGCAGACCTTGGCGGCCTTAAAATAAGCTCCCCGTTTAATTACTCTGCATTTCTGGTTAAGTTTAATGCCGCAGGCGTTCCCCTTTGGGCGGGGGGCATGCTCCAGTTACAAAGCGAATCAAATGATATAGATTTTTCAGAAATAAGCCTTGATCATCATGGCAACTGCTATATGGCGGGCAGCTTTTCCGGAATTATATTTACAGGAAGGGATACGTTAGCTGCGGGAGCGAATACAACGGATGCGAATGCCTTTTATGTTGACCAAGATACTGTTAATTTTCTTTATATCAATAAATGTGATTCTGCAGGTGTTCTGCAATGGTGCAAAATTTTTAAGACAAATCAGAATTTAAGTACTTCATCGTCGGCAATTGATAACATAGCCTCTGATGATAATGGCACGGTTTATTTTACCGGACGAAGTGAAGATAGTATTTATTTTGACAATTTTAAAGTAAATGATGGGAATAATAATCCGATGCTTTTCGCTGGCAAATTGGGTTATCCTCCTGTATATCCGCCAGACAGTATAGGCTATGTGCATTCTTGTGGCCGTTCGTCTTTCAATTTTCACCTGTATTATTATACTACCCCAGATAGTGTTCTCTGGAGCTTCGGAGATGGTATGCAAAGCAGGCAGTTTCAACCTGCACATGTCTATACAAAACCGGGGACCTATAGCGTAAAGGTAATCGTTTATGTACAGGGACTGGTCAAATCTTTTTCGGATATGGTAACATATATCATCTTTCCGTCTAAGCTGCTTCCACGGGATACCACATTGTGTGTCAATGCAGTTTTAAATCTAAACTGTACAGTACCGTCAGCAACTAATTATATTTGGAACAACGGTGATACCATGCCAATACGTACCCTAAACCAGGCTGGATTTTATAAAATAACGGTTTCTGGTGGAGGATGCAGCAAAAGCGATAGCTTCAATTTGGCTTATGATAATCACGGCTACAACCTCGGCAACGATACTACCCTTTGCCAGGGAGATACCTTGGTTTTGGCAGGCCCAACATGGCCAAACGATCAGTACCAATGGAACACAGGCAGCACAGGCCAACTGCTTTATGTAACTGCGCCAAATGCCTATATATTAGCCGTATATGATGGTACATGTCATTTTGCTGATACCATAAATGTTAAATATGATCTTTTCCCGGCACGGGTGCTTCCTTCAGACACCGTAATCTGCGATGGGCAGTCTATTCCAGTTTCTATCAAAAATTTCAACGGCTCCATTCTCTGGCAAGATGGCAAAACAGACAGTGATTATACTATAAATTCATCAGGGACTTATTCTGTAACCCTTAAAAACCTTTGTGGAACAAAGACCTATGCTTCCACCATTACAGATAGTAATTGCGATTGTTATCTATTCATCCCCAATATTTTCACTCCGAATAATGACCATATTAACGACATATTTTATGTAGAATCTGCCTGTGAGCCTGTAAACTATACCCTGGAAATCTATAATCGCTGGGGAGAAAGGATTTTTGAATCAAATAATATCAACACAGGTTGGGACGGAACATTTAAAAACCTGACATGTCCTGGAGGGGTATATATTTATAAGATCAAATATAAATTCTCACATTCAACTAATCAGATTAAGGCGGGTACGTTGGTGGTAGAATAATTACGAATTACCTTCTCCCCGGTTTGTCTCCTGACAGACCGGAATACGCTGACAAACAACTTATTGATATCAATTTTTACCCATGCCCATTCTCATTTATATCATCCTGCCTTTCAATCTCCTTCTTCAATTCGGCAATCAATTGTTGTTCGGTAGGCAGGTATAGTTTGTATTCGCTGGCAATGATGGTTTTATTGCTTTCCGGGAGGGAAATTTTTACAACAGCATTGTTCTTCTCGGCACAAAGCAAAATCCCGATGGTGGGGTTCTCAAATTCGCGCTTTTCGTATCGGTCATAATAGTTTACATACATCTGCAACTGGCCTATATCCTGATGTGTAAGCCTGGTTGTCTTTATCTCAATAATCACAAAGCACTGCAAAAGCCGGTTATAGAAGACTAGGTCTATAAAGAACTCATCCCCTTCAATATGAAGCCGCTTTTGCCTTGCCACAAAAGCAAAGCCATTGCCCAGTTCCAACAAGAAATCATGAAGATGGGTAATAATGGCCTGCTCCAAATCCTTTTC
The DNA here is from genome assembly GCA_013287095.1 of Bacteroidota bacterium. The sequence goes on along the minus strand of JABDEJ010000097.1, from coordinate 1,974 downwards.
GTAGTAGGATGCCTCGTGCTTTAACCCTAAAAATTCAAGGTACATCGGGTCTTTTATGATCTCTTTTGCATCCGATGGTTGTTTCTCATTCCTGGCAATGGCCAATACACTTTCCTTGTCGTTGCTTATGAGTAATCGTTCCCAAAGACTGCTATAAATCTGTCGTTCCAATTGACGGGTAGTCCAGTTATTTTTTATAGCTTCAGCTATATAAAACTCCATTTTATCTTGACTATCAATGCGTATTAACATTTTGTAATGCGTCCATCCCAATTGCGAACGCAGTGCGTTCGCAATTGGGAATGTGCGGTAAAACTGACGTGAAAGCTCCACCTGCCTTTTTGAGAAGCCACTTCCAAATTCGGGTTCCAATTGTTCTGAAATAAATTTGGTGAGATACTCACCATAATCCGCCCGGTCTTTACCTTCCTGTTCTTCTTCAAAGATACGCTTCCCGATATGCCAATACATCAGGGTCCGCTCATGGTCCACCAATCGGATTGACCTGTCCTTTGCATCAAGGATAATGGCCTTAATGTCTGTAATAACAGTATTATTGATCATTATTTCTTTTCCCATAGCCATAAATGAGATTGTAAAACTACAAAAAGTAAAGGATGTATTTTACCCGTAGCTTTATTTCAATGGCAAAAGCATCGGTTACACTACAGTCTCATTCCCGCTATTCGTAGGTATTGGGCTACGAATAGACTCCGGGCTGCTAATCCTTGCCAGCATGGAGTATAAGCTTTGATGACTTTTCAAAAGTTGTCAAAACTAAAAGCAGAAGTGACGACAAAATCAAAAATATTTTCGTCTGTAACTAATTGTATAAATATAAGTTGAAAAATATTTTTAAAAAACAGGCATCCACTTAGGTAGTTCACTATATATGTACTTATACAATTACGAACTATGAATTACGAATTACGAATTGCTTCGCCTGTCATAGCTTTAGCGAAAGCAAGGGCTGGCGCGCGATAGAATGTTCGCCAAACAGCAAATCATGTTGTATCAAATAAATCACAGTTCAGATAAATTCTCCCACAGAAAGTGCGGAACGTATCGTTACAAAAATCTGCGAAAATCTGCGCGATCTGCGGGAGAAAATTTATTTTACTTAAATTGTTAATAATGAATAAGTTAATTATTAAAGAAAATGTACATGGTTTACAATTTTGATAAAATGTTAACCCAAAAATTCATCCAATTCATTGTTAGTAAGATGTTTAACATTAATAACTTAAAAAAAGATACAAAATGTAAACCCAATTGGAGAGCGAAAGAGCGGAGAGCGAGAGCGTTGGCAATAAATCTGCTCACCTCTCACTTCTTACTTTTCACTTCTCACTCTTTCCTGACTCCTGATTCCTGACGCCTAATGCCTATCTTCCAAAAGGCATCCCTTTCATAGCCCTGCCGCTTCCCTGGAATTTGTTCATGGTTTTCATCATCTTCCGCATTTCGAAAAGCTGGTTTACCAACTGATTTACTTGCTGTACTGAAGTGCCGCTACCATCTGCGATACGTTTTTTGCGCCTGCCGTCAAGTGAATCAGGGTTTTTGCGTTCATACGGTGTCATGGAATAGATCATGGCTTCTGTTTTAGCAAAGGCACTGTCGTCAAAATCCATATCCTTTACAGCTTTGTTCACTCCCGGAATCATAGCCATAAGGTCCTTTACATTCCCCATCTTTTTAATCTGCTTCAACTGGCTCAGGAAATCCTCGAAATCAAACTGGTTCTTCCTGAACTTGCGGTTAATGCGCTCTGCTTCTTCAATATCAATGGCGTCCTGGGCTTTTTCAACAAAGGAAACGATGTCGCCCATCCCCAATATCCGTTGGGCCATACGATCGGGGTAAAAGATATCTATCGCATCCATCTTTTCACCGAGGCCAACAAACTTGATCGGTTTTGTAACGACAGACATAATCGAAAGAGCAGCCCCACCCCTTGTATCGCCATCGAGT
>JABDEJ010000096.1 GCA_013287095.1 Bacteroidota bacterium | reverse complement strand
TGATCTTCATATCTTTTATGGCTTTCACAATTTTTTTGGCTATTTCTTTGTCAATCCCCTCAATAAGTTTTATATCTTTTTTAACCATACTTCCTGCAGCATATTCTTCTTTCCCAAGATCAAGAGATTGTGGGTCAATTCCTTGTTTTGACAAGCGTTGCATGAGTATATCTTCAATAGCCTTTATCTTCATTTCATTTTCGGTAATGATATGCAGGCTCTTTGCTTTTTTGTCCAGGTCGATGGTTGTTTTTGAATCGCGAAAATCATACCTGTTCACGATTTCTTTCCTGGCGTTGTTGATGGCGTTGTCCAGGGATTGGGCATCTATTTTGCTCACAATGTCAAAAGATGGCATAACACTAGATATTTTTGTTCAGGTTCAAAGTTAGTAAATACCACTAAAACAAGCCAAAATAATATTGTTTTGGGTATTTCAAAATAAAGTTGATAAAAATCATTGTGTTGATTAGAAAAGTTTGTCGTAATTTTATTCCGTAATCATAAAAAAATCTAATCTGTATGATAAAGCGATTTTGTCTTGTATTTTTATGTCTGTTTTGCATGAGGCTGGTTTCGGCTCAGGATAAAACGCCTTTTTATGCCGCAAAGGTTATGAAAGATGGGAAATATGGCCTTGTGAATCAAAGTGGAAAGCTATTTGTCCCTGTACAATATGATAATATTGATGTATATACAGAAGGTATGGCTATGGTACAAAAGGATAATATGTCCGGCTTTGTTAATCAATCCGGTCAATTGGTTATACCCATGCAGTATGAAGAGGCATATAACTATTTTGAAGGGATAGCTTGTGTGCGAAAAGACGGGAAATATGGATTCATTGATAAGACCGGCAACATGGTTGTACCTGCTCAGTTTGATAGGGTGGAGAATTTCAGCAATCCACTTAAAACCGTAGAAATGGGCAATAAATGGGGCTTTGCGGATAAATCAGGCGAAATGGTTGTGCCTGCCAAATACGATTATGTAAAGAACTATACCGAAGGACTTGCAGCAGTGAATAATGGCGGTAAGATTATTGGAGAAAATACTGTGCAAGGTGGTAAATGGGGATTTATAGACAATACCGGGAAAATGGTTATCCCAGAGCAGTTTGATGAGGCTTGGACATTTACACCCGATGGATTGGCAATTGTAAAAAAAGCCGGTAAATGGGGTTTTATAAATAAAGGTGGCAAAATGGTTATTCCTGCTGTATATTATGGTTGTGCAAGCTTTATTGGCGATTTTGCAGTTGTGCAAAAAGAAGGTGGTTATGGCTTGATAAATCGCGCAGGAAAACTTTTAACAACCCAGGCGTTCACTGCATTAGGGGATAATTTTTATGATGATATTATGAGCGCCCAGTTTGGTAAAAAATGGGGATTCATTGATAAAACAGGGAAACTCATCGTCCCTGCGGTGTATGATGAAGTCGTCCATTTCAGTAGTGGCCTGGCCATGGTACGCAAAGGAGGAAGAACGGGTTACATAGATAAGACGGGTAAATTGGTCATTCCTCTTGCTTATCTGGAAGCTACTCCTTTTTCCGACAGAGGCTTTGCCGCTGTGAGCATTGGTCAGAAACCCGCTGCCCCTACTGCTCAAAATGGAGCGAAACCTGCTCCTCCTGGTCCAGGAGAGCGCAAATGGGGAATCATTGATAAAGACAATAAACAAATTGTGCCTATAATTTATGATCAGATCAGCCCCGATATAACAAAGGGAGGACTTATCATGGTTGTTAAAGACGGCTCATACGGTTTTATTGATGCAACGGGCAAAGAAGTTATCCCTCCAAAATATGACGAGGCCCGCGATTTTACTAATGATGGCCTCGCAGCGGTGAGTGTCAATGACAAATGGGGCTTCATCAATGCTACTGGTGCTGTTGTCATAAAGCCACAATTTGATGAAGTAGCCGATTTCGCTTATGGACTTGCTCCGGTAGATAAGAATTCCAAATGGGGATTCGTTGATAAAACCGGGAAAATGGTCATTCCTGCTCAATTTGACCAGGCAAACCAGTTTATCAACATGAATAAGTCTGCCGGTGGTGGCGGGAACAGTACTCCGGATACCAAAGACGATGACGATGATAATTAATCGCCTCATCCTTAATCCTTCTCCAATTGGAGAAGGGAATTGGTAGGGTTTTGTAGATTTTCAATCAAGGCTTTTTGCCCTGGTAGCTGACCAATGCAATTTTGTCTCCTTTTTTGTTGAAGACAATACGATAGAAGTTTTTGTATTCAGTATTTGAGAAGTCTGCAATTTCGACCCAGTCTTTGTCTTTCCCGAGCTTGTATTTATAGAGTTTCCCGTTTTTGCCCATGAAAAAGGTGTTTTTAGACCCAAATGCAAAATCTTCGCAATTGGGAAGACAATCCACAAGTTTAAAAGTCTTTCCTTGATAAAGTGCGCTTATGTTGCTGACACTGTCTTTTTTACTGGTTGGTTTCTGAACAAAGAGAATGAGTTTGTTATTAATAACCTGCAAGGAGCGGCCTACATTTTTCACAACAGCCACGTTATGTGAGCCGGGAATGGTGTCGGTTAATTCAAGTTTCATAGGTTCAGGCACATTGGCCGACAATACCTCGTTCTTCACCCAACAGTAATACCCAATAGAATCATGGCCTTTCATCAAATGTTTTGGAATTCCGCCATTAATCGGGAATTCCCAGAGCTGTTGAGATGAATCTTTCATCACCCTCACCACACTTATATATTTGCCATCCGGGGTCAGTTTCGGAGAATATTCATCTTCAGTAGTATTTGTAAACTGAGTGGTGGCTTTAGAACCGATATCGTACTTATATATATCAGATTGTTTGTTACGATAGGATACATAATAAATGGACTTTTTATCCGGGGTGAAATATGGCTGATTGTTATAGCCTTTCCAGTCAGATATTTTTTGAGGGTTGGAAAAAATGAATTTCCCATGTTTTGCTTTCATATCCAGCAGATATATATCTGTGGTGGGTACCTGGGAAAAAGATTTAAAGATGGAAATGTTAATTATAAGTAGAAGGGCAATCCATTTTATCATAGTAGTTCTTAATTAAGCTGTAAACATAGGGAAATTGAAAATTAAAAGATTGGAAGATTAAAAAATTATATGCTTTATGTTTCCTGTTTCGCTCTCGCTCTTCGTTTTCTCTGCCATCGCGGGTTTACATTGTTGAGTTTTTCTTTAAGTTTCCTTGTTTATCTTTTTGTAATGAGTGGGTTAGGTGTCACATTTGGGGTTACAACCTGTAAATATTGTAAACCCACACACACTTTTTTACCATTTAATATATTCATTACCATGTATTTAAATGCAACGTGCGTTTTGTTGTAGAATCTCCCGCAGATTTCCGCAGATTTTTAACAGCAAAGCGATAAGTTCCGCGCTCTTCAGCGCGATCTGCGGGGAATTATCTAAACTCCCGGAAAAGATCCCAGAATAAGTCGGGACGGGCGGGACAAGTGTGATTTTATGTGATTTGTGTGATACAACATGATTTTATGTTTAGTGATGCATTCCATCACGCGCCAGCACTAACCCCTGACGCCTGATTCCTGACGCCTATTATACATATATAGCGAAACCCCCAAGTGGGTGGGTATTCCCTAAAAATATTTTTCAACTTATATTTATTCAGTCAGTTATGAAGGAATATTTTTTCGGATTTGTCGTCACCCTCGCCCAAACCTATAAGGTTTTCTTCCCAATGTTGTTTAGTTAAGGTGGTGGGTGAGGACACCGACCACGGACAGAAGGGTTAGGGATAAGGGGTTAGCAAGTAGAAGCCTGTATACTTGTTTCATTTGCATATTTGCTCATTTGGAATTTGCACATTGATTCCTTACCGCATCAAATAACATGTCCCTTTTTGCTTTATAATTGACCCGGGATATTTATCTGTTGAATAGCCCATTCCCCGGTCTGTCTCCTGACAGACCGGAATAAACTCGCAATCAATTCTCCATTGTCCGGTCTGTCTCCTGACAGACCGGAATAAACTCGCAATCAATTCTCCATTGTCCGGTCTGTCTCCAGATAGACCAGAATAAACTCACAATCAATTCTCCATTCCCCGGTCTGTCACCAGATAGACCAGAATAAGCTCACAATCAAATTGCTTGTGTTGATTATCCAAACCGCTCCAGGTAGTGTGTCAAAAAGCCAAAATCATCTACCCCTGTTTCATAAAATCTTGCCGATGACCAAGGATAAAGTTCTGGCTTTTCTGACAAATTCCATCGTTCATGCAATGGGTTATGGTGCAGGTAATTTAACTTTTGCTCCAGCTTATTTTTAAAATCCATCAAGATGGCCAAAGGGTCGCGTTGCCAAACCCGGTATCCTCTTTCTTTTTCTTCTACCTTAAAATAGGGTAGTACAGCTTTATGGTTTTCCTTTAAATCATTAATGATATATGCGCCAGTAAATTTGTTAAAACTGGCATGTGGTATTTCTTTGCCGTTTTTTGAAAGCATTTCCCATATAACATGTAGATGGTTGGGCATGATCACAAAGCCGTATATATTTATCAGGTTCCTTTCCTTTAACAGCTTCCAGCTATCAATAATGGTTTGTTTGTACTTGTCCTGCTTCAATAAATGCTTCCAATCCTTTACTGTGTCTGTCCAGAAGTACACTTCGTTAAGAAGCATTATTGAATTACGAATCTCCCCAGGTCTTTGCATATTTATTTTATTTGCTTGAGGGCAAGTTAAATATTTTATTGGTTGTTTTGGTTTGAGTTAAGTTACTGTCTGTCAGGAGACAGACCGGGGAGGGGAATTAAATTATTGTTTAATCAATAAAGTTTTGCTGTAATTAAAGGTTTTGAATCCCGTAGGGATGATATTGGTAGAAATATACGCACAAGCATTTTCAGAATCCCATCGGGATGATAATTGATCATTGGTAATTGATCCTTGATAATTAATCATTCCCTAACTTGCCTCCATGAGAGTTATCATTCAGCGGGTCAATTTTGCTTCCTGCAAAGTAGATGGAACCGTGACAGGTTTCATTAATAAAGGCCTGCTGGTTTTGGCCGGATGGGAAGAAGCCGATACCGATAAAGACCTCGAATGGATGTGCGGTAAGATAGTGAGATTGCGCATATTCAGCGACGAAAAAGGTTTGATGAATTTATCGGTTCAGGAGATCAATGGGGATATTTTATTGGTAAGTCAGTTCACTCTTTTTGCTTCCACCAAAAAAGGAAACCGCCCTTCATTTATCCGCTCTGCGAAACCTGAACTTGCTATGCCACTATATGATAAATTCATTTTATCTCTTGAAAAGGAACTTGGCAAATCCATAAAGACAGGGATATTTGGTGCGGATATGAAAATCAACCTTGAAAATGACGGCCCGGTAACTATTTTTATGGATTCGAAGGATAAAGAGTAAAAAGTGGTAAGTGATAAGTGGTAAGTTGCTTACGCCAAAATATTACAAAGCGAGTTCTACTTATATTTGCTGGGAGAAACTAAAAATGCGATTTTTACGTATTATACGTACAAGTTGGGTATTTTTTCACTTACTGCTTACCACTTATCACTTACCCCTTATTATGACTCTTAAAGACGCACAGGAACAAGTTGACCATTGGATAAAAACCATTGGCGTCCGGTATTTTTCGGAACTTACCAATACTGCCGTTCTTATGGAAGAAGTAGGGGAGTTGGCAAGGATCATGGCGAGGCGTTATGGAGAGCAATCATTTAAAGAAGGAGATAAAGATAATCTTGAGGATGAAATGGCCGATGTGCTTTGGGTATTGATATGCCTTGCCAATCAGACAGGCGTTGATCTTGAAAAGGCTTTTGTTGAAAATATGGAGAAGAAATCTACGAGGGATAAAAAGAGGCACAAAGAAAATTTAAAGTTGTAACATCTAAATTTATAAGCACTTAAATTTGGAATGTTGGTGGTATATTGTATAATTTTGTAAACAAATAGGGGTAATAAATGTTTTATGGCGCAAGCGGCGATAAAGTTCTATAACAGAGAAGGTAAGGATTTCGTAAGCGAACTCAGGTCAAGGGTTGATCAATACTTCAAGAATAAAAATGTTTCCACAAATTCAAATTTCAATATGGTATTGAAAACCGTAACGATATTTGGAGTTTATTTTGGTTCTTATGCACTTATTTTGAGCAACATAGTGCCTATTTGGGGTATGTGGTTGCTTTGTGTGGCAATGGGCGTGGCAACTGCTGGAATTGGATTTTCAATCGCCCATGATGCATTACATGGTTCTTATTCCAGTCACAAATGGCTTAATAAAATTCTTGGATATTCCATGGACCTTATTGGCGGCAGCGGCTACATGTGGAAGATTACGCACAATGGCATACACCATACTTATACAAATATCCATGAAATAGATGAAGACCTGGAAGTGACAAGCATGATGCGATTGTCGCCAAGACAGGATTATAAAAAGATACATCGCTTTCAGCAATATTATTTTATGGCCGTGTATAGTTTTGCCAGTTTTTTCTGGGTATTTCTGAAAGACTATGTACGCTTTGCCAGAAAAGGTATGGTCGGGACAAAATCCGGCAAACATCCAACAAGTGAGCTCCTGAAAACCATTGCAGGAAAGCTAGTTTATTATTCTTATCTTATTGTTATTCCGTTGCTTGTGGTTCATGTTACCTGGTGGCAGTTTATTATAGGATTTATGACCATGCACCTCGTGGCGGGAGCTATATTGGGCATCGTATTTCAGCTTGCACATGTGGTAGAAGAAACGGAACATCTGATACCGGACGAAGCCGGCCAGATGGAAAATGCGTGGATCATTCATCAAATGCGTACTACGGCCAACTTTGGCCCTAAAAATAAATTGCTCACATGGTTTGTAGGAGGTTTGAATTTCCAGGTTGAACATCATTTATTCCCTAATATCTGCAGTATTCATTATTCTGCTATAAGTCCTATCGTTCAAACTGTTGCACAGGAATTTGGAGTCCCTTATCACATGCACCCAAGTTTCAGG
>JABDEJ010000095.1:6977-7113 GCA_013287095.1 Bacteroidota bacterium | reverse complement strand
CATGTCCGATAAAAAACCCCAGCCTTTTCTTGATTTTAGCCTGTTGAGGAGGATATTACGTTTGGCTGCTCCTTATAAGATCGCATTCTCGTTGTCGGTGTTGCTTTCTATAGTTCTCGCTTTACTTGGTATAGTG
>JABDEJ010000095.1:0-6967 GCA_013287095.1 Bacteroidota bacterium | reverse complement strand
TTATCATTATTTATACTACCAATCGTTACATTACGGCCAAGCCATTTGATTTTGACGGTTTGAAGAGAATGACCATTTTGATGGTGATATCGTTGGTGATTGAAGGGCCGTTGCGGTATCTTTTCAATTATGTTACTGCGTGGCTGGGACAGAGCATTGTAAAGGATGTGCGGGTAAAAGTTTACGACCACGTTATTCATTCCCGTCTTCAATATTTTGACACCACTCCTATCGGCACTTCTACTACGCGAACCATCAGTGATATTGAGGCCATCAACGATACTTTTAGCGAGGGATTGATCGGCATTTTTGCAGATATACTCAGCATCATTGCGGTGCTTGCTGTCATGTTCTGGATCAACTGGGCGGTGACGCTGGCGAGCATTGCGGTATTGCCGGTGCTGTTGCGGTTTACCCGCTGGTTCCAGGAGGGGGTAAAGAAATCATTCCAGGAGGAGCGGACGCAGATAGGCACCATGAACGCCTTTTTACAGGAGCACATCACCGGTATGCGCATCATACAGATTTTCGGGGTGGAGGATAAGGAGATGAAAAAATTCGTGAAGATCAACACCGACCTCCGTGATGCCACCATTCGCGGTATCTGGTATTACTCCCTTTTCTTCCCGGCGGTGGAGGTTTGCTCCGCCATTGCTATCGGCTGCATGTTATGGATGGCGAGCAACCAGATATTAAGAGATATCATCACGCAACATCATCCGGGCGAGACCTTAATTGGTGTGGGTATCATCTCGGGTTTTCTTTTATACATCAGCATGTTATTCCGGCCCCTGCGTTTTATTGCGGACAAGGTGAATGTGATACAGCGCGGCATCGTGGCCGCCGAAAGGGTTTTCAGGCTCCTGGATAAAGATGAACGAATACCCAATACCGGGACCCATTCACCCACGCAGATCGAAGGCCAGATCGCATTCCAGCATGTATGGTTTGCCTATAACCACGAGGATCATGTTTTGAAAGATGTATCGTTCGAAGTAAAAGCGGGCGAGACACTGGCCGTAGTAGGCGCCACCGGTTCCGGTAAGTCTTCCACCATCAGCATACTTGGCCGGTTCTATGATATCAATAAAGGTTCTATCAAAGTAGATGGAGTTGATATCCGCGCTTATGAGCTTTCGGCCTTGCGCTCAAAAATAAGCGTGGTGCTGCAGGATGTGTTCTTGTTTGCAGGTAGCGTTTATGAAAATATCACATTGCGCAATGAGCATATCACCCGCGAGGAGGTGATCAACGCTGCCAAATTAGTAGGGGCTCACGATTTTATTTCGCGCCTGCCGGGTGGTTACGATTATCTTGTTATGGAACGCGGAGCCACATTATCTATGGGGCAACGCCAGCTTATTTCTTTTGTTCGCGCACTGGTATTTAAGCCCAGTATCCTGATATTGGATGAAGCCACTTCATCTATTGATACCGAAAGCGAGCAACTGATACAACAAGCCATTGAGACGCTGGTGAAAGGAAGAACTTCGATAGTGGTGGCCCACCGGCTATCCACCATCCGCCATGCCAACAAGATCATGGTGCTTGATAAGGGAGAATTAAAAGAGTTTGGAACGCATGAGCAACTGCTGGCGAAGAATGGATTCTACAAGAAATTGTATGATATGCAGTTTATGAAGCAGAAGGAAGGTGAGACGTTAGACCCCGCCACAGCGGGGCAGGCGTTAGACAATAGACGATAGACAGGAAAGGGACGACAGACCACAGACGACGGACGACGGACCAATGTCATTGTTAAGGACGAAGAACATCCCGTATTACGCCCTTTCAGGGCTTGATCTTTATAGGGGACATTAAGACAGGGCTTGCACCCTGTCTTAATATATTACGGCCTTTCAGGCCTGCCCGGATCACCGGTCGGGCGGTCCGCAGAAGAGGCCCGAAGGGCCGTAATATATTAGCCCAGGGCATCGCCCTGGGATAGCAAAAACAGAAACACCAAGGCCTGAAAGGCCGAAAGAATAAGGCGCCGGTGCCCAAATTCGCGCTTCTCAAATTAATGACATTGCACTACCGGAATGCAAAATCATTCTTCTAGATTCAGGTTATCGGCTAACTTCGTAGGCAAATTAATAATGGTTCCATTCATTCATTTCCCACTGTTGTTAATTTGCTGTATACCTTTTACTTTGGGTAGCCATCGTTTGCTTTTATATTTTGAGCGGATGTTTTCATTGTTCAGCTCATCCATTTCGGTGTAGGCTTTGCGTAGTTCGGGGGGCAGGTTGCCGCCGTAATCTATTTTATAGCGCGAGTAGCCGTTGAAGGGAATGCCCGGTTCAGGCCTGGTAAATTTTACCTGTGATGCGATGCCGTTTTCATTGAATGCTGCGAGGAAAGCATTTTTTCTTTCCTGCAACAGTTGGTTCAGTTTGCCAGTAATAAAGTTTTCACCCAAAACATAGTTGCACTTTTGCTGTACGTTAAAGAGCATAGTATCTGCCGTCAGCTTGTCAAGATAATGTGTTACCGCTGAATCTTTGACCGACATCAGTTCAATGATCACTGAATCGAATGCGTTTATCTCGTGCTTCGCAGGCATTGTTGTTAAGTAGTACTTTTTCTTGAGTTCGAAAAATGCAATGTGCTCCTTCTCTTTATCGGTATACACCTGGGATGATACGCTAATGCTAAAATCCGGATGTTGCTTTAAAAATTTCGCCGTCTTACCTATAAATTTTTGCTGCACCGGATTTAAGGTGGCTTCACGCATTTCCCATTTTACCAGGAGCATTTTATCAACCGTGTTTTCGAGCTTCTTTACCTCAAAAAGGTAAGGCGTTGTGAACGGCTTAACAAAAATATTGCGTGCTATAGTAGTGAACACATTTTTGAATTCAAACACCGGCTTGGCGAGTTTTCCATGCACCGGTACCTCATATTGAATGGCCTCGCCGGGCTCGCGTATCAACGACATCAGGAAAGGCATAGGGACCCATTTGGTATCACTTCGCATAACACGCCGACCCACGCGCGGATCCATGATCAGCAAATGATTAGTAGCGTTGATCATGCTATCCTCTACGGTCCAGTTACCGGTAAACTGCAGGGTGCCCCGGTCCATAGGGAACGAAGTGTAGGTAATTAAATAGGGGTTAAAGACCGACACCGGAATTTTAAAAACATTATAGGCAACATCAAAATATCCGAAATCATTGGGATCAACGCTCATGTCCATCGTAATGTCGCCATAAGGTTTAGTGGTGGCGTTTAATTTAAATTGCATGCGTTCATGATGCCTGTCGATAGAATCGGCTCTTAAGACCACCGGCATGGCCTCGACCGAAAATTTTTCGCGGAGGCTGAAATCGTTAAATATAAGATCGCCTTTGTGCAGGGTGAACTTATCTATCCGGTAATAACTCTGTGCAAAGTTTTTAGCGAGGTCTACGAGGTATTCTGCAATTTTAAGTATCAGGTTAAACTGCTCCGGGTTTGCATTCACCCCCGGGCGGCTGCCGGCTTTGCCAAACATCAATGAAAAATTATCCTGGTTGTTATCGTACCGCTCGTATCTAAAATAGGGGCGGTCTATCATGATGCTGTCTATCAGGTACTTTTTGCCTCCGGGATCGCCCTCGTCCAGATCTAACACGAGGTGCTGAAAGGAAGCATAATCTTCATGCGTGGAGGGGCCGAAATGAAAACGGTCTATCGTAACAATACCCCGTGTTTTTAAAGATAACTTATCATGCATATTTCCTTCTATCTCCACCTTCGAAATTACATTCCCCCCAAAATTGCCGTAGTTGCTGAGTACACGCATATATTGACTCAGAGGCTTCAGATCAAAGCTGTCAACAGTGGCTTTAATGCGGAAGGCAAGGGTTTTAAATACCATGGAATAAGTAGCATTTATAACCCCCGAGGTTGGGCCCGATTCAAGAGATACTTTATAGGACATGGAGTCTATATCCCACCATTTGCCGGGACTTTCAATATTGACATGCTTAATATAGTAAGTAACCGGGATAGAAGTTTCATCGTAATGAAATTCACCGTCTTTGATCACGCAGTTCAGGATGTTGAAATGTGTTGGCGGGTTATTATTGGGGGTCCTGTCCTTGCGCCGGTAATGGTCTATGATGTCCTGAAAATTGATCTGGCGTTTGTTCTGTATAATGCGGCCCCAGGGACTGTAAACAATAATCGAATTTATCTCGTACGTTTTATACAACAGCTTAAACATGCTGAAATCAGCGCTTACTGCCTTGGCGGTAAAAAACAGGCTATCGCTATGGTTCTCATAAACCCGCAGATTTTTTATATAAACATGACCGGTTAGGGGGTTCACATATATCCAGCTCATCCTTATTTTACGGCCCAGTATTACATCATCGTACTTTTCAACGAAGTATTTGGCCAGGGGGGAAATACAAAGCAGCAATACCGCAAAAAAGACTACGATAGCAATGGCGATACCTATCAACCACTTTTTTAAGCGACTACTGATTTTGAACATCGTTTAAAGGTAACCCAATTGTGTGCCAATTTTAGAGGCAAGACGAAAGACACAAGACGGGAACGGGACGACGGACGACGGACGACAGACCACGGACGACGGGAATACAAGACGTTAGACTTGATATGAGGATATGAGGATGGGATTGGAATATCGAAGAAAGGCTGAGATAAATTGGTCCGTCGGTGACGGACTAATTGGTCAGTTGGCGACTGACTAATTACAAGTTTGCCCGTAATATTGGTCTTTCCAGAATTTTTTGTAATTGGTCCGGGCTTGCTTGGAGATTGATTTGGGGATTTACTAAGCGGCTTTTTTTGAGGGGAAATGTTTGGCCTTATACTGTTGCAAGGCTTCGCTGCTCTTTTTCAGTTCAAGCAAATACTCCTTTTTGGTCATCTTTTTTTGCCTGCCGAGGTAACCAATATTGTCCAAATTACGCAATGATTTTTTAGTTATCATAAATGAAAATCTTTGTAGTATAAAGATACCAATTAGTCAGTTAGCATTCAACTGATTGAGATGGAGAAATAGGGCGGAAATCATTCGAAAAAACATTATTTTAGGGTGAAATCCGGAGATATGGCAAAGGAAAAAGTAAAAAAAGAGTTGCTCAATTATATTTCAAAATTAGATGCGCATGAGCAGGCTGATTTGCTGGATGCTATTAAAAACCGGGAACTATTAAAGCAAGCAGTGGTGACTTGACAATAAACAAAGAGGCTTCAATAAAGGAAAAAAGTTGCCTACAATGTACGAGATTGTTAAAGTAATAAGAGAGGTAAGGAGCCAACATGCCTTATGAGCAAAGTAAATATTGATTTCAGCGTAATTGGTAAGGTTGTAAAGGATTTAGTAGCAACAAAAGCCATCAATGCAGGTTCAACAATAGTTTATGGGACGCCGGACGGCATGCTTATTGAAGAAGATCCTAAGACCCATACTAAGCGGGTATTAAAGAAATCGCCTATATAGTAGCGGATGCTGTTTTGTATATTCTGGCGGTCCTAACGGTACGGGAAAAAACACAAACGCTTTTAAAAGAGTATAAATATGACTAAGAAACAATTTGAAAATTTAATAGCCAAATATGGGGCTAAAGAAGTGGCTGAAAACATGGTTTTTTCGGTGAAGCTAAGCCCTAAGGAACAGGAAGAATCAAATAAAGCCTTCTCCGCTGCATTGGCTAAGCACAGAGCAGCCATGAGCCCGGAAGAAAAGCTAAAAGCTTTCCTCTTGCAATTCCGTTTTCAAATGGAAGACTATATAAAGGGGACTCATTTTGATAAGAAAAAAACCTTCGGATATTTTCTAAAATCATACATTGAGAGTCTGAAAAGAAAGCATATTGAGTTTGCCAACGACATCCATTGGACGACGGCCATGGGAATTCAAGCATCGGGATTATCCGGATCTTGGGGGAAATGAACCCGAAAATTTAAAGTCAATTGTCAACTTTATACACCTTTTAGTGGGATTGGTTAAGAGAAAACCACTTGTCAAGAATTGAACTGCGCAATTATCTTTGCGTAACAATAATCAAGGTTAAGGCCAAATGAGCGATAGAGAACTGAATAAATATCTTAAGAAAGCTAAAAAATTGAAGCTGGAGGTTTCAAAATCAAAGAAAGCTTCACGAAAATTTTTGGTAGAAATGGGTGTGCTTACAAAAAACGGTAATCCCACGAATCGTTACGCGCATTTATGTACAGTACAAGATCCGGATTAATTTTAGGATTTCACGGAACTCTGATTTAAAATTATTGGAACCCGCGCCCCTCATTAACAATTGACTATTAACTATTCTCATTCCCTGTCCATCGTCTCATTTTTGTATTCCTTGCCAACTGCTCCCGATAGCTATCGGGACCAACTGCCTTTGTCTATCGTCTAACGTCTAATGCCTGCCTGCCGCCTAAGGCAGGTCTATCGTCTCTCACTGAAGAAGGCAACATCAAAAGAAATGGCATCGCCTTACCGTAATCCAATTGCTCGTAGAACATACCAAGACAGTTTAGGTTTTTATAATAGCTGTTTACATGCCGGTAATAATAAAGTTCGCTTTGCATAAACCAGGCCTTTTCACCAAGAATCGCAGCAATAAACCACTTTTCCAATAACCTGCCGGCCCTACCGTTTCCATCCTCAAACGGATGGATATTTACAAATACAATATGAATGAATGAAGCAAAGTAAAATATTTCTTCAATGCTTAAAGTTTTTCGTTTCAGGCTTTCAATATCACGCCATAAACTATCAAACAACCCTTTTACCTCATCTGCCGGGGCGGCTTCATATTGTATCCTAAAGGTTTTCTGTTCCATTATAACCATGTTCACTCTTCGGCAAACGCCCCGCTTGTTTTTGGGTAATAAATGGCCGGACAACAGGATGTGGGCTTTTAGAAAATTTTTTTGCGTCAACTTATTTTTTTGCGCAAACAGGTAGGCCTGGTAAAGATCGTCAGGTTTTTGAGTCAGG
>JABDEJ010000094.1:6575-7303 GCA_013287095.1 Bacteroidota bacterium | reverse complement strand
TAACGAAGATACTTTGCCCGCTGCAGTAGAGGGTATAGATGCGGTGGTTCACCTGGCTGCACTTTTTCGAACATTTACTGATAATGAGGGTATTATAAAGACAAACCATTCCGGAACAGTAGCGCTTGCAAATGCAGCAATGGTAGCGGGGGTTAAAAGATTTGTTTTCGTAAGTACCAGTAATGTGTATGGATCAGGCTACCGGCATCCTGCTAATGAAGATGACCTGGTTGACATTAATGACCCCAGGGCATACTCATCCAGCAAAATTGCAGCGGAGCAGGAACTCATTGCGATGCATAAAAACAAAGGCTTCGATGTACGGGTGCTGCGTTTAGGTTTTGTCTATGGCGAAAAAGACCCTCACATAGAAGAGATAATACCTTTCCTGAACAGAATGAAACTTCATTCCGGGTCAAGGATGCACATGGTTCATCATTTGGATGTGGCGCAGGCTCTTACTTTGCTGCTCAATACTTATGGACTAAATGGTGAGATATTCAATGTGGCAGATGATGCGCCTATTACCTTGTATGAACTTGCTGATTCTGTCGGAAAGGTAGCTGATGCCTTTGACCCCATTGAAGGACCATTAAATGATCCGTTTGCAGGTATTCTGGATGTTTCAAAACTAAGAAGCAAGACCGCCTTCAGGCCTTTAGTACCAAGTTATTATGTGGCACGTGATCTTGGCATTTTGTAACCAATCGCAACTTAAATAAAAGAAA
>JABDEJ010000094.1:0-6556 GCA_013287095.1 Bacteroidota bacterium | reverse complement strand
TAACAGGGGCTAATCAGGGAATCGGTCTTCAGATCGCAAAGGATCTCGTAAAACACGGCTTCAGCGTACTCGTAGGGTCACGCAATCTTGAACGCGGTGAGGTAGCAGCAAAGGAAGTTGGACCTGATGCTCACGCCCTGCAGCTTGACGTGACGGATAGCGTTTCAATCGATGCTGCAGCTGAGCGCATCCGCAATGAGTATGGGCATCTTGATGTACTCATTAACAATGCAGCTATCTCAAATACCACCAAAAAGCCCGGTCAATCGGTCGCTGAATATGCTAAGTTGGTCCGGCCAAGTAATGTATCGCTTGATGAAGTGCGAACCGTGTGGGAGACCAATGTGTTCGGCCCTCTTGCTGTTTACCAGGCGATGTTGCCGCTTCTGCGCGAAGCACCGGCGGCTCGTATTGTCAATGTCTCAAGTGGCGTTGGTTCTTTGACCAGAAATTCAGACCCGGCTTATGTGCAACGCCAGAACTTTGGTCCTGTATACCCTGCATCCAAAACGGCTCTGAACGCCATGACCCTTGCTATGGCAATCGAGTTGGAGTCAACCCCGATAAAGGTCAACGCCGTTTCTCCGGGCTTTACTAAAACAAACCTTAACGAATATGCGGGTACGGAGACCGTTGAGCAGGGTGCTGCAGAGGCGGTTCGTGTTGCGATGCTTGGTCCTGACGGCCCGACGGGTACATTTACGCACGCAACGCTCGGTACGCTGCCTTGGTAAAAATGAGCTGCTAATAGTTTTATTTCTTGAATTTCAGGTTTGTCAGGAGACAGGGATGAAAGCAAAATAAGGCTCGACCCAATGGCATAGAGCAGGCCGAACTAAACGTGGAAGCCGTTTTCTAAGCCTCCTTCACAAATACCGTTTCTCTCAAATATATCTTAAATTTGTATTTACTCTCAAAGAAACACTAACAGAGATGGACTATCATAAAATTATAACCATAGAACCGGGCAAGCGCGGCGACCAACCCTGCATCAGGAATATGCGGATAACGGTATATGATATACTTGGATGGCTTGGATCGGGAATGAGTATGGAGGAGATCATTGAAGATTTTCCCGAACTAACTAAGGAAGATATCTATGCCGCGTTGCAGTTTGCAGCAGACAGGGAGCAGAAATCGTTGCGGATTGCATCATGAAATTGCTTTTTGATCAGAACCTGTAGTATAAGCTGAAAACCAGGGTTAAAGACGAATTTCCGGATAGCGCACACGTAAACGATTTTAGAATGACGGAATCTGATGACATGAGTGTTTGGGATTTCGCCAAAGCCTATCAATATACCATAGTTACCTGCGATGCTGATTTTTTTGACATTATGCTTGTTAAAGGTTTTCCGCCTAAAGTAATTTGGATTAAGAAGGGAAATAGTTCTACACAAAGCATTTACGATGCAATTTATTTGAGAAAAGGATTAATTCATGATTTTGAACACAACCAGGAATCTGGTTGTCTTGAAATATACTGATATAACGCATATCACACACTCAAATTTCTCCTAAATTTGTACCTGCTTTTCAAATAAGGGTATAGGCAATCATGTTTAAAGTAACCATAGACGGGGCAACAACAGAGGTAGAGCCAGGGACAAGCATCCTTCAGGCCGCCCGTAAAATCGGCGGGAGCCATGTGCCTCCGGCGATGTGTTATTATTCAAAACTGAAGGGCAGTGGCGGCAAGTGTCGTGTATGTCTTGTTCGCGTAGCAGCAGGTTCTGAAAAAGACCCTCGTCCGATGCCAAAACTGGTAGCCAGTTGTGTGACCCCTGTACAGGACGGTATGGTGGTGGAAAACCTCAACTCTCCAGAAGTACTTGAAGCACGCCGCGGGGTGGTAGAATTCCTGCTTCTCAACCATCCACTTGATTGTCCTATTTGCGACCAGGCCGGCGAATGCCATCTGCAAGACCTCGGTTTTGAACACGGTCGCGAAGGAACCAGGTACCAGGAAGGCCGTCGTACTTTTAAACCCATCGACATCGGTCCCTATATCAAGCTACACATGACGCGCTGCATTTTGTGCTACCGTTGCACCATGGTGGCTGACCAATTGACCCCAAACAGGGTGCATGGAATTCTCTGGCGTGGAGAAGTAAGCGAGATAAGTACTTATATCGAAAATTCTATAGACAACGAGTTCTCAGGCAATATGATAGACGTATGCCCTGTGGGTGCATTGACGGATAATACATTCAGGTTCAAGAGCCGCGTATGGTTTACAAAACCATTTGATGCCCGCCGTGATTGCCCTACCTGCAGCGGCAAAGTAGTGCTCTGGAACCATGGTAACGAAATATATAGGGTTACAGGTCGCAAAGACGAATACGGCGAGCTTGAAGAATTTATATGCAATACCTGTAGGTTCGAGAAAAAAGAAATGAGCGACTGGACCATTGAAGGCCCCCGCAATATCAACCGTCATTCTGTTATCGGGCAGAACCACTACGAGGCTCCTTACCAGGGTTTATTAAAAGCTGGGAGATCGCTTCCACCGAAAAAAGATTTATTGGCGGCTAAAACTGAGGAGGTGCAAAACTAATATGGCAGCATTTTTTGTAAGCGCATTCTTTTTCAAAATATTACTGGTTGTCCTTGTATTCACTATCACTTTGGTGATTGCTATGTACAGCACTTATGGCGAACGTAAAATTGCTGCGGTGATCCAGGACCGTGTGGGTCCTGACCGGGCAGGGCCTTTCGGAATACTCCAACCCTTGGCAGATGGTGCCAAATTCTTTATGAAAGAAGAGATCATTCCGGCCTCATCCAATAAATTTTTGTTCATTCTTGGTCCCTCACTAGCCATGCTTACGGCATTAATGACAAGTGCGGTTATTCCGTGGGGTCCATCAGTTACCATTGCGGGCACCGTAGTTCCGCTGCAGGTCACTGATATCAATGTTGGAATACTATATGTCTTTGGCATTGTGAGCCTTGGTGTATATGGCATCATGATTGGGGGATGGGCATCTAATAATAAATTTTCACTTCTTGGGGCTGTAAGGGCTTCCTCGCAGATGATCAGTTACGAGTTAGCAATGGGCTTGTCCATTATAGCTTTATTAATGGTGAGTGGATCTCTTTCATTGAACCATATCGTGAACCAGCAAAGCGCATGGCACGGCATGAGATGGAACATTATCTTTCAACCACTGGGCTTTTTGATTTTTATGGTTTGTGCCTTTGCAGAAACAAACCGCGCACCTTTCGATTTACCCGAGTGCGAAACAGAACTTATTGGCGGCTACCACACTGAATACAGTTCAATGAAACTGGGCATGTACCTCTTTTCGGAGTATATCAATATGTTCGTTTCATCGGCGGTGATGGCAACGCTCTATTTTGGCGGATATAATTTCCCGTTCATTGATTGGTTTGGCGCACACTGGAATGCAAACCTTGTAAGTGTTCTGGCCGTGGCAGTGATGTTTGCAAAGGTGTTTATTTTTATTTTTATATTCATGTGGGTACGTTGGACTTTGCCACGTTTCAGGTACGACCAATTGATGCGCCTGGGCTGGCAGGTATTGATTCCACTTTCAATATTGAATATTTTTCTCACCGGCGGCGGAATTTTACTTGTTGAAAACCTTTTCAAATAACTGATATGCAACTTACAAACCGTTCGAAAAAAGTTGATACCCACGAGATGAGCGCTTTGGAAAAGACGTATCTGCCGGGCATATTGAAAGGGATGGCGATTACATTCAGTCATATTTTCAGAAAGCCACCTACGATTCGTTACCCGGAAGTAAAGAAACCGTTTAGTTCGGTATGGCGGGGCGTGCATATCCTTAAGAGAGACGAGAAAGGAGCGGAGCGCTGCACGGCTTGTGGGCTATGCGCATTGGCTTGTCCGGCAGAAGCCATCACTATGGAAGCGGCAGAGCGAAAACAGGGTGAAGAAGGTTTGTACCGTGAAGAAAAATACGCAGCCAAATATGAGATCAATATGCTACGCTGTATCTTTTGTGGACTGTGTGAAGAAGCCTGCCCTAAAGAAGCGATTTTCCTTAGCAATAGCATCGCAAGCGCCAACTATGACAGAAGCACATTCATCTACGGCAAAGACAAACTGGTAGAGCCGGTTACCCCACCTTCTGAACACATAAATGTTTTTGAAGAAGGGTATAGGAAAGAGTGGATGAAGTTGAAGAAATAATGTGTTGATTTGTCAATGTGATGATGTGCTAATTGGCTGGCGCATACCTTTTGTCATTTCGAGCGAAAGAATGAAGCGAGAAATCTGATTGATCATTTGCAGAAACAGGAAACCATAACAACCTACCGACTTTTATACCAAACCGTTCAGGTTTGCAAAGCGCATGGCGTTGAAAATGTAATTCTCTGCCCAGGTTCCAGAAGCGCGCCACTGGCATTGAGTTTTATGAGGTTTGAAGGGATTAAACATTATGTAATTCCTGATGAACGCTCAGCGGCTTATACTGCACTAGGTATGGCCCGGCAATCCAAAAAACCTGTGGCATTGGTTTGTACTTCTGGTACAGCAGCACTAAATTTTGCACCCGCTGTGGCCGAAGCTTTTTTTAGCGAAATACCATTGGTTGTGTTTACAGCAGATCGTCCGGCGGAATGGATCGGGCAGGCGGATAACCAGGCTATTTACCAGGAACATATTTATGGGAAGCATGTAAAGTCTGATTATGTTTTTCCAACAGATATCCAACATCCTGATTCGGAATGGTATGCAATAAGAATAACAAACGAAGCACTGAATATAGCCATGCAGCATCCCCGCGGCCCGGTACATATCAATGTTCCACTTCGGGAGCCATTATACCTTGAAACCGAGCCTGATTTCAGGGATGTAAAAGCTAAACTCACTTGGTTCGATCAAAGTGAAAAAATAATTCATAAAGGCATTCTGGAAGCATTGGAATACACTGAAAAAGTATTGATTATTGGAGGAACTCATCGTCCAAACGCGAAACTCAGGCTTGCGCTCGGTCAGCTTTGTACAGAAAAAAATATTGTTTTTATCCCTGATATTACTTCGAACCTTGTTCACACCCCGGGCTCTGTCACTTTTGCAGAGTTGGCTATAGATTCCATCCCAAAGGATAGAATTGAAAACTTTGTGCCGGAACTGGTTATCAGCTTCGGAGGGCCGATTGTTTCCAAAACCTTAAAGAACTTTCTAAAGCATAAAAATATTAAAGCTCATTGGCACCTGAATGGTCATCCTGCTTCGGCAGATACATTCCAGCAGCTTACTAATATATTAGATGTCAATGCCCCGACTTTTTTTAAAGCGCTTAGTGTAGAGAACTCCCTTGGTTTTAGCAAAGAATATTTTGATGTCTGGACTTCTTTGGACAATAAGGCAAATGAATCTGCAAAAACTGCTATTGGATCATTAGAATTCAGCGAAATACGGGCTGCCTATGAAATCATTAATAACCTGCCTGCCAATACAGTTTTACATCTTGGTAACAGTCTACCGGTTCGTTATGCATCTGTTTTTCCATTTGTGAACCCCGATATTGAAGTTCATTCGAACCGCGGCACGAGTGGTATTGACGGAACGGTCAGCGCGGCGGCAGGACAATCTATGGTGGGTGACAGGAACCACGTTCTGATTGTTGGAGACCTGGGCTTTATTTATGATAGTAATGGGCTGTGGAATAACTATCTCAGGGATAATCTAAAAATTATTGTTTTTAACAATCATGGTGGTGGCATTTTTCGAACCCTGCCAGGTGCAAGGTCACAAAAAGAACTGGGAGAATACTTTGTAGTAAAACAACCGCTTCGTTTCGAGCACCTTGCCCTGCAATATAATTGCGGGTATATTTTTTGTAACGATCTTGGAAGCTTAAAACCTGCTTTGGATCAATTGCTTTCAACAAAAGGAAAGCCTGCTATACTGGAGTTGGAGTTTGATAAACTTGTGACCATTGAGGATGTGAAGAAGAAACTCGGGCAATAAAAAACCCTGTTTCGTTTAAAAAACAGGGTTTCTAAATGATAGAACTTATCTTGAACTAAGCTTCTGGTTCTGCTTCGGTTGCAGCTTCAGGAGCTTCTTCAGCATCAACTTCTTTTTTTGCTTTCTTAGGTTTTGGCTCTGCAGCCGCTTCTGGTTCAGAAGTTTCTGCTTCTTCTTTTTTAGCTTTCTTTGCTTTTGGTTCAAAAGCAGCTGTTTCATCTACAGCTGAATCTTCAACGGTTTTCTTTGCTTTTTTAGCTTTTGGCTCGGCTACTTCAGTTTCAGCGGATGCTTCAACAACCGGAGTTGTTTCTACAGGTGCTTTTGCTTTAGGAGCAGCTGACTTTACTAATTCATCCACAGCAGCCTGTGCACTTTGGAAAGGAAGCATTGATACAAAACTTTTATCGTCACGTTTCCTTTGGAAGTTTACAATACCGTCTACCAGGGCATATAGCGTATGGTCTTTACCCATGCCAACTCCCTTGCCCGGATGATGTTTTGTACCTCTCTGGCGAACAATGATATTGCCTGCAATAGCTGCCTGGCCTCCATATATTTTCACACCTAACCGTTTGCTTTCTGATT
>JABDEJ010000093.1:592-7547 GCA_013287095.1 Bacteroidota bacterium | reverse complement strand
CATTTTTCATCTTGGACCTATTACGGTAAGATGGTACGGTATCCTGTTTGCCATGGCTTTCCTTGTAGGATACAAGATCATGGAACATGTGTATAAGACTGAAAATATACCTGTTAAAGATGTTGACAGGCTTTCTTTATTCATGATTTTTGGGGTGGTTATCGGGGCACGTCTGGGTCATGTTCTTTTTTATCAGCCCGATTATTATTTTGCACATCCACTTGAGATTTTTAAAATATGGGAAGGCGGTCTTGCTTCGCATGGCGCATCTATCGGGATATTAATTGCCATGTATATCTATTCGCGAAAAGGGCCTGTAAGATCATACTCCTGGATTCTGGACCGGATCATACTCACTGTCCCCATTGGTGGTTTTTTTGTACGGATGGGAAACCTGATGAACTCTGAAATATATGGTCATGTCACCAGTTTGCCTTGGGGATTTAAGTATGTTAAAGATTCTGTAAATGAAGGTGTTCCGCTGGCCATGATCCAACCACACCATCCCACACAGATATACGAGGGGTTGTTGTATCTTTTATTGTTTATTGTTCTTATTACATGGTACAACCGCAAACATGCAAGCCTGAAACCCGGGATGCTTTTCGGGACCTTCCTGATATGTCTTTTCAGTATCCGGTTTTTTGTAGAGTTTTTTAAAGAAGTCCAAGTTCCTTTTGAGATTGACCTTGTAGCCAAATACGGACTGAACATGGGGCAATTGCTTAGCATTCCGTTTATTATCGCCGGTATCATTATTTTGATACGGGCTATCAGAGGGAATGGTGTTGCTGATCCGGACCCTAAAAAGTTGAATCAGCCTGTAGCGCCTGAACAACAAAACTGATTTTATTGCATTTTAATTTACAGACATTATATTCGCTAAAAATTCGAACTATATGTCAGCTTCCAGTGAAAACGCACGCCTTGAAACATTTTGCGATGGCGTGATTGCCATTGCGATCACACTTCTTGTTTTAGACCTGAAAGTACCTGTTTTTGAAAATGCACATTCGTTAACCGAAATATGGCATGTCACCAGCAGGTTATGGATTTCGCTATTTGCATTTCTCTTCAGCTTTACCATTATTTTTATTGCCTGGCTGGGGCATCATAACTTACTGAAGCAAGTCAATAAAAACTCAGGTTTTTTCCTTTTCGCAAATGGGTTTTTTCTGCTGACAATCATATTAATGCCCTTTCAAACAGCCTTTATGGCTGAGTATTTAAATACCGAATATGTCAGGTATGCCATTGTATTTTATTCTATCGTAGCAATGCTACATAATATAGGATGGAATCTTCTTTACATGTCTATTCTCGGGTCTAAACCGCTTGCAGAACCCAATAAGATTGTTTTAATCAAAGAAAGTTCAAAAGGTGCCAGATACGGCTTTGTGATTTATATTGTTCTTTTATCCATTTCATGGTGGTTCCCTTATATCGTATTGGGCATAAGCACAATCATGTGGATCGGATGGCTCGTGGTAAGCCTTAACCTGGTAAACCAGGGAAATGCAGAGAGTAAATGATCAAAAACGCCTTGCTCTTAATCTAATTCAATCGCATCCAAAAATACCACCGTCTTCTTAATATCCTCATGCAGATACCTATCGGTTTCTAAAAACGATACCGAATTGCGGTATTCAGAAAGCATTTTTTCAAGTACGGGAGAAGTCTTCAAAGGGTTTCTGAATGATACTGCCTGCGCAGCGGTCATCCACTCAATGGCAAGGATTTGTTCCAGGTTTTTAATGATTTTATAACATTTGGTTGCGGCGTTTGCACCCATGCTTACATGGTCTTCCTGACCGTTGCTGGATGGAATAGAATCAACAGATGCGGGAGTACAAAGCTGTTTGTTTTCGCTCACCAATGCAGCGGCTGCATATTGGGGGATCATCATGCCACTGTTCAATCCGGGATTGGCTGCTAAAAATTCCGGCAATCCTCTCGAGCCACTCAGTAACTGATAGGTTCTTCTTTCAGAAATACTGCCCAGTTCAGCCAATGCAATCGCAAGATAATCAAGTCCCATTGCCAATGGTTGCCCATGAAAATTACCACCTGATAATATCATATCTTCATCCGGGAAAATATTGGGATTGTCGGTGACTGAATTGATCTCTGTTTCAAATATTTGCACCACATGAGCTATCGCATCTTTACTTGCCCCGTGTACTTGGGGTACGCAACGGAAAGAGTACGGATCCTGCACTGTAATTTTTGGTATTTTAGCGATCTCACTTCCGTCCAGGATTTCAAGAATTGTTTGAGCCGTTTCCATTTGCCCTTTAAAAGGCCTGATCGTATGAATATAGGGAAGGAACGGATCAAGTTTGCATGAAAAGCCGTCAAGGGATAGTGCCGCAGTCATGTCGGCTATACTACTGTATTTCAATGCACCCAACAGGTTCCAGGATCCGTATGCACTCATAAATTGGGTACCATTCAATAGTGCAAGTCCTTCTTTGGCCTCCAGCACAATAGGTTGAATATTGTGTTGAGAGAGAACCTTCTTCGCAGAAGTTATTTCGCCATTGATCATAAACGCTCCTTCGCCGATGATGGGAAGGCTTAAATGTGCCAAGGGAATAAGGTCACCCGAAGCACCTAAAGATCCTTTTTGATATACTACCGGAAGCCAGTCGTTATTATAGAAATCTACGAGGCGTTGTATCACTATCAATCTTACCCCGGAGTGACCATAAGAAAGGGACTGAATTTTGAGAATAAGCATCAGGCGTATAATCTCTTCCGGTACGCAGTCTCCGATGCCACAGGCATGAGACAAGACCAGGTTTTTCTGAAGAGTTCTTAGGTCTGTCGCCGGAATTTTGATATCACATAAGGCGCCAAAACCCGTGTTAATACCATAAATAGATTCGTCTGATGCTGCAAGCTTTTCTTCAAGATAGGTCCGGCATTTATTGATGCGTTTGATGCTCTCTTCCGAAAGAGTCAGCTTTTTCTTGAATTTTATAATATCGCCTAATTGGCTCAGGCTTAAATAATCAGGACTGATTTGATGTACACTTTCCAATACTTATTCCCCTTTTTGCAACAATTGAAGCAGGTTTGCCCAATTCGCGCTTTGTTTTTCGCCCGAAATTATATTTTTTGCGGTCACAATACCATCATGTTCAATGGAATCCATTGATATCGTGAATGCAATTCCCTTTTTCTCGGCATAGCCATATTGTTTTGCAGGCTTATCTGTAGATGGGTACATTTCTGCAGAAATATCGTTTGCCCTCAGCCAGGCAAGCAATGCAAAACCTGGTTTTACCTTTTCTCGGCCATCATTCAGGATCAACGCCCTCACTTTGTTTTGATCCGCTTGTGGAATTCTGTTCAGCTGCTTCAAAACATCATAGATCCTTTCCGCACCGAAAGATATCCCGACACCGGGCATATTCGGCAGTCCAAAGCCAGCCGTAAGGTCATCATATCTTCCGCCACTGGCAATACTACCGATTTGTATCTCATTTAGTACCACTTCAAATATCGTAGAAGTATAATAGTCAAGTCCCCGGGCCAGTTTTAGATCCAGTTCGAGAACCGCCCTTTTGGGTGCAACTGTTTTTAAATATGACAATAATTCCCTGAGTTCTGCAATTCCTTTTTTCCCGGTTTCTGTATTCTGAAACCAATTATCCAGAATGGATAATTTATTTTCAATATCACCTGCTAACCTGAACAGATGCTGAACCTGGTGGATCTGGGTTTCGGTAAAACCACGCTGTCCAAGTTCTTGTACAACTCCGTTTTCGCCGATCTTGTCCCATTTGTCTATTGCAATAGCAAACTGTCCGAATTTATCTGAGAATCCCCAGGCCTCGGCAAGTCCGCTTAGAATTTTCCGGTTGTTGATCTTGATGGTAAAATCAGGCAATCCCAGTTTATCCAAGACTTCATCAAAAATCAGGACACATTCTGTATCATACATCATGGAATAGCTACCGATCACATCACCATCGCATTGGTAAAATTCGCGATACCTGCCTTTTTGAGGTCTGTCTGCCCTCCAAACCCTGTCAATCTGGTATCTCTTGAATGGGAAGGCCAGTTGCGCTGCATTCATAGCCACATACCGTGCCAGCGGAACTGTAAGATCATATCTCAAGCCTTTTTCTGTAATAGCAGGAGTAACTTTTTTATAATCCTTGCTGCTCAGAGCCTCTGGATCTATTTCATCCAGATATGGACCGGAGTTAAGTACTTTAAAAAGCAGTTTATCACCTTCTTCGCCATACTTTCCGGTAAGGACAGTCAGGTTCTCAATCGCCGGTGTTTCTAAAGGCCCGAACCCATATTTTTGATAGACCTTGCGGATGGTACTGAATATATGCTCCCGTGCATACATTTCATCCGCTCCGAAATCCCGCATCCCACGGGCAAGGCCTGGTTTTTGAACGTTATTCATTTGGCGGCAAAGATAAGAGAAATTAGGTGTTAGGGGTAAGTGATAAGTGGTAAGCGATTTGGAGTGAAGTCAGGGTCCGCTATCTATAGCCTCCTGGCTACGGATGCTAATGCTTGCGGCCTCAGGCTGCCTTCATTAAATCAGGCATTATTATTTTAGTTGTTCAAAACTTAATACCAGCATCTTGTCAAAATCCCATACATTTGGTAAAATATTGAAAAACAATAAAATGGATAGTTCTGTAAAATCCTCAAAACGTCTTGCAAGAATCGCAGGAGTGCTGTACCTGCTTGTAGGTATATTCGGAGGATTTGCAGAAGGATTTGTTGATCCAAAAATGTATGTGGCAGGCAACGCTGCCGCCACTGCCGGGAATGTCGTTGCCAATGCAGAACTTGTTCGAATGGGAGTAGTTTCCCACCTTTTGGATGGAACCTTCTTTGTCTTCACGGCCATGGTATTATATACGCTGCTTGTGCATGTACGCAAAAGTGTGGCAACGGCTATGCTGATCCTTGTGGTACTTGCCACTGCAATTATTTGTTTGAATGCTGTCTTTCAGTTTGAAGGCTTACGGATAGCAATGGATACAAACTATGCATCTACATTTGGCATCGCCGGCTCCAATGCTATTGTGCTATTATTGCTTGATATGCAACATTATGGCACCCTTATCGCGCAGGTATTTTTTGGCTTATGGTTGATACCGCTCGGGTATCTCTGCTATCTTTCAGGGATGTTTCCCAAGTGGTTGGGTATCGTACTTATCACTGGAGGCATCTGCTATATTATTGATCTTTTCGCGGCATTCCTGGCTCCCGATTTCGGTCAAAAGATTCACGGCTTCGTTACCATACCCTCAGCTATCGCAGAGATTTCTATGGTCTTTTATCTGCTTATTGTAGGGGTGAAGAGGGAGAAGGCAGGGGATGCGAACCAACACGTTATGAATTGATTACTAATTATTTATCAATAATATAAGCCTTGGATTTTTCAAAATTGCCAACCTGGGTCTTAAATGATGGAACAAAATCTACGAGTTCTTCAATTTTGCTTGTTTTGCAATTGAAAACAACAATGGTAAGTTTATATTTATCAAGGTTTTGTTGGAAAGCCAGGTTCTTGTCGATGGTTAGCAATATATCAAATCCGTTTTCAACACACAAGCTCATGAGTTTTCCATTCTTAATACCTCCCCAGCCTAATTCAGTCGTTCTAAACACTTCAAAATCTTTTAAATAAATTTTGAGGCGTTTGGTGACACATTCATCAAGTAATATTTTCATGAAGGATATTGGATGAAGTTTCAATGAGTTGTTGGCACATTTCAAGAACTTTTACAACCTGTCCTTTACTAACATTTTCAAAATCCTCAAGGAAAGTCTCAATGGAATCGCCTGTCTCAAGGTAGTCAAAAAGGTTTTTGATTGGAACCCGGGTGCCAAAAAAAACAGGGGTGCCGCCTAAAATTTCACGGTCAATATTGATCACACTTCCATCCATAAAAGATATATTTTTTAATCAAATTTACAAAAAAAATGCGGAATTGACAATTCTTGATTCGCAAATGGCCTAAATGAAGTATGAGATCAGGGTATCAAAAACTCTTTAATCCGGCGACTTATCATCCTATTCTCCAGTCAATTGCACCTTTCCCTTTCGATTTTAAATATTCATTGGTCTTAGAAAAAGGCTTCGATCCGAAAAAGCCATAATTGGCTGAAAAAGGGGAGGGGTGCGCTGATTTAATGATCAGATGTTTGCTGCTATCTATCAATGTTTCTTTGCTTTGGGCAAATTTACCCCAGAGAATAAAAACCAATCCTTCTTTCTGGTCTGACAATGTTTTGATCACGGCATCGGTGAATGTTTCCCATCCTTTTTCCTGGTGTGAAGCTGCATTATTGGCTTGAACCGTTAAAATAGCATTCAATAAAAATACCCCTTGTTCTGCCCATTTTGCCAGGTTGCCACTAGCTTGAGAAATGGGAATGCCGAGGTCCGCTTGCAACTCCTTAAAAATGTTTTGTAAACTCGGAGGCTGACGTGTACCATCAGGTACAGAAAATGACAAACCATGTGCCTGTCCGGGCCCATGATAAGGATCCTGGCCAAGGATAACTACTTTTACTTTATCGAATGGCGTAAGGTTGAATGCCGAAAATATCTGGTTCCCGGGAGGATACACGCTAATGCCTTTTTGCTTTTCCGCAATCAGAAACTTTTTGAGCGCCGCCATATAAGGCAGGTCGAATTCCTTTTGAAGGGCGTTTTTCCATCCCGGTTCCAGTTTGGGGTCAATTTTTATGTCGGTTTCAGCCTGTACTTCCATTTTATCTAATTTGCGGGCGTAAATTTACAACATGAAACTTATAGCGATATATGGGGCTGGCGGATTGGGCCGTGAAGTCCTGATGCTCATCCGGCAAATCAATGAAAACCAGAAAGTTTGGGATCCGATTGGTTTTTTTGATGATAGGAGGCCGCTAGCGACAATGATTGACGGCCTGCCGGTTATCGGAAATATGG
>JABDEJ010000093.1:0-582 GCA_013287095.1 Bacteroidota bacterium | reverse complement strand
CTCCCTTAAAGAAGAACTGTTTATCGTGATAGCCGTGGGAGATCCGACGGTCAAAAGGAACATTGCAGAAAGGATAAAAAGCAAGTTTGTCAAATTTGCAACACTTATTCATCCTTCTTTGCAATTATATACATACCAGGGTTTCAGTATTGGCGATGGTTCCATTGTAACTGCCGGAAATATTATCACCGTAGGCGTATCCATTGGGAACCATGTTCTTGTGAACCTGAATAACACGATCGGTCACGATGTTGTAATACAGGATTTTGCATCGGTTATGCCGGGCTGTAATATTTCGGGTGAAGTAACGATCAAAGAGGGCGTTTATATTGGTACCGGAGCTGCGATTATTAACCGGATTACCATTGGCTGCTACGCTAAAATAGGTGCGGGTGCTGTTGTTTTAAATGATATAGCCGAAAACACCACGGCTGTCGGCGTTCCGGCAAGAGCGGTTATCAATCAATAATGCACAACTAATGAAAGTCACATTTCTTGGTACAGGTACTTCGCACGGCGTTCCCATGATCGCATGTGGATGCGAGGTATGTACTTCAGAAGATACCAAAGACAAGAGATTGC
>JABDEJ010000092.1 GCA_013287095.1 Bacteroidota bacterium | reverse complement strand
AAAATAATTGATCCAGCCTGGCCAGCTTTTGTACAGGAGCCCGGCCGCCGGATATATTTTTGAAAAGCTATCTGCCTGAGCATTATTGTTTATGGCGATAAGAATATTCTTTTCGTTTGAGACCTTTGCTTTCAGTGCAATAGAATCAATATTGCCAGTTTGTCTTAATACAGCATCAGGCGCTCTTTGGAATCGTACAAAAGCTCCCTCCATCTCATACGGGTCCCTAACATTTGAAATGATAAGGGTTTGGCCGTGCTGGCTGATGTATTTATACAAGTATTCATACATTGGGAATGCATTGTTCCCTGGTTTTATCGTAAAGAAGATCAACAGAATAAAGTTAAGTGCCCACATCATCCCTAGAACCCATTTGGTGAGCCTGTTTTTGATTTGTTTGGGGTCAAGTTTATAAAATGGTAATATAAGCAGCATCGGGATGGCATCCATCATTGGCCACAAAAAGCGGACTTCTTTATGTGCAATAAGTGAATGTCCGATAAAAAACGGAACACATATCCATGTCAGTATGTGTTTTGGGTATCTGAACCATGAGTGAACAATGCAACCCATGATAAAAATGCTGAATACCGGTATCAAAGAGATATAGTACAAGTAGAAGTAATAGTAAAAAGGCGACGTGCCAAAAGTATTGGCCTTACCAAGTATGAGGTTTACATAGAAGTATTTATAAATGGTAAATACCCAGTTGCCATATAGCCAATAGTCAAATACAGAACTGATACCTATAACTACAATGCCTGGCAAAGCCATGATCACCATGTTTTTAAAGCTGAAACGTCCGATAAAGATGCACCATAATCCAAGCCCGGCCACCATAAAAACAGTTTGTATCCTGATGACAAATGCAAACCCGATCAATGCGCCGGCAATTAATAATAAGGCTACCTGATTTTTACCTTTTTCATTCTTTCTCTGATATGCTAAAATAGCTGCAAGTCCGAGAAAGAAAGCAGATCCCGAAATACTTTCACAAGAAAAATGAGATTGCACAAAAGCTACTGGCCACATAAAGCATGATAGCAGTACCAGCAAACGTCTCCAGTACATTGATTCAATGCGTTTGCAGAATTCTTTGGTAAGGAATAGGACTGATAGCCATCCAAAAATGGTTGAAAAGAGACGCATGATAAAAGCGCAGAAGAATGGATTTGTAATGCGAAATAAATTCAAAGCACGGTACACGCAAACCACCATAAATGGCTGTATGCCGGGTCTTATCTGTTGGTTATATTCCCATGAGAGTTGGTCAGTCCGAACCATTCCCATTTTGTGGCCGGCAAAATCCATGATCTGTGATTGTTCATCCTGGTATTGATAACCAACACTGAACCAGGCGGTAAGTAGATGTATAGCCAACGCAGCGGTAAAACAATAGACGAAAAAGGAATTCCATTTCCGTTCCGCAATTTTATTTCCTGATTCCAATTCCATTTAAGAACAAAAATAGATGTTAGAAAGGGATTAACGGGATTAACATCGAACGAATCTTTTATAGACTGCTCAGGGAAGGATATGAGTCTAACAGTTATATTTTTACATCATTTATATTCAGGATGAATTTTTTGCAGTATGTTTGAAAGATATAAATATTTAATATGAAGATATTATTACGCACTGCAATTGTTTTAGGCGCTGTTGGCCTTTTGGCTTCCTGCCATCCAAAAACAACAGAGGTTCAAAAGCCTGATATCCTTCGGGCTGATATGGATACTACAGTTGATCCTGGCAAGGATTTTTACAGATATGCAAATGGAACCTGGTTGAAAAACAACCCGATACCGGCTACCGAAAGCAGATGGGGGATCGGTAATCTTGTTAAGGATGAGATATATGATCAATTGAAAAAGATCAGCGAAGATGCTGCCAATACCAAAGATGCACCCAAAAACAGTACCACCCAGCGTATTGGTGACCTGTATTCTTCGGCCATGGATTCTAATGCCATAGAAAAGGAAGGAATTGACCCTCTGAATCCGGAATTAAAGGAGATTGATGAAATTAAGGATAAACAAGGCCTGGTGGATATGATGGCTCAGTTGCAAGCCTATAATGCCGGCACCGGTTTCGGGATGTCTGTAGGCCAGGATGAAAAAAACAGTTCTATAGAAGTCCTGCATTTTGGTCAGGGTGGATTGGGATTGCCGAACAGGGATTATTATCTAAACAATGACGCCCGAACCAAAAATATACGCGAACAATATGTGAAATACCTGGCCAAAACCCTTGATGCGTCTGATGCAAAGTCTGGCAGCGGCAATGCTGAGGCAAAGGAAGTTATGGAACTTGAAACAGCCCTTGCCAGGGTTTCCCGCAAATTGGAAGACCTGCGTGACCCATATAAGAACTACAATAAAATGGCAACGGCAGATTTTGATAAATTGACACCTTCCATAAACTGGGAAAATTTCCTGGTTAAAGCAACTATCCCAAAACAGGATAGTATTATAGTTGGTCAGCCTGAGTTTTTTACGGGTCTTGAAGAAGCGATTAAATCTTTCCCGTTGCAAACATGGAAAAGTTACCTACACTGGCAATTGGTGAATGGCTATTCTGAAAGACTTAGCAAGAAATTTGATCAGGCTTCTTTCCACTTTTACAGTACGGTCCTATCAGGTGCCACACAAATGAAGCCCCGCTGGAAACGTGTGATAGACTATGAAAACCAGGGAATAGGGGAACTGCTTGGCCAGAGTTTTGTGAAAGAATATTTTGGGCCGGAAGCCAAGCAACGCTATGTAAAACTGGTAGATGCCATACTTGCGGCTTATAAAGAACATATATTGAACGTAGGCTGGATGAGTGATTCAACCAAAGCCAGGGCGGTAAAAAAACTTGCTTCTGTGACCAAAAAGATCGGGTATCCTGATAAATGGAAAGATTTTACCGGCATGGATATCGAACGCCAATCGTATTGCCGGAATGTGATTAATATTGATCATTTCTGGTTTACCTATACCGTCAAAAAACTCACGAAGCCAGTGGACAGAACAGAATGGGATATGAACCCGCAGGAATATAATGCTTATTATAATCCTTCAAACAACGAGATCGTATTGCCGGCGGCATGTTTTGCTGTACCGGGATACAAGGACAGCGAACTGGATGATGCACTTGTATATGGCTATGCAGGAGGCTCAACCATTGGTCACGAAATTACACACGGTTTTGACGATGAAGGACACTTGTATGACGAAAAAGGCAACCTTAAAAACTGGTGGACCAAAGATGATGAGCAAAAATTTAAAGACCGTACACAGAAATACGTTGACCAGTTTAACAAATATGTTGTACTCGATACATTGCACGTCAATGGCAAAGCTTCACTCGGTGAAAACCTTGCTGACCTTGGTGGTATCGTGATCGGTCTTGATGCTTTCAAACAAACTGAAGAATACAAAAGCGGAAAGAAAGTAGCAGGCCTTACGCCATTACAACGCTATTTCCTTGGCTATGCTTTAGGGTGGATGGTACAGCAGCGCCCTGAAAAACTCGCACAACAGATTCTTACAGATGTACATGCCCCCGCTGATTTGAGAACGAATGGTCCACTGAGCAATATCCCTGAGTTTTACGAAGCATTTGGCATTAAGAAAGGCTCACCACTATGGAGGGAAGAGAAGGATAGGGTGGTCATTTGGTAAATTAAAAGATTGGGAAAATAAAAAATTGGAAGGTTGAAAATTTGAAACTGGAAATTTGAAATTTTGGAAACCCGCTTGTATTAGTATGAATAACCGTTCGCATTAAGTTGACAACTTTCAAAAAGTTGTCAACTTTATTTCCCATGCCCCAGGTCGGTGTCCTCACCGACCTTTCTAGCACAGAAATACTAACAAAGTAATCGTTTATCCTGATTTTTTAGATTCCAGGTTTTCAATTTTCTTTTTCTTACTCTTCTTGCTTTTGGTTTCTTCTTCCATAACTGTTTCCTTTTCCTTGGGCAGTGGGGGAGCAGCACCTGTGATGCTCAAACCCACTGAAGCCAATACCATCAGGAATATTAGTACGGACAAACGCATGGCGCGTTTAATCTTCTCCATGAAAATCTTTTTAATAATTTTTTAAAG
Source organism: Bacteroidota bacterium (assembly GCA_013287095.1). The sequence continues at coordinate 3,556 of JABDEJ010000092.1, read as the reverse complement.
GTCAAAAAGAATAACCTGGCCAATGCCGGGTCATAAAATGGACACGAAAGAGGAAAAGAATTATCCTCTTAAAAAGACCATGAAGAAATCCTCATCAGAACTTTGAGGAATTGTTTTCAGTTGTCGAAACCCATAGAAGGGTACAAAAGAGCAGAGCTTGTCTGAAACATGCTGAAAAGTATTTTTGGCGAGGGCATTATGAATCGGGATTACCGTACCGAAGCTGTTTTTATAAAGGTTTGCACGGATTGCTTTTAGACATATCAGTCTGAAAACCTTTCTGTACGAAACGCCGGATTTGCTTGTTTTTGTGGTTGACAGGATAAGTTCATTCTGGTTTTTTGGCACCATGTGAATTGTGGATTTCCGGGCATATCCGGGTAAAGTCCAAAGACTGATGAATAAGGTTATGGCCAATAACCATTTCAGAAAATTGTTTTTATAATATGTAAAATGCCTGTCAGTCATTCTGGTACAAAGGTAGTCGATTTTTCGGGTTTAAATATAAGCCTCACTATCTTTGCCATACCATGCAGCCATTCATTAGCTTAAAAGTTACGAGTATTATCCATGAAACAGCAGATGCTGTAACGGTGAGGCTAACTCCTTTAAATGATGAAATTGTTACTTATAGACCGGGGCAATTTCTGACGATTGATTTCAACATAAGAGGCAAAGAAATCCGCAGATCTTTTTCGCTCAGTTCTGTACCGGGTATGGATACGGATCTTGCCATTACCGTAAAGCGCATCCCAAATGGTGAAATATCTAATTATGTTTACCGGCACCTGAAAATTGGTGATGAAATTCAGGCGCTGCCACCGGCGGGGCGTTTTGTATTGAACAGGGCGCAAGCAAATCGGGATATTTTTATGATCGCTGCAGGTAGCGGGATCACTCCGATATTTTCTATTTTAAAAGATGTTTTGAAGAATGATCTGTTGAGTCGTATTGTCCTGATATATAGTAACAGGGACGAAAAGTCAACTATTTTTTACCGCCAACTTAACCGGCTAACTGACATATATCCTGAAAGGTTTAAATGCATCTATATTTTTAGCGATCCGGTTGATAAAAGCTATATTTACAAAGGACATCTCAGCCTGGAATTGTTAAATGTGCTGATTGAAAATAATTTGCAATCTGACAGATCAAAAGCCGAGTTTATGTTATGCGGGCCGTTTGATTATATGCGCAAATCTGAAATGATCATTGTGGCGATGGGTTTTGACAAGAGTATAATTCACAAGGAGAACTTTGTGGTCATCGCTGAGCAGGAAGCTATTAACACACCGCCAGTTCAGGAAGCTGGTGATAAATCTGTTACCATAAATTTCAGGGGACAGGTGCTTGATCTGCTAATCCCAGTGGGCAAACCCATATTAAAAGCCGCTCTTGAGAAAAATATTTATTTGCCATATAGTTGCCAGGGTGGGATTTGCGGAACCTGTTCCGCGATTTGCAAAAGTGGCGAAGTTAAAATGTCGATCAATGATGTATTGACTCAAAAAGAACTCGACAAAGGGTGGATATTGACCTGTGTGGGATACCCGATGACAGAGAAGGTTGAGATTGAATATGAATAAAATTTTTACTATCAATTCAATATGTAAACCGTGCCTGAATACTTATACGTATTCCCATAGACATCAGTTACGGTGATATGATAAATAAACATTCCATCAGGGAGTGGTTGACCATTGTATGTTCCATCCCAGCATTTGTTCCCTTTGTAAACCGTATTTCCCCATCGGCTGAAGATTTCCATAATATAGCTGCTGATGGCCTGTCCTTTGGGTTTAAAACAAAGGTTCAAACTGTCAAGGTTACCAGGTGTAAAAGCATTAGGGATGTAGCAATAAAACGCCGGCAAAACATTGATATATTTTTTTAAAATTGTTGAATCTGTACAGCCCTGGTTGTTTATAGCTGTGAGTGTTACATTAAAATAGCCTGTATCCATATACTGATGCGTTGGCGAATCAAGGTTGGAAGAAGTACCATCCCCGAATTTCCAGAGATATTGGGTTGCCCCCGTAGAACCATTTTCAAATTGAATGGATTGGTTCTGCATAATGGTTGTTTTTTGTGCTGAGGGTTTGCTTACAGGTTTTGGGAAAACAGTTATTCTTATAAAACCTCTGTCAGTAGTGCTGCATCCATCCGATAAAACAACGGAATAATTTTGAGTGCTAACAGGGGCCAACGTTTTTGTAGTACCGGCTCCCAACGATCCCTCCCATGTGAAAAGATATTTGGCAGGAATTCCCCCCGTTCCTGTGGCTAAAGCTGTTATGGACTTTCCTTGACAAATAGCAGTGTCTTTAGAAACCTGGATTACCAAAGGTGGGCGCACTGTAATGTGAACTGTTGCAGAATCGCTGGTGCATCCATCCATAATAGAAACTTCCTGGGTTTGTGCTTTCGATGCGATAAAGCTATAAGTGTTCTTTGTTATTCCAACGGGTTTCCATAGATATTCATAATGAGCCGGGTCGCCCCCCCGTTGCTTCTGCTATCAGCGTAACGTTTTGTCCGCTACAGGCCAGGGTGTCTTTGGGCGGTATCAATTTTACCGGGGTGATGCCTCCTGATGCTTTGATATATGCAGTGTCCCAATTAGTACAATGACCTCCCGAATCCCTCACCAGTGCCAGAATAGTTGAGTCGCTTGTAACTGGTACGTTTGCGGTAGCTGTACTGTCCCCTAGTTTTACATTCCCGGATGTCCATGAATATATAAAAGGGCCAGTACCTCCTGAAATTGTCGATGTTAAGGTAACAACAGGATTTTTTGAGAGACAAACCAGGGTATCTTTTGGGGTAACGGTAATATTTACGTAAGGAGCAATAACAAAAGTCCCATAGTCATAATCACCACATCCTGACTTGTTGACATAAATAAGGGTCCAGCCGTAAAAGCCTGATTTTTTGTAATGGTGTCTGATAATAGTATCCGTAGCACTGAGGCCACTAAGGCCATCACTTCCGTTCCATCTATATGCTGATATATTGCTATTTACTTGAGGAACAGCCTTAAAAATCATATTCCCACATCCCAGATTCGTTGCTGTTGCACTTACTTTTGGCGTGGCATATACATTGATGGTATATGTTCTTGCTGTTTTGCCAACAAGCGGACAATTGTTATCTTCAGCATTGAGTGTAAATTGATAACTCTTACCGATCTGGGTTGAATCTGGTTGCCAGCAAAAGGTGGCTGTTGGTCTTTTTGAGCTTGTATCTATGGCTAAAGTTGCGTTGGATAAACCGGAAGGCATATTGCTGTTGGTCATCTTTACAACCAGATTTGTATCTGCGTCAACTGAATAAATGCTAAGACATTGTTTTTGACCGGCGCAATAAATTGCCGTGTAGTTGTTTGATCCGTTAAACCCTGAAAGCGAAGGAACTATGTCGCCAGTATAGGGACTGCTAAAAAACGTGACATCGCGGCGTGTCTGCCCTTTTTTATAAGGTTTTCCTTTGGCATCTTTACCCCATTCTTCTACCCTGACCACCACCTGGCTAATATCTTCTTTTGTAGCCTTAAAGC
>JABDEJ010000091.1:4399-7893 GCA_013287095.1 Bacteroidota bacterium | reverse complement strand
AAACTAAGTACCTATTTTTGTCCTCTAAAGAATTAGAAAAACTATGGCCCAGGGAATAAAGGAATACATTGATTCCAATAAAAACCGGTTTTTGCATGAACTTCTTGAACTGCTTCGAATTCCATCAGTAAGCGCAGACCCGAAATTCAAGGATGATGTATTCAATGCCGCTACATACGTAAAAAACAGGCTGGCTGAAGCAGGGGCAGATAAATGAAGGATAGACTTCCACTTTGCTAAACCCACACGATAACCCAATCTGCATGGCAGAGGAATAATTTAGCAGGCTTGCATGAGTAAAATCTCCGTAAGCATATACCGAAGTGAGAAGCCCATCCATATTAGGTGTCCTGAAAATAGCGGTTCCGTTTTCATTTAAAGCTCCTTTGATCAATTCTAATAACCTTACCAATTCATCCTTGCTGAAATGTTCGATAATATCTATCCCGGTAATGCAATCAAATTTGCCCTTGTTTTGAGCCAGGAAATCAAATACATCGGCTACAAACACACCCTCCAGGCCCAAAGAATGAGCGGTTTCAACCTGTTCCGGACTTATATCAATCCCGGTGGTATGCAGATATCCGTTTTCCCTCAAGAGCATGAGCCACTCCCCATAGCCACATCCGATATCCAGGATTTTGCTATCGGTGGATTTTGGAATTAAAGGCAGTATTTCATGGCTCAGTTGAATATGATTTTCCCTGATCTTATCTTTCAGATCTTTATTCAGCCGCCTGCCGCTCTGGCTGTTGTAATATTGATCATAAAGTTTGTCCCTGAAATCTGCCATAAGGGGGATTTTCTTTTTAATTTAGCTGTCAAAATTAAGGTTATTTCATTGGCCAAACAGTTGTTTTTCCAAAAGGGCTTGATTGAAGCGGGTTGTGATGAGGCAGGACGTGGTTGTCTGGCGGGGCCTGTTGTGGCCGCAGCGGTTATTCTGCCTCCAAGGTTCAATAAAAAACTGGTTGATGATTCCAAGATCCTTTCTGCCGATCAACGGGACGAAGCTGCTTTGATCGTCAAGAAAAAAGCCATTGCATGGGCTATAGGCGTCGTTGATCATATTGAAATTGACAAAATCAATATCCTTAAAGCATCCATAAAGGCCATGCACCTTGCTGTGGCACAACTTGCTACGACGCCCCAGTTATTGGTCATTGATGGCAACTATTTCATAAGATATCCGGGCATACCTTATAAATGTGTTGTTGGCGGTGACGCCCTGATCGCTTCCATTGCGGCCGCATCCATCCTGGCCAAGACCCATCGGGACAAACTGATGCAAGACCTGCACCTTCAATATCCACATTATGGATGGGACCATAATAAGGGTTATGCTACAGCGATTCATCGTGAGGCCATTCTTGAACATGGAATTTCACCTTTTCACAGGAGGACCTTCGGATCGGTATCAGACTATATCCAGATGGAAATTTTTGAGGAAGTTGCCGACATCTGAAAAATCTTTACCACCTTTACAATTCCTTCCTGTATTTGTTATTAACCTTTAAAATGTGAAACGATGAAAAAATTAATATTGTCTGTATTACTTGTGGGATTGACCGGATTTTTCATTTCCTGTGCCAAACCGGGTACTACACCCACTAAATCTGTTAAGAATTCTATGACCGCATCTATTTCCGGGACAGCCTGGACAGCCCAAAGCATGGCTCCCGTAGCCAATTCAGTGGATGTTACAATTACGGCGTATGCTTCAGATGGAAGCAATATTAAAATGACGATGCCACCGTTGGTGTCGATAAAACCAGGAACATATACATTCAGCCAAAGTGGTGATTATACTTTTCAGTACAGCAATACGGTAACTAATTTTTTAGTGAACAGTGGCAGTACACTCACCATAACAAGCTATTCAAATAATACGATGGTTGGAACATTTACGGCATCAGTTACGGGTGGTTCAGTCACAGAATCCATTACCAATGGAGCTTTTACGGCTATTTTCGAATAAAATTTTAGATATATAATTCATATTACAAAAAAGGCCCGTCAGAAAACTGACGGGCCTTTTCATTAATGCTTATTGCATTTACTATTTGCAGGTGCAAACAGCGCTCTTCTTGCATTTGCCATCTTTCATGCAGTTCATCTGCTTTTTAGCAGTTGACTGGCAGGTACAATTGCTTTGTTTCGGACAATTGCCGCCGGCATTAGGAGTGCCTGCAAAAGATACTGTTGCGGCCATAAAAGAGGCCATCATTACCAATACTATATTTTTCATTTTGATCTGAATTTAAAAGTTAAAATTGAAGTTGAAATTGGATTTTAAAAAAACGGGACAGATCAACCCATTTTTGGAGGCCGCCAACACCTGGCAACAAAGCCAAGTTTGATATGATTTTCAAGCGACATAGAAATACTTGTTATATATGGATCCGGATGTGAACAGGTCAATTGATTCTGTGCCGCAACAAAGCCGCAACAACTGCATGACATAAATGGACTGCAACCCCTATCCGGGCATGAATTATTTGATTTTGAAGTATTGCCCGCCATTTTACCCTGACAGGAATGTTTCATCTTTACGCACAAGGGACAACAGGTTTTTGCGCTGCCGTTCGTCCCAACCTGGGCATAAAGAGGTTGTATCATATAAAACGACATGATAACCAAAAATATATAGGCGAGGAATTTCATATGCTATTCACTCTCTAAACAAAGAACATGCCGTTAAAGTTTTTATCAAAAAAGAATTTAACTGACTTTCCTCCCAACCATCAAAATCCCCCCAATAACCAACATTGCAACTACCCAAAAAACAACAAGGATTTTGTTCAAATTGACCAACCGGATCTCTACTTCTCTTAAAGACCTACCCGCTGCAACATAACCATTGTTATAAGGTACTACCACAAGAGCAACTCTTAAGTGATTTTTTGGTTTCCAGCTTATCATATTCCGGCCATTGTTTTTGGCGGCTTCAAAGACGCCTGTCGGCAGATTGGGAATATTCCCATCAAGTAGTCCGGTGGAGGCCATAGGCTTACCCTGGGCATCATAAACCATCACATAAGCTGCCAGGCTTTGGCCGATGTCAATTTTATCCTGACTATTGATGTCAGAGGGTTGTTTACCCTTATTAAGGGCAGCAGAAATATCTTCCGCTATTTGAATTTGTGGATCATTTGCGGATTGTCTTATGGTCTGTTGCGAAATCACATGAATCAACAGGCAAATGGCGGTAATCGCCAGAATCGGGAAGTACCAGGGAACATTGATCGTATTTTTCATAAAGTCAAATTTAGAAAGGTTTTGATAATTACACACTAATCGGAAGATTGGATCATTTGGGGAATAGCTAAAAACCGTAATTCATCCAAATCTTGCAAAATTTGATACTTTTGTATTTGTAGCCTTTTGCAATCTGGCAATTCTTGTCAAGTAATAAAGTCTTAATTTATTTATTATCAGACACTAACGCCTGACGCCTGATGCCTGACGCCTGCTTTTTAAAATATTTTTAAATG
>JABDEJ010000091.1:0-4389 GCA_013287095.1 Bacteroidota bacterium | reverse complement strand
ATCACTTTAGATGAAAGACGCAATAGCCATATACGCCCCGATGAGTCCAACGCGAAACGAAAGGATAAAGGAAACCGTAAAAAAGGAACGCGGAAGACTCTTTGACTTTATAAAACGAAGAGTAGCCAACGAAGACGATGCGGAGGATATCTTGCAGGACGTCTTTTATCAATACATCGCTACTGTGGATGCCGACCCTATAGAACAGACTGCTTCGTGGCTGTTCAAAGTGGCTGGGAATAAGATCATTGATTGGTACCGTAAAAAGAAGCCCGTTAGGCTGGATGACCAACTGGTGCGAATGCCGGAAGATGAAGAAGGAAATGACCTGTTCCTCGGACTCGAAGACCTGCTTCTGGATGCTGATAACAATGATGATGAGCTTTCTGGCAGCATTTTCTGGGACCAGTTGAATATGGCGCTCGCAGAGCTCCCAAAAGCACAGAAAGATGTATTTGTATGGCATGAAATAGAAGGGAAAAGTTTTAAAGAAATTGCAGACTTTACCGGCGACCCGGTGAACACGCTGCTATCCCGGAAAAGATATGCCGTACTATTTTTAAGAGAACGTTTGCGCAACGTATATAACGAGTTTTTAAACAATTAAGTAAATTAAAATTAAACAAAAATAAAATGAGACCGATTCGAAAAATTGGAAAAGTAATAGGCATAATGGTGGTGGTTGCCCTGGCAGTCGCACTGTTTGGCTATGTGGTAATGACGCTCTGGAACTGGCTGATACCAGGTATATTCCATACCGTAGGAGTTATTACCTTTTGGCAAGCCGTTGGGCTGCTTGTATTAATAAGGATATTATTTCATGGCATGGGTGGTGGTCACGGGCGACACAGAGGCTGGCATGGCCGTGGTGGATGGAACCATCAGGGCGGTTATGGCCCATGGGGCAATTGGCGTGAAAAATGGGCATCTATGACCCCCGAAGAACGCGAAAAAATGAAATCCGAATGGAAAAACAATGTTCATTCCTGGAAACAGAAATGGCATGACATGTCCCCTGAAGAAAAAGCAAAAATGAAATCAGAATGGGGATATCGCTGCCGCCCCTGGGGTGTACCAGGTAATAACCCGGAAACTTCTGAGATGAAAACTGAAAATCCTGAAACACCTAACCCATAATCTTCTGGCAGAGTTAATGGTTGATAACCAGAAAAGGCCGGTAACATTTGTTATCGGCTCTTTTTCTATAGTAAAAAGTTGTTAAATTATTAAGTTGTTAAGACCATTCGGATTACTCCCTAACCCTATAACTCTGCAACTCAAAAACTTTACAACTTAATAACTTCACAACTTAATAACTCCTAACTGAACAACGTCTCTATATCTTCCTTGGTCAACAAATTAGGTGTGGATTTATAGGCTTCAATGAGATCAGTGCTGAGTTTGAGTTTGCGTTCCTGCAGGATGAGAATTTTTTCTTCCACTGTTCCTTTGGAAACGAACTTATAAGAGAAAACATTTTTGACCTGGCCCATCCTGTGTGCACGGCTGATAGCCTGTTGTTCAACAGCAGGGTTCCACCACGGGTCGCAGATAAAGACATAATCAGCTTCGGTGAGGTTAAGCCCTACTCCACCAGCCTTTAAGGAAATTAAAAATACGGGTTTGTCCTCGCTGTCTTTAAAAGAATTGACCTCCTCGGCACGTTTACGGGTTTGCCCCGTCAGGTACCCATATCGAATCCCTTCTTTTTTGAGATGTCCGGCAATGATATCCAACTGTCTTACAAACTGGGAAAAAATGAGTACTCTATGCCCTTCGCTCAGTACACTTTGAAGTGTTTCCATAATATCATCAAACTTACCTGAACGGCCACTGTACGCTGGGTCATGCATCTTTGGATGATTGGCGATCAATCGCAATTGCATCAGCCCTTTCAGTACAAAAAACCTTGCTTTGGGATCCATAAGGTCTTCCATACTTTCCAGTATCTTTTTTCGGTAGTAGTTTCGCGTGGCATCATACATTTCCTGTTGTTCTTCAGGCATTTCTGAAAAGTACAATTTTTCTGATAACTCCGGCAATTCACTTGCTACCTGCTCCTTAGTGCGGCGCAGGATAAATGGCGAGATCATTATTTTCAGCTTTTGTTTGCGGGCCTCGTCGTTTTTCTTTTCGATCGGCGCCGTAAACTCATCCCTGAAATACTGATAGCTGCCCAATAAGCCGGGATTTAAAAATGACATCAAAGACCACAAATCCAAAAGCGAATTTTCAACCGGCGTACCGCTCAGGCATAACCTGTGATGCCCGTTTAAAGATTTCACCGCCTTGCTGATCTTGGCGAGGGGATTTTTAATTACCTGGCTTTCATCAAGAATAATATAATTGAATTCATAATTTTTAAGATCGTCAATATCATTCCGTGCCGTTCCATAAGTAGTAAGAATGATATCTGCCTTTTGGAATATTCTTTGTTTCTCTTCACGATCTAAGCCTGTATAAACCAGGATCTTTAAATCAGGAGCCCATCGCTTGATCTCATATTCCCAGTTGTGGACAATAGATGTGGGCATAATGATAATGGAAGGTGGTAATTTTTTAGGTTTACCGTTCGATTTTGTCGACACCTCAAACAAATGCAACTGCCCTTCCGGATGATCATTGCCATCCGTCCCATCTAATAAATCCGTGTTTAAATCTGTAGTCTCTCTCTCATTCAGGAGCAATGCAAGGGTCTGAATTGTTTTCCCCAGACCCATATCATCTGCAAGGCATCCCCCGAACCTGTTTTTCTTGAGAAAATTCATCCACTGGTAACCCATTTCCTGGTATGGCCTTAAGATATTTTGAAAAGTTGCAGGTACAGGGTCTTTCTGATTTGCCAACAGATCATTAAATGTCAGGTACAGGTTCTTGTTTATCTGGGCAGGTATTTTATTCGCTGTAAAGAAGTCATTGATTAACACATAATGGTGTTTCTTTACCATTAATTTGTTTTCATCCCCTCCTGATAATGCCAACAGGTCTTTGTACATCGTGAACCATTCCCTTGGAATAACAGCGATTTTTCCATCAGGCAATACAAAATCACTTATCTCATTGATGATGTATTTTTTCAACCTGAAAAATGGGATTTTATATTCCCCGAAACTCACTGTGGCAAATACATCAAACCAGTCGTTCGACTCTTTAACATCAATTTTCAGGGATATTTCACCAAGATAATAAGAGCCTGATTTATCATCCTGGAGCACCCTGAACTCATTCTCTTCAAGTTTGGTGCGGTTCGCATTGATCCATTGTACAAGGTCAAAAGCCGTAGTATGGCCGTTAAACCCTTCCGGCAGCCATGCAGATCCCTCCCCTGGAACCAACCCGATACTTTCTAACAAAGCTTTTTTCTTCTCTTCCGTTTCTATTTGCCGGCTGATCTTGTAATAGGTATATGCCTCCTCATTTTTTTCCATTTTCACGTGAACCATCTTTGTATCTGAAGACGGAATGGTATCTTTTTTATAATCGAAATAGAGCAACAATTGGGGCTGACCGTTCCAACCCATTTCCATTTTCAAACAAGCGATGGGGTCATATTCGTAGTGATGAATGGTAAACCCCTTCGCAACTACTTTATGCTTCTCAATCAATGGCAAAATAAACCGTTTGAAGTAGGTTGGTTCAGAAGCTTTGGGTATTTCTATGTTCCATTTGCTGAAGAACGGAGTCAGTTTTTTCCCTTCAAGTGATTCCTCAAAATAGTAAAGTTTATTCTCGGCAACCAAGATACAGGGCTTATTAGTGATAATAAGTACCTGCTTGTTTACAAAAGAAATGTTCTCATCACGACAGCGAAAGGTTGGATAATAGCGTGTTCCTTCAGGTTCTTTGATGAAGTGAAAAAAAACACTTACCTGCTCGTCTTCAAACTCAAGCTCGCGATGGGCGGGGTTGCCGCTTTTACTGCGCAGATAAATGGTCTTGCCTTTGAGGAGGCGGATCACTTTGCCTAATTGTTCTTCCACAAAGGGGCGGACCACATTATTCTGCATTTTATCATCGAGGTAGCGCGAGACAAACTCGTGCGGGCGCATGTCTTTCTTGCTAAACTTCTTGACGATGTTCTCAAGCGAATACTCCGATGTGATCCTGATGATTTCCTTATCGGTATCACTGAACTGGTCAGAGAAAGCCTGCATGGTATTGAAATACAGCTTTTGATAGGTAAGCGAGAAGGTCTCATTACTATTGAGCTGCACGGCATAAGGCTCAATCAACGGGCCTATTTCCGTATCCGGATTAAGGGTAAAAATCAGCCTGAAATCTTTTGATGGGTCAACTCTCACGCAATCGAAAATTTTATCAATCGCCAAAGATAAAGGTTAGATTTTACCGAGGTGTGAAGAGGAACGAAATGTGGATAAATATTTCCGC
>JABDEJ010000090.1 GCA_013287095.1 Bacteroidota bacterium | reverse complement strand
TTAAATTCCCGTTATGGTTTTTGAATCAACAGGTATGCCTTTGCTCATTGTACTGGATAAGGTAATGCTTTTGAAATAAGTACCCTTTGCTGATGAAGGTTTCAATTTCGCAACGGTGTGTAATATTTCTTCTGCGTTTTCCTTGATTTGCTCAGGTTTGAAACTTACGCGACCAATTGAAGCATGAATAATGCCAAATTTGTCAACTTTAAAGTCAATTTTACCTGCTTTTACTTCTTTTACTGCTTTTGCTACATCGGTAGTAACGGTTCCGGCCTTAGGGTTCGGCATCAAACCGCGCGGACCTAAAACACGACCCAACTTACCAAGCTTAGGCATAACATCAGGAGTAGTGATGATAACGTCTATATCAACCCATCCCCCTTCAATTTGTTTAAGATATTCGTCAAGACCTGCGAAATCAGCACCAGCTTCCAAAGCTGCAGCTTCTTTATCAGGGTTAACAAGAGCAAGCACCCTTAAAGAACGGCCCGTACCGTGTGGCAATGCCACCGTACCACGCACCATCTGGTTTGCTTTTCTTGGGTCAACACCAAGACGTATATCAATATCTACTGAAGAATCAAACTTTGTAAAAGTAATGTCTTTTAAAAGGGAAGATGCTTCAACAAGGGAATAGTTCTTTTCAGGAACCAATTTCCCCGCAACCGCTTTTTGTTTTTTAGTTAATTTGCTCATAATATCCTCCTTTTAGTTAGCCCAGGGCGCACTGCCTGAAACGGTGATACCCATACTTCTTGCGGTGCCTGCCACCATTTTCATTGCCGATTCTACAGTAAAACAGTTAAGGTCGGGCATTTTGTCTTCAGCGATAGCCTTTACCTGGTCCCAGCTTACAGATGCTACTTTTACCCGGTTAGGTTGAGCAGATCCGCCTTTTATTTTGGAAGCATCAATCAATTGTACTGCCACTGGCGGCGTTTTGATGATGAATTCAAAAGACTTGTCGCTGTAAACAGTGATAACAACTGGAAGTACCTTTCCTGCTTTATCCTGGGTGCGTGCATTAAACTGCTTGCAAAACTCCATGATATTGACACCCTTTGAACCCAATGCAGGTCCAATAGGTGGTGCGGGGTTGGCAGCGCCGCCTTTAACCTGTAATTTTATAAATCCTGTTACTTCTTTTGCCATTTTCTTAATAAATTTAGATACCGGACATTATCCGGCATTGAAAATCCCAAACCTAAAATTGAAACCTGATGCGAGACCTAAATGATGGAAGCTCATTTATGCCACTGCGAATTTCAAATGTCAATTTTAATCTTCTATAACTACTCTTTTTCGACCTGCATATAGTTAAGCTCCACCGGCGTTCTACGCCCGAAGATCTTAACAACTACTTTTAATTTCTTTTTCTCTTCGTTTATCTCTTCAATCATGCCGCTGAAACCGTTGAAAGGACCGTCTATTACCTTTACCGGTTCGCCTATCAGGTATGGAACCTCCATACTATCGCCAAGCTCGTTGAGGGCATCTACTTTGCCCAACATTCTGTTTATCTCCGAGGCTCTTAGTGGTTCTGGGTTGCCTTTAGAGCCCAAAAAACCAACCACATTGGTTACGGCCTTTATTACGTGCGTCACCTCGCCCTCCAAAGAACCCTCAAGCATGATATAGCCTGGGAAATAATTTCGTTCTTTGGTCACTTTTTTGCCTTTGCGAAGCTGAATAACCTTTTCCATAGGTATCAGGATCTGGTTCACATATTCGCTCAGGTTTTCTCTTTTCAGTTCAGACTCAATATATTGCTTAACCTTTTTCTCCTGCCCTGAAATAACTCTTAGCACATACCATTTAAATTCCTGCATTTTCTTAGTAGTTCCTTATGAAGTAACCGAGTATAAGAATTTGAAGACTTGTTCAAGTACTGAGTCAATGCCAAAAATGAGCAACGCAATCAACGCTGACGCTACCAGGGTTACAATTGCACTACTTTGCAATTCGTCCCAGGTTGGCCAGGTTACCTTGTTTATCAACTCATCGGCTGTAAGTTGAAGTCCCGCATATATCTTTTTAAACATATCCTAATTTTTACCCGCAGGGGTGGAGAGGCTCGAACTCCCGGCCTACGGTTTTGGAGACCGTCGCTCTACCAATTGAGCTACACCCCTTTTTAGTTATTAAGCTAAAATTATTTAATTATTTCAATAACCTGTCCTGCACCTACTGTACGGCCACCTTCACGAATAGCGAAGCGGAGGTTTTTCTCCATGGCCACCGGTGCGATCAATTTTACAGAAATAGTTACGTTATCACCAGGCATTACCATTTCTACACCTTCTGGCAGGGTTATTTCACCTGTTACGTCAGTGGTACGGAAATAGAATTGTGGCCTGTATTTATTAAAGAATGGCGTGTGACGTCCACCTTCTTCCTTTTTAAGTACATAAATTTCAGCTTTGAAATCTGTGTGAGGTTTGATAGAACCTGGAGCGCAGATAACCATACCACGGCGGATATCGTTCTTTTCAATACCACGAAGCAAAAGACCAGCATTGTCACCGGCTTCACCTCTGTCAAGTATCTTGCGGAACATTTCAACACCTGTAACTACTGATTTCAATGGTTCTTCGTTGAAACCTACTATTTCAACTGCATCACCAGTGTTGATAACACCTCTTTCAATACGGCCGGTAGCAACAGTACCACGACCAGTGATTGAGAACACGTCTTCAACTGACATTGCGAATTTCAAGTCGATAGCACGTGGTGGTATTGGAATATAGGTATCAACTGCATCCATTAACTGATTTACAGTTTCAACCCATTTTTCTTCGCCGTTCAATGCACCAAGGGCAGAACCACGGATAACAGGGGTGTTATCACCATCAAAGCTATAGAAAGTGAGAAGATCCCTGATCTCCATTTCTACGAGGTCAAGAAGTTCTGCGTCATCTACCATGTCCACTTTGTTCATAAATACAACAAGGCGGGGAACACCTACCTGGCGGGCCAGAAGAATGTGTTCGCGTGTTTGAGGCATCGGTCCGTCAGTTGCTGCTACAACGAGAATAGCGCCGTCCATCTGTGCAGCACCTGTAACCATGTTTTTCACATAGTCAGCGTGGCCTGGACAGTCAACGTGTGCATAGTGACGCGTATCTGTTTGATACTCAACGTGAGCAGTATTGATTGTAATACCTCTTTCTTTTTCTTCAGGTGCGTTATCAATGGAATCAAAAGATCTCACTGCCGCAAATCCCTTTTTTGACAGAACGGTAGTAATAGCTGCCGTAAGTGTCGTCTTACCATGGTCAACGTGGCCAATGGTGCCGATATTTACGTGAGGTTTCGTTCTTTCAAATTTTTCTTTTGCCATGACAATTTAATAATTAGTAGATGATGTTAAATTTAAAATTCAAGTCGTTTTCTTACAGTTAATCAACCCTTTATACACTTCGCGATAAAACTACTCTTTCTGAGCCAACTACGGGACTTGAACCCGTGACCCCGTCCTTACCAAGGACGTACTCTACCAGCTGAGCTAAGTCGGCTTTTTATCAGTCATCAGGTTTCAGTCAACAGTCAACAGTAACGACTGTTTGCCTGCATTTTTCGCAAGCTATCGGTACTGTTGACTGATGCCTATTGACTGCCAACTGAAGCAGAGCGGGAGACGAGACTCGGACTCGCGACCCTCAGCTTGGAAGGCTGATGCTCTACCAACTGAGCTACTCCCGCTTATTTACAGTCATCAAATTTCAGTTAACAGTCAACGGTAATGACTCTTTGCCTGTAATTTTTATCTTTCAATGAGGTATCAGTACTGTTGACTGATGCCTGACGACTGTTGACTAAAAGCCACCAGGTGGGGAGAGAAGGATTCGAACCTTCGTAAGCTTCCGCTAACGGATTTACAGTCCGTCCCATTTGGCCACTCTGGTATCTCCCCCTTTTTGCCAAAAAAAAGAGAGCCGATGGACGGATTCGAACCGCCGACCCGCTGATTACAAATCAGCAGCTCTGGCCAGCTGAGCTACATCGGCGTAATTAATTTTATCGTTTCAGTATGTAAAGAGCGTACTATTCCTTCGAAAAGGACTGCAAATTTAAAACTTTTTTTATGATTTACGTGCCAAAAAAACTTAAATATTTTTTGGCGCCCGCTCTTTATGCTTTTGAAGTCGGATCTGCATCGACTTTACACTGTCTTCCAATGCATTAAGAAATGTATCGCTGCTTTCTTTTACAAACAAGGTTTCGTCTTTTACCATAATTTTCAGTTCCACTTGTTTGGCCTGACGCTCTTCATGAAGAAAAACGATGGCATCAATGATGTTATTATAGTGATTCGCAAGTTTACCAACTTTGGCCTGGATTTGCTCCTCGAACAGATCAGTTACTTCTGCACCATTGTGCTCAACGCGTATATTCATCTTGTATTTTTTAACTTTTGGGATGTGCCTGTTTATAAATAGTTTTTAACCTTTCAATGGAATTATGGGTATAAACCTGGGTAGCAGCGAGACTAGCATGACCAAGTAATTCTTTGATAGCGTTTATATCAGCGCCTTTGTTCAATAAATGTGTGGCATAGCTGTGCCTGAGTACGTGGGGGCTGGTTTTGGATATGTTACTTACAGATCCAACCAGGCTTTTTACGCAGCGCTGTACAAACATCGGGTACAACTGTTCCCCTGCATTTGTCAATAACAAAAATACGTGATCGTCAAAGCCTTCGGCTTTTCTTAGCGGCAGGTATTCTTCAATCGCATGTACAAGGGTAATTGGAATAGGTATAATGCGTTCTTTGTTACGTTTCCCAAGCACTTTTATGGTTTTTGCTTTTAAATCCACATCCTGCTTTTTGAGGCCAATCAATTCTGCGCGACGCATTCCTGTTCCATAAAGAAGCTCAACGATCAGTTTATCCCGCTGGCCTGAAAAACCCTCAGAAAAGGCAGTAAAATCAAGCAAGGTATCCATATCCTTTTCTTCCACCCATTCATACAATCTTTTGGAAGTCTTAATACCTGATATTGTAGAAAGGGGATTCTTTTCAATGAAGCCTGTGCGCAGGAGGTATTTATAGTACGTATTAATGGCTGTGAGTTTTCGGTTTATAGATCGGGGGTTCAATTTTTCTTCAATGCCATTATATATCCACGATTTCACCATCGGTGCAGTTACAATGTCAAAACTATCCACCTGGTACTTGTCGTTCAAAAATTCAAAAAATTGTGATAAATCAGATTGATAGGCTGAAAGTGTATTGGAAGAATACCTTCTTTCATTTTTTAAATATGCCGCAAAAGCATCAATATGGTTCATTACCGGAAATAAAGACGGTTAATACAAAGCAAATATAATGAAATTTTGCTTAGCCTCATCCTGATTCCTTCTCCTGAATGAGAAGGTAAGCGGTAATTTTTTAATTAGGCTTCCTGGTCTTCCAAAAAGTGTTGGCGATAAATGGCCTTGCCTATCGCTGTACGCTTGGTAACGGATTCCTTGACAAAAAACTGACGGTTTCTGTATTCCTTTATAACGCCTGCCTTTTCAAGTTTTTTCTTAAAGCGTTTAAGGGCTTTGTCAATGGGTTCGTTTTCTTTAATCGTTACTTTGATCATCCGGAATGAGTATAAAATTTTGTTTTAGCCCGCAAAGGTAAGAAAAGTAATTTGAAATTTGAAATTGGTTGATCAAATTTCTGTACTTCGGGCTTAAAGGCCGTACATGATACCAATAAAACTACCTTTGTGACGAACCTAAGAAGCACAATATTGCCTTTCAGAAAATCCAACTGGCTGCCGATCATTATCATTTGTATCATCAATGCCTTGTTCACTTATAAATATGGTATAAGGTTCAGTTCGCACCCTGTTTTAATAACCATCATCTATTCAGTTCTTTTGTTTAGCATCCCATTTGTTATAAAAATTATTTTGCCAAAGAAATATACCGGCGCAATTCTGTATGTAGTGATTGCAATATACTGTTTGGCAGATATTTATTTCCTATCCGCAACTAACCCTCAGAAACTAAATGTGGACCGATGGTCTGTCATAACTTCCTTCTGGGACTATTTTTTCGCGGGGAAATTCCCATATCTGGCTAAGTCCCACATGGGAAATGCACCCGGGCCCTTTCCATTTTATTTTTTGCTGGCCCTCCCCTTTTATTTCATGCATCAAATTGGCTATTTCAGCCTTTTGGGACTTGTTTTAATGCTTTTTTTCATTTTTCGACAAAAGGCTGATTCTAATAAAAAAGCATCAATGGTTTTTATGTTGCTGTTATCTACATCTATCATCTGGGAATTAACTACCCGTAGCACCATCCTTGTAAACAGTTCCCTCCTATTGCTTTATGTATGGTGGTTGTTGGGAATCAAGACATTCAATACCAGGAATCTTATAATTGCAGGCGTTGCCGGAGGCTTATTACTTTCCACGCGCGGCTTAGCCATATTGCCTCTTTTGATCCTTTATTCAAACCTGTTTTTGAAAGAGAAGAAATGGCGTGAACTTGTAATTATTGGGACTATATTATCAATAACCTTTGCTCTAACCCTGCTCCCATTTGCTTTGTGGAATTACAGTTTGTTTGTTTTCTATAACCCGTTTACGCTACAGGAACAACATTTTCTGCCTGGTTTTGTGATAGCGATTGTTCTTTTGGTTTGTCTTGGCTTAGGATTAAGTATAAAAAGCAGGTTAAATATTTATCAATACAGCGGATTAATGCTATTTCTAACCGTTGCAGCTTACTTCGTTTATATGATTGTAACAGAGGGATCTGTGGCATTTATTAATAGCAGGATAGATATATCCTATTTTATTTTTGCGATGCCGTTTTTGTTTGCAGCGATGATGGAACCTTCAAAAAAGCAAGAAGCAAAAGATTAATAAAAATTGACCGGACTTTAGTACACCCTAATTTTCAATCTATTGGGCATTTCCATCAAACTTGACGTTTTTGTTAATGTCCTTAACTATTTGCATCTGAGCTAAGAGAAGCTCATTTAATGCCAGGTTGATTTTATTTTGTCCTTCAACCAATTTTTCCAACATAACTTTATGACCGTCTGACCGCAATAAAAGATTGGCCAATAATGATATGATTTTACTTTCTTCTTTCATGGTTATGAAACTATACGGCAAACATAAATAAAAAGTTCTTAATTGAAAGATTACTCAACATATTGAGCAGTAATCTTCAAAATAGAATGCTTCCCTGCATCCGTTTCAAAAACAGCCACGGTATCTTTCAGGTTATAGTTATTAAAAAAATCCTGGTTGTCATATAACATGGTTGCCCTGTTCATTATTCTTGGCATACCAGTATAATCTGTATATATGATTCCTCCAGCACTCAGGAAACTATCAACCTGGTATTTCAATATAGGCATAGAACCACGCTCTTTGTATGTAGCCAATGAAAGCCATAGATTCTTGGGCCAGTGTCCAATTTTGTAATAATATTGATTGGAAACTATTTCCGGTTGTGCTACAATAAATCGGTCTATTGGATGGTCAATCATAAACTGTGCAACCTTTTCATCTGCATTGAAATGCATCCTATTATTTGGAATGATGCCATAGCTGAAATTCCATATAAACAACGCGATAGCAAAGAGGAGAAGTGATTTAACAGGCACCCAATCGGTTTTAGCAATAATGATAGCCAAAAGGGCCGGAAGCATGACCATAAATTCTGCATTGCCAACACTATAGATGGCAAAAGCCAGCTGAAACGCGAAAATAAGAAGATGTGTTTTGATGATCAAGTCCTGATTTGACCATCTGACTGATACCTTATGGCTTTTTAAACGACTTACTAAGAATACACTGCCTATCAATAATAAAATGCCTGTGATAATGCCTGGAATTATCCAATACAAATGATTCTTCACCATAACTACAATTTGCCCATGAAGCTGGTAAAAGGTCCTGATAAAACTAATAAAGCCTAAAATAAAATTATCATATCCTACATGGATTCTGGCATCACCTATGTAATAATCATGAAAAACAAAATGAATGATATTATAAAATGAAATGCTTTGATGAAGGTAAAATGCAATAACCAGAAAATAAGCGATCGGCGCTATAATAAATGTAGAAGAAAAAACGATTCCTCTTTTCAAGCTCATTGTG
>JABDEJ010000089.1 GCA_013287095.1 Bacteroidota bacterium | reverse complement strand
GATAAGGATGGTATATGAACTGATTGCAAAATATGGGAGCTTGTCTTTGGGCCTGTTTTAACTGTTCAATATCAAAATTGCTGACACCTACATGTTTTGCATAGCCTCTATGATAACATTCAAGTAGATATTCCGTGGCCTGGATATTTGTTTTATTGTCCCTGGGCCAGTGCAGCAAAAGCAGGTCAACCTGGTCAAGTTTAAGAGACTTAAGGCTTTGAGCGACAGATTTAAAAAACAGGTTTTCCGTATAATGGTTGGGCCAGACTTTTGTCGTGATAAATAGTTCATTGCGCGGGATGGATGACCTTTTCAGAACATTACCAATCTCGCCCTCATTGGCATACATTTCAGCTGTATCTATGTGCCGATAACCCAGTTCTAGTGCCGATTCAACCGCTGTTTCGCAGTCCATTCCTCTTAAATCATAGGTACCGAGACCAAGAGCAGGAATGTTTGTATTTTGAATGGTTATGGAATTCACTCTTTATGAATGGCTTTAATTCAGCTGTCGAAATTAATAAAATTTGGAGTCAGCGGACAGTAAAAGGTAAAGGCTGAATTTTGGATAATAGAGGTAAGGCCAAAACAAGTTTACGCAAGAACCATTCTCGCTCAGAACCCTATTTTATCTTACTTTTGCAAGTCATTACAAGGCATTAGATTGATTTATGAAAATATCCTACAACTGGCTTTCCAATTATATAGATACAGGACTTAATCCGCAGGAGACCGCCGAAAAACTCACCAGTGTCGGACTTGAGGTGGAAGGATTGGAACATTATTCCACTTTGCCCAAAGGCATTGAAAACCTGATTGCGGGTCATATTTTGGAATTGCAACAGCACCCCAATGCGGACCTGCTCAAACTTACAAAAGTGGATGTTGGCAATGGTGAGCCATTAAGTATTGTGTGTGGTGCGCCAAACGTAGCAGCAGGGCAAAAAGTGATCGTTGCCCGGGAAGGAGTGACCGTGAATCCATTAACCAGGGAGCCATTTGTTATCAAAAAATCAAAAATAAGAGGCGAGTTTTCCGAAGGTATGCTCTGTGCTGAAGATGAAATTGGCCTTGGTGAAAGCCATGCGGGGTTATTGATCCTTGACGAAAATGCAACTCCAGGTCATCCTGTTGCTGAATATTTAAATGGATACCAGGATTGGATTCTCGAAATCGGGCTTACCCCCAATAGGGTTGATGCCGCTTCTCATATTGGTGTTGCAAGGGACCTTGCTGCTTTATTGGGTAAGAAGCTGAAATATCCTGAAGCTATTTCTAATCCACCCATTGAACTCAAATGGACACCTGGGCCATCGGTTCAACGTCAAATTGAAATAGCCATAGAAGATACAGAAGCGTGTCCCCGCTATTCCGGGCTGATTATTAAAAACATTACCGTAAAGGATTCCCCGCCCTGGCTCCAGCATTATTTAATGGCCGTTGGTCTCAAGCCCATTAACAATATTGTGGATGCCACTAATTTTGTATTGCATGAAATGGGACAGCCACTTCATGCTTTTGACCTCTCTAAAATTGAAGGAAACAAAATCATTGTAAAAAGGTCTGAACCAGGTACTGTTTTTATTACCCTCGACAAGCAGGAGCGGAAAATGGATGGCACCGAACTTATGATCTGCAATGCTAATGAACCGATGGCCATCGCGGGCGTCTTTGGCGGGTTGAAATCAGGTATTAATTCAGAAACTAAGGACATTTTTATTGAGAGCGCTTATTTCAACCCATCCGTTATTAGAAGAACGAGTCGGAAGCACCAATTATTTACAGACGCTTCGTTTCGATACGAGCGCGGTGCTGATCCAATGATAACCCTTACGGCACTCGGCAGGGTGGCAACCCTTATTATGGAAATAGCAGGTGGCGAAGTAAATGACCCTTATTACAATGTTTCTGAACTTATTAAATCTATTCAATTAAAGTTTTACTTCAAATACCTGAACAGTGTTGCCGGGATGGAAATACCTGTAGAGGACGTTAAAAATATATTATTGGGACTGGAATTTGACATTATTGAAGAACAAAAGGATGGTTTGCTGATAGAGATACCAAGCTTCAAAACCGATGTCAAAAGACCGATAGATGTAGTCGAAGAAATTTTGCGGATTTATTCATTTGATAAGATTCCGGTTACGAAACAGATCAAATCTATTCTCCAGGTTGACAAACTGTATCATTCTGAAAAACTGAAAAAGCGGATCAGTTCCCTTTTGATTGACCAGGGTTTTTACGAAACCTATATGCTGAGCTTTGTAAAAGAAGAGGACAATAAGATTTTTGACGAGAAAATATCGATACCGGTTATTAATCCTATTAGTTCTGATCTCGGTTTTGTTAAAAACAACATACTCATTCCAGGCTTGAGGGCATTACAACATAACCTGAACCGCCAAAGACATGACCTCAGAATATTTAACTGGGATTACGTTCACAGTGGCGAAAATGGCAGTTTTAAACAGGAATACCGTCTTGGTTTATGGATGACCGGGAATGCTAATCCTGAAAACTGGAAAAACAAGGCTAAGA
The DNA here is from genome assembly GCA_013287095.1 of Bacteroidota bacterium. The sequence goes on along the minus strand of JABDEJ010000089.1, from coordinate 5,587 downwards.
AACTAGATTTCTACGATATAAAGAGCATTTTTGAAGCCATTTTAACGCTGTCGGGACAAAATGATCTTCAATCACAGCCTTTTGAAAATTCTCTGTTCAGTTATGGACTATCATTTCAGGGCTCTGGTCAGAAAACGATTGCCAGGGTCGGCAGGCTTTCTGATTCACTTCTAAAACAAATAGATATAGGCCAGGAAGTGTTTTATGCCCAGTTTGATGCGAAAGCGCTCCTCAAAGCCCGCAAGAAGGAATTAAAATATGATGCCATATCCAAATTCCCGAAGGTTGAGAGAGATCTTGCCCTGATCGTCCCTGAGGAGTTGACATACGCAAGCATAAGGGGTTTGATTGAAAAGGCGGAAAATAAAATCCTGAAGAAAATATCCATATTTGATGTTTACAAGGGAAACCAGGTTGGAGAAGGCTTCAAATCTTACGCCGTGCGGATGGAATTTGAAGACAAAACCCAGACCCTTGAGGACAAAACGGTTGACAAAATCATTTCAAAAATAGTTTACAGGCTCGAAAACGAACTTGGGGTTAAAATCCGCTCATAATGCCCGGAATAGAGAATCAGAATAGCCGCATCGGCGAGATAAAGAAGAAAATTGCCAGGCTGTCGGTGCAATATCTTCAACTCAAATCTGAGAATAAAAGCCTTGACATTGAAAACAAAAGGCTTTTGGACGAATTGGGTGCGGCGAATAAAAAAATTGAGGAAATACAAAATAAGGATATAAATTTGCACTTGAGCAGAGCGCTTGAGGAAGACGGAGCAGGGAAAGCAGCCGACCTCAGGCAAAGGCTGGACGAGTATATCAGAGAAATTGAAGCGGTTATTGCTTTGTTGAAGGATTAACCGGCGTGTAAATGATGGATGACGTTTCTATAAAAGTAAATATAGCTGATGTGGTTTACCCTCTGAAAGTGACAGTGGAGGATGAACCAAAAATCAGGATGGCTGCCAAAATGGTAAATGATAAAGTAAGGGCTTACCGGGATGATTATCAACTCGCAGATAAGGCCAATCTTTTATCAATGGTAGCTTTGCAATTCGCAGTCGAGATTATTCAATTCAAAGACAAACAATGGATTGAAGATATTAATATTTCGAGCGATATTGCCGAAATGGAAAAAATGCTTTTAGAAATATAAGGCCCGCATCAGGGTTTAATCCTTCCTTTTATTCGCCATCTTCTTTAGCTATCAGGTTCCTGATTGATACCCGGTTTAGTCCCTGCATTTTGTATAACCTATAAATATCTATGTAGAATGGACATTTTATTAATTATCGGTGCGCTGGTTGTTGGCGCAGTAGTTACTTTTTTCATCACCAAAAGCGCACTATCAGGAAAGATCAAAGCCAATGATGTAGATCTCCAGAAGAAAGAGAAGGAAATGCTGGATGAAGTAAATGAAAAGGCTGAAATCATCAAGAAAAACAAAATCCTCGAAACCCGTGAGAACTTTCTAAAGATGAAGGCGGAGCATGAGGAAGAAGTAAACAAAAGAAACCAGGGCATTGTAGCCAACGAAAACCGGGTAAAGCAAAAAGAGCAAACCATCAATAAAAAACTCGAAGAGCTTCAAAGAAAAGAAAATGAAGTAGAGGAGTTCAAGTCGAAACTCGCCAAGCAATCCGAAGCTATGCAGATCCGCAAGGATGAAGTGGACAAAATGCACAAGCAACAGGTGACCCAGCTTGAAAAAATAGCCGGTATGACAGGCGAAGATGCTAAACAACAGCTTATTGAGAGTCTTAAGGAAGAGGCAAAATCAAAATCCAAGGGTTATATCAAGGATATCATTGATGAAGCCAAGCTTACTGCTACCAAAGAAGCGAAGAAAATCGTGATGCAAACTGTTCAAAGGGTAGCTACAGAGCAGGCCATTGAAAACTGCATATCCGTATTTAATATTGAAAATGATGAAATAAAAGGCCGTATCATTGGCCGTGAAGGTCGTAACATCCGTGCACTGGAAGCTGCCACAGGCGTAGAAATCATCGTTGACGATACACCGGAAGCGATTATTTTATCAGCATTTGACCCCGTAAGAAGGGAAATTGCCCGACTTGCATTGCACAGGCTCGTGTCAGATGGTCGTATCCATCCTGCACGTATTGAAGAAGTAGTGGAGAAAACCCGGAAACAAATTGAAGAGGAACTGGTAGAAATAGGCGAAAGAACCTGTATTGACCTTGGTGTACATGGTTTGCATCCGGAACTGGTACGTTTAGTAGGTAAAATGAGATACCGCTCTTCTTATGGTCAAAACCTTTTACAGCACAGTCGCGAAGTAGCTAATTTCTGTGCGATTATGGCGGCAGAACTTGGAATGAATGCAAAAATGGCCAAGAGGGCTGGTTTGCTTCACGATATAGGCAAGGTATCTGATGAGGATCCGGAGTTGCCGCACGCATTGTTAGGTGCCAGGCTTGCTGAAAAATTCAAAGAACACCCCTCGATCGTCAACGCTATTGGCGCTCACCACGATGAAATGGAAATGACGGATCCTATCTCGCCCATCATTCAGGTTTGTGATGCGATGTCGGGTGCCAGGCCGGGTGCGAGAAGAGAAGTATTCGAATCTTATATCAAAAGGCTGAAAGACCTCGAAACGATAGCGATGTCTTATGATGGCGTTCAAAAGACCTATGCTATCCAGGCAGGCCGCGAATTGCGGGTCATAGTAGAAAGCGAAAAGGTTTCGGATACCGATGCAGATACCCTGGCTTACGATATTTCATCCAAAATACAGGAAGAAATGACCTATCCAGGACAGATTAAAGTTACTGTGATAAGAGAGAAGAGGGCTGTTTCGTTTGCGAAATAGAAGTTTAGTGCGCTAATCTTCTTGCTAAATACCATCATGACTGAGACCACTCCACAAAATAGTTTTGTTGACCGTGCAATGATGTGGATCGGCTCAGTATCTTCCCTTATAGTGCACACGATTCTTTTTACAGTCAGTTTTGCTCTGACACTTTTTGGCATAGGGCTTGATCATGTTTTATTAGTTGTTACAACGGTTGTATCCCTCGAGGCAATATACATGGCTATTTTTATACAGATGGCTGTAAATCGCAACACTCACAGTTTGAAAGAAGTGGAAAAAGATATTGACGAGATTCAGGTAGATGTAGATGAAATGCAGGAAGACGTAGATGAAATACAAAAGGATATTGATGAAATTCAGGAAGATATAGATGAAATACAGGGAGACGTGGACGACATTGAAAAAGGCGACGGCAAGCACCTGGTCTATGGAGAAAAGACGCAAACTGTCCTAACCGGAATTGAAATGCAGCTTCAAAACCTGATCAGGGATATTGAATTACTTAAAAATAAACGGGAGTAAAAGGTGCTCAAACTGATAGCATCAGTACATCAGTAGCTAAGACGAGTTACAAATATGTTGCTGGTACCTTACAATCAAAATTCATGTAAGCCCCTATGAATTTAATTGGCTTACCCTTCAAAATACAGCGAGAAATACACAAAATTAGACCTGAATCGGCTAAAAATATTTGAGTAGATCGTATTCTGAGGAACCAGGACATTATTAAGACCCTGGGAGATCTTGATTTCAGGTGAGAATTTAAAGAACGGGAAATACATATCAAGTCCTGCCCCAAACTGATAGGCAATGTTGTTTGGGTATATTGATATCTTTGGGTTGGCAGGGTTAATTGCTGCTCCTGCGGTTGACGAAAGGTCATAAGAATACTCTCCGCCTCCAATCACATAAAAACGCAAATTTCCGAAACGGTCCGATTTCATTTTCAACAAAACCGGGGCATCAACAAATGCACTTTCAATCTGCTTTGTAGTGATACTTTGGTCTTTCATTGTAAAATAAAAATCCCGCTCCGTGAGGCAAAGGGTTGGTATAACCCTGAGATCGAAATGATCCCTTAGAAAACTTTTAGGTGCGCCAAGATGAAGATCGCAAACAGCTCCAAGGGTAAATCCTGCTGTTCCTTGTGCGTTTACCTTTAAAATGGTATCCGCAGGGGTTTGATGGTTTGGCCAGTATTTTGGGTTAAAATCGTATTTCAATGACGAATAATTAAACCCAATGGTAAAGCCAAAATGGATGAAACGGTCATATTCATAGAACTGCTTATTGAGGGCCTGGCCGGAAGCCTTGCCGGCACAAAACAACACCAATAGGATAATTACTATTTTCTGGCGCTGTATATGGTAGATATTCCTAATGTTAAAGCTTTCCATGAGGTGTTATTGAAACCTGTTTCTGTTAAAAGATTAATAAAATCCTGTCCTGATGGGAATGCAGCTACTGATTCGTGCAGATACGAATACGCCCTGGGGTTTTTAGAAACCACCCTTCCGAATGCCGGACAGATTATTGTAAAGTATATATGATATAGTTGTTTCATTGGAAACGATCCGGGATGTGAAAACTCAAGAATGGTCAATGACCCACCAGGTTTCAATACCCGGAAAATCTCAGTCAAACCTTTATTGATATTTTCAAAATTCCTGACTCCAAAACTAACGGTTACGGCATCAAAACTATTGTCAGCAAAACGTAAAAATTCCGAATTGCCCTGCTCCAGCACAACCTTGTTTTGAAGGCCTTTGGCATAAACCTTTTCCCGGCCTATTTTCAGCATCCCTTCTGATATATCTACACCAGTTATCATACCGGTATCGGTTTTGGCAAGGGCAATGGCAAGGTCCCCTGTACCAGTGGCAATATCGAGAATAGAATCAGGATGGCTTGCATTTACAAGTTTCACAACTTTTTTTCGCCAGAGCTTGTCGATCCCAAAACTAAGGGTATGGTTCAAAAAGTCATAACTGGGTGAAATGTCGTCAAACATTTTACCTACCTGTTCGCTTTTAGTGGCAATGGAACCTGAATATGGAAGAACCTGTTTCAAATACTTAGCTTATAATATTGAGCAAATTTACACCAATAAAGATTAACCAAAACAATATGAGAGTCATTCAAGACTAAAACTATTGCTTCGCATATCTTTTCGGCGTATTGCCCTGACCCTAAAGGGAACCATTGGTGACTATTCTTCAATATTTTGGATGTTGATCTTTCTTGCTGAAAGTTATCAAGTCATTATTATAAGAATAAAAATCATAATAGAACATGCGGAGATTCCCTTTAGGGTCAGGGCAAAGTAAATCGGTTTGCCTAATTTTGCTTTCTTTTCCAACAATAATCAATCCAACTCTTGCAAATCCATTCCGCAAAATATATTCAAAGCTGTCCTGATATAAAAGGTTGCCCTGTAACATCCTTGCCCGAATTTGCATTTATCGGAAGATCAAATGTGGGTAAATCGTCCCTGATTAATATGATTACGGGGCATAATAAACTGGCCCTGACTTCCAAAAAACCGGGCAAAACACGCAATATCAATCATTTTTTGATCAATGAAGCCTGGTACCTGGTTGACTTGCCTGGATATGGATTTGCACAGATTTCCCAATTGCAACGAGAACTCTGGTTGAAAAATATCCACGAATATTTTCTCTATAGAGACAACCTGAAAAACGTATTTTTATTGGTGGATTCCAGCATTCCACCACAAAAGAAGGATATT